>WQSH01000021.1 GCA_009787995.1 Oscillospiraceae bacterium
TCGATAGCCGGGCCGGGGTTTATTAACTTCGTCCTGTCGGAAAAGTGGTATGGCGATGTGTTGCGGCTGGCGGAATCCATGGGAAAAGATTACGGCAGGATAGACACCTACAAGGGCAAAAGAATCATGGTTGAGTTCGTATCGGCAAACCCTACCGGACCCATGACTATAGGAAATGCCCGCGGCGGCGTGCTGGGAGACACTTTGGCCGCAATTCTTGGCATGGCGGGATACGATGTGTGGCGCGAGTTTTATGTCAACGATACGGGAAATCAGGTCGAACAATTCGGAAAGTCGATAGATGCGCGTTATATGCAGCTTTGCCTTGGGGAGCAAAATTACGAATTTCCTGAGGATGGGTATCATGGCGATGATATAAAGGAGTTGGCGTCGCTGGTTTTCGAAAGGGAAGGGGACAAGCTTCGCACGTTGCCCTCAGATGAGCGGATTTCGAAGCTCATAGCTTTTGGACTGCCACACAATATTGCGCTGATGAAGGAGCACCTTGAGCGCTACCGCATCAGGTATGACGAATGGTTTCACGACAGCTCTTTGCATGAAAGCGGGGCTGTGGCAGAGACGATTCAGCTGCTCGACAAGGGTGGCCTGATATATGAAAAAGATGGAGCATTATGGCTCCGGACCATGAAACTGGGCGCCGACAAGGATGAGGTGATGCGTAAGAGCGACGGTTTCTACACCTACTATGCCGTCGATATCGCATATCATCGGAACAAGCTGTTGCGCGGTTTTGACAGGGTGGTCGATGTCTTGGGTGCCGACCACCATGGCCACGCCATGAGGATGAAGGCCTATATGTCTGAAGGGGGAGATGCTCTGGGCGTGGACGGCAGCAGGCTAGATTTTCTGATAATGCAGATGGTTCGTTTGGTTCGCGACGGGGAGACTGTCAAGGTTTCGAAGCGCACGGGCAAGGCGCTGACTTTAAATGATTTGCTAGATGAGATATCTGTCGATGCGTGCAGGTTTTTCTTCAATGCAAGGCCTGACAGTCACCTTGAATTCGACTTGGGGCTTGCGGTAAGGCAGGACAGCGAAAATCCGGTCTACTATGTCCAATACGCCCACGCCCGGATTTGCAGTATGATTGCGATGCTGGCTGCGGAAGGGTTCGAAGTTCCGAAAATTGAGCAAATAAATACGGTTTTACTAAGTTCGGAGCCGGAGCTCGAGCTTATAAAGCAGATTTCGCTCTTACCGGAAGAAATTAAGCTGGCCGCGCGAGACTATGACCCATCGCGCATCAACAGATATGTCGTTGAGCTTGCGGCGCGCTTTCATAGGTTTTATAGCTCGTGCCGCATCAAGGGTGAGGAAAAAGCCCTGCTGCTGGCGAGGTTGAAGCTCGCCGACACAGTCAGAGCCATGATTAAAAATTGCTTAGGCATTCTGGGGGTTACGGCACCGGAAAAAATGTAAAATGTAGGTTCAGGTTTTCACTCAAATACCACCAGGCTCGCACCGATGCGCCCTGCTAGGCTTGCGCATTCTTTGGAGAAGCCGGATCTGGAAAACAAGAACAAGTACCTATTTTGGAAGCGGAACAACCTGCTGCGCTCGTCTAATGAGACGAGCGCTTCGGCGTCTGTAGGCTCATCCGACCACACGCAATCACCAAAGAGGGCATGGTCGTCGTTGGCATATGCAACTATGGGCAGCCGGGCTTCGTTTTTAGATATTGGGTCGACGCCCCACCACCGGCCAATCTCAACAAAACTGCCAGGCAGGCGCCCGGCGAGGTTTCTTTGCTCTATCCATTCCCTGCAAATATCTTCAAATACTGTCCGCATGAACGAGGGAATTTCAGTGGCGACTTTGCGCCAAAACTTGTCAACCTGGCACATCCGTATTTGAGATATATTATCTGGGACAAATCGGTACCAGAACCTAAACATGCTGTCTTCAATCCCATAGGCAGTCTTTTTGCCGGCTCTTTCGGTCACGGGCGTATGCTTTCCTACGATGCCATAGGAGATTAGGTTTTTCAGGTAAGCGGTGCAAGCGCTTGTCTCAAGTCCCACCGCTGTGGAGATTTCGGAATTCTTTGAGCACCCTGCCGCTATAGCCTGCAGCACGGCGTTGTAATATGTCGGGTCTCGGACTTCCCGGCGCAAGAAATTAGCTGGCTCTTCAAATAACATGGAGTATGGGTTGAAAAATGTTTGCTTGATATTTTCTTCAATCGGCTGTTTCGGATCCATTAATCCGATGTAGCCTGGAATGCCCCCGGTCAGGCCATACACCACTGCAATGTCGTAGGGGGAAAAGCCGCTATAGTACCGCTTGGTTTCGAAAAATGTAAAAGGCTCGACTTTTATCTGGGCTGTGCGCCTGCCGTGAAATGGGCTGTCGTAGCTCAGCGTTTCGTTCTCCATGACCGGCTCAGACGAGCCGCAAATCAAAAACATAAGCTGAGAGTTTTTTAACAGTTTGTCGATTTGCGCGCAAATGATTTTTGAAACTTCACGATTTGACGCAACGAGGAAATGGTAGTCGTCAATGACCAAAAGTAGCCGCTGGGTGTTTGATAGCTTATATAACTGCTGGGCAATGCGTGGGAATTCGGCTAGTCCCACTGCTTCGTTTTGCGACGACTCAGGGAATGCCGCAATGCTTTTGAGCAGGGCATTTTGGTTTTCCCGGTCGTTTGTCTCTTGCGCTGAAAAATAGATTGCCCTTTTGCCTTTAATGAACTCTCGTATCAGGGCAGTTTTGCCTACGCGCAGGCGGCCATGCATAATGGCACATTCAAACTTGCCGCTATTGTATAGGCCTTCGAGTTTTTTTAGTTGCTCATCCCGACCCGCAAACATGATTTCGCACCCCATCCCTATTTTGGCTTGTTGCCCCCGCGGCCGCCTCTGCGGCGTTTGACATGAGGCTTCTTATTCTGTGTGCCCTCAAGCGGCTGTGGGCGGTTCGGCTTGGCATTCTTTTCAGCATCCCTCTCGGCACGCTCCGCAGAGGAGAGGTTTTGCCCTTTTCGCTGCTCCGGAGAGTGCTTTTGGCTCGAAGGGCCACCCTGCCTGCTATCTGAATGATTGTGCTTGTTTGAAGAATGGTGGCGCCTCTCATTGCCTGACGGGCGGGAGGGCTCAAGAGTGCGCTTGGGTTCGGGCGGCGGTGAAACTTTGAATCCGGCTTCTTCAAGCTTGCCCTCAGCCCTCGCCGCTATGTATTCAGCCCTTCTGCCTTTTCCGCCAAGCACGTCAAGCTCGTCAAAGGAGAAAGTTTTAAGGGTGGTGTCAAGCCCGTCCTCCAGTCGCACCTTTGCGTTCCCGCGTAGCAGGTTTACGTTTATGACGCTGCCTTTTCCCGATGGGGTCTCGACAAATGCGTCTATTTTGGGAGCTTTCTTCACCAAGTGCTCATAGGCGGCCTCTTCATATTTCAGGCAACACATAAGCCTGCCGCATGTGCCTGATATTTTTGTTGGGTTTAGCGACAGCCCCTGCGTTTTCGCCATTTTTATAGAGACAGGGTGAAACTCCGTCAAGAACTGCGAGCAGCAGAAGGCCTTCCCGCAGACGCCCAAGCCCCCCAGCATCTTCGCCTCATCGCGCACACCTATCTGCCGGAGTTCTATGCGCGCCCTGAACATGCCCGCAAGGTCTTTTACGAGCTCCCTGAAATCGACGCGCCCTTCCGACGTGAAGAAAAAAAGTATTTTGTTGCCGTCAAAGCCATATTCGACGCTGACAAGCTTCATTTCCAAGCCAAAATCCACAATTTTTTTCTGGCAGTAGTCAAAGGCGTCCTTTTCCTTGGCCTTGCCTGCCTGATAGCTTCTGTTATCGTCGCCGGTAGCAATTCGCGCGACTGGCCGGAGCGGCTGGACGACTGCGGTATCCTCGACCATCTGGTTTGGGCGTGCGCATTCGCCGTACTCCAGCCCTTTCGCAGTCTCAACTATCACGTTTTCACCTTTTGCGACTGTGAGCCCTGCGGGGTCAAAAAAGTACACTTTGCCTCTATTGTTAAAGCGAACGCCGACTATTTCAATCAAAATAAAACCTCATTTCAGTTTTCAATTTCCAAAAGGCTTGCGCATATCATCCCGGAGATGTGCCCCGAGCCTACGTTTAAATCAAGCATTTCGCCGGCTTTTTCCAGGATTCGCTCAGTGCGCGAGAGCGTTTTCGCCGTAGTCTTGAAGCCCTCGCTGCCGACAGACCTCTGCTCGGCAGCGGTGCGGATTTTTGATAGCTCAATGAAGCCAGCCATAGCTGTCTTGTCAAGCTTTTCGAGCTTGAACATAAACGAAGCAATCGAAGCATTGCCGCTTTCCAAGGCCGCAAAGAACTCGCCAACCATTGTCGAGGCTGATTCGTCAATTTCCCCTTGTGCAGGCGAGGCCTTTAGCTCGACACAACGAGAACGAACCGTTTTAAGCAGGGCGGCAGGCGCATCGGTGCTAAGAATGAACACGGCATGAGCCGGGGGTTCCTCCAGAAGCTGTAAAAATGCGTTCTGAGCGCTGCTGTTTATGGTGTCAGCCTCCAAAACGATGTATGCCTTTCTGTCGGCATCGTTTGGAATGACGATTGCGTTCTTTTTTAGCTCCCTTATCTGGTCAACAACTATCTCGCGCTTGCCGTCAATTTTAGAAACTATTGTTATGTCGGGGTGGGTGCCGCGCAAGGCTTTGCCGCAATGTGCGCAGGCCATGCAAGGCTTGGTGCCGGACGCCGCAGAGCACACCGCAGCCATAGCAAGCGCACTTGCCAGCGAAGGGCTGGCAACATAAGCATGTGACAGCCTGCCGGTATTTGCAATTTCCCTTAAATTCGAATCTATGTTCTGCATGTTACCTCAAATAAAACGAATGCCCATTGTCCTGCAACGTCTAATTCCTGCGGACAACTTCGCCCTGCCTCTTGTAGATGCTGTTTGCCGGGACAAACCCGCGGACAAATGATAGCGGGTATACTGAAGCGCCAGCACCTATGACGCTCCCCGGGTTAAGCACGGAATTACAGCCGACCTCTACGCAGTCCCCCAAAATTGCGCCGAATTTCTTTAGGCCGGTGTCTATCCGGTTATCGCCGCAAGCGACCGATACAAGCGTTTTGTCGCTTTTTACATTTGAGGTTATGGCCCCTGCGCCTAGGTGTGATTTGTAGCCCAAAATAGAGTCGCCTACATAGTTGAAGTGCGGAACTTGCACTTCATCGAACAGTATCGTATTTTTCAGCTCGGTCGAGTTGCCGACTACGGAGCCGCAGCCGATTAAGGCGTTTTCCCTGACATAGGCGCAATGCCGCACCTCGGCGCCTTCGCCTATTATCACAGACTTCCCTATATGTGCGGACGGTGCGACTTTTGCTGTTTTGTGAATCCAGACGTTGTTTTCGCACTTGCTGTATTCCTTGGTGTCAAGCCCTGCGGACACCTGCAGTATGAAGCTTCCAATTTCCGGCAAAGCCTCCCAGGGCCATTCAAACTGCGCCAGAAGCTTCCAGCACAGCGTGCGGCCGGATTTAAAGACTTCGTCAACACGCATCATTTCTATATTCATCGAGATACTTGCCATGATTTAATCTCCGACTCGTTTTTTTGATTGTGTCACAATCATCGCGTCACCATTATAGCACGTTTGTTTGATGTTGACAAGTCAGCAGAGATATAGTACAATTCATTCCACGTTTCATATTATTGTAGGTGCTTCCGTAGCTCAGTTGGTAGAGCAGCGCATTCGTAATGCGCAGGTCGCCGGTTCGAGTCCGGCCGGGAGCTCCAAGGGTAAACCTTACGGCTGTAATGGCTGTGGGGTTTTGAGCTTTTTGTGATAATACACCTTTGCAGAAGTTTTGGTGAAATTGGAACTTTATTTGACTAATTGCGTCCAATCTGTTAGTAAGGCAAAAATAAAATGAAAGAGGGTATACAAACAATGATTAGGAAAAGAAAAACAATCATCTCCGTACTTATGGCTGCAATCCTTGCTCTTGGGGCGGCTACTGCATTTGCGCTGAACTCTGATATTCCGGAGGGAGCCACTAGCGTTACCGCAAGATTCTTTGAGGTAGCGTCAAACGAAGACGGCAGCGAGTTTACGATGGCAAGTGCGGACGGTGAGTATCAGATTCGTGTCACCGGCGATACGGAAATTTACTTTGAGGACTACGTCCCATTAAGCGACGAATGCGATGGAATGACAAAAATGGTTCGCGAGGTATTGTTCGGACGTACGCTTGTGGAAGTGCTTGAAGGCAGAAATATGGTCGTAATCCTTGCAGGCGAAAATCAGACCGAAGCCGTGAGCATCCGAATCCTCTTTGAAACAGCCGTGCATCTTCCGGCGGAAATAGCTGACTTAGGCGATTTTGCAACCGATGGAGGGTACGTCGGCATCGCAACTCTTCCTGCTGAAATAGACTGGGATGATTTTGGCCAGATTAACATCAACGGCGAAATAGTGGTAAATGGCGAATTAATTGAAAGCACCCATGACCCATTCCTTGATGAAGCAAATAACGTCGTCATGGTTCCGGTTAGAGCAGTTGCCAATGCCTTGGGATTTGACGTAAACTGGGACGGTGTTTTGGGAAGCGTTAGGTTTGGCGTGGCAACACACATTTGGATTGGCCGCACAGAGGCACATGTAGGCAGGATGGCTCCAATAGAGCTCTCGGCGGCGCCGGTCGTAATAGATGGTGCAACATTTGTTCCGATTGACTTTTTCCGCAGCGTACTAGCGCGAGAAGCCTATGTTTTTGAAGGCCAGGTAGTAGTTAATTGAGGCATATAGCGATATGCCAGAACAGCAATAAATATGATGAGGCCGTCCACTCGGACGGCTCTTGTCAAATCACTAACAACAAACCTCCGGCATTTCAAGAACCAAATATGCGCCAAACTCTTATACAACTTGAAATGCATTTTATTATTTGAGCAAGGTGGTGCTTTTAATGATTGGTTATAATGCTGACTTGCACAATCAGGTGGAACAACTTTCTAATATTCTGATGCAAAGCGAACCCATGCGTTCCGTTTTGGAGAAAACCAAGGAACTGGGGATAGTTAATTATTACGTGGGAGCGGGCTGTGTAGCGCAAACAGTCTGGAATTATCAACTTGGACTTGAACTGGAACAGGGAATATCCGACTACGACGTCGTTTACTACGATGATTCTGATTTATCGGCACAAGCAGAACAATCCTTTACGGATAAGTTGCAAGTTGCACTAAAGGCAAGAAACATCAAACTTGACGTAAATAATCAAGCAAGGGTGCATCTGTGGTACAAGGATTATTTCGGCTACGACATTTCCGCATATGGCTCCGTTGAGGAAGCTATCAACACTTGGCCGACTACAGCAACATCTGTGGGCGTTCGCTTAGAAAGTAGCAATCTAAAAGTATATGCACCATTTGGGCTAAACGACTTATTCGGTTTGATTGTCAGGGCGAATAAGGCACAAATTACAGAGAAAATTTACATGGACAAAGTCCACAAGTGGAGTGCAAAATGGCCATCGCTCAAAATAATACCGTGGTAAATGGCATTGAGAAGCCTGCACACTCCTCTACGCTCGGTCAGCCGACGTGACAGTAGCCGGAATTCCCTCTCTACGATGAGCGTACAGGCTTCTCAATGCCTGCTCCTAGGTTTTCTTGGCTGGCACTGAATTGTTACATCGAAAAATATGCTTCCGGAAAAAGTGTCTAGAAAATTATTGACAAAGAGATTTTTCAATGGTACACTCTAGTTCGAGATACAGAAGATTAATACTGCTGGTTTGGACTGCCTGTCGGCAAAATGGAATGGGGTGAGATTCCCCGCGAGTGGGTCACTGTGATGCTTCGCCGGTTGTACCGGGAGAAGATAAGTCAGATACATTCCAAGTCAGCTTAGCGCCTGCCTACACCGGGTTGCGAAGTGCTTTTTGCGTCCGCTTACTTGTGTTGCAGGTAGGGGCGCAATTATTTTTGTTTTGATCAGCTTAGACAACTGATTGAATTCCTACCTAAAGAGGCCGGAAGCACATGCCGCAACTTGCGGCATGTGATAAGGCCCGCAATAAGGTTGACAGAGTGTGTTGAAATGAGGAGCGATAAATATGTATGAACCGGTATACAAGAAGGACGGGGAACCTCCAAGCGATTTTGCGAGAGTATCTCCAAATGAGCACGAACTAAAAGTGTTTGAGCTGATGCGGAACCTTGACTACGGCGAAATCCGCATAGTGATGAAAAATTCTGCGGTTGTCCAAATTGAGGAGAAAAAGTCAATAACACTGTAGTGAATCAGCATAGCTGTTCATGCGCAAAAGCGGAAGAACCGGAGTGCGCTGTACAGTCGTGAATCTGCAAAGTCGGCAGGTCGCGAGTGTTTAGCGGGTTTCGGGATTTTTTATGCCCACGACCTGACTTGAAAATGAGGGGAGGAGGGCATAAATTTTTTAGGGCTGATAACCCACGGCAAATAGAGCACCTTGAGGAAAATCAAGAAGTATTCAAATTTGTTATGGAGGTATATAAGAAAGTATGAAGAAAACAAAGACGCGGCTTTTAGCAATGCTCTTGGTGCTGATTATGGTGCTGGGAATCTTGCCGACTCCGGCAGCTTTAGGCGGCGAGGCGGTAACCGCTTCAGCAGCACCGGCAAACGAACATTTTGTCTCTCTTTATGAAGTGGAGGCAGCGATGCGCGCTGCGCTGGACGGACTGGTCGGTGCGGTGCCTAATCCCCAGTTTGGCTCTGTCGCCGGCGAGTGGACAGTGCTGACGTTGGCGCGCGCAGGGCATCCTGTACCGCCGGGCTACTTCGAGAACTATCTGCATCATATTGGACATCGGCTTTACAACGTCTGGCCTACGGAGAACCCGAACGAAACGGCAATGTTCAATGGGATGTACACCGGCAACCGTGTGTTTAACCACGATTACGGCAGGTGGGAAGTCCGGCTCGGCAATCAGGCGCAGTCCACCGAGAATGTGCGCTTGTCAATCGCACTGACCGCACTCGGAGAGGATGCGTCGCAATTTGTGTCGACGTATGCGCCGGATATGACATTTGACGTCATCTCGCGCCTAAACAACAGGCACAATGCGACAAGCTTTAACATGTTGGGAGAAAACCAAGGGATAAACGGCCCCATCTGGTCGCAGATTGCGATTAACTCGCAAGGCTGGAATAACCCCTACGTACCGACCTGCAGGCTTTGGGTAGGCGGCACAACGGCGGAGCGCCTAGTGACATGCGAAGAGAGGGTTCGATGGATTCTCGACCGCCAAATGGGCGATGGAGGCTGGGCTCTTACGCATTTTGTCAATAATCCAAGTGCGCCCTCGTTTAACGGTGTATCAGATCCGGACATGACGGCGATGGCGCTCCAATCGCTTGCGCCGTGGTACCGTTTGGACGAATCGCAGTGGCCGTTTTCGAGTGTCGGAGTCAGCGAGCTCAGAACCGCTATAAGCAGAGGTTTGGGCATACTTTCCCAAACGCAGCTCAACAACGGCGGCTGGAATGCATGGGGAGCATGGAATGTACAAAGCTCCGCACAAGTCGTCGTTGCGCTTGTGGATCTGGGGTACTGCCCGCAGACAGACCCACGCTTTGCAAAGCCGGGCGGCAACCCCGTCAGTGACGTGCTTGCGTTCCAGAACCCGGCGACAGGTTTGTTCACACACCCGCACATAACTAACGGCGGCAGCGACAATGGGATGGCGACGGATCAAGGCTCGTACGCCCTCGTCGCATACTGGCGTTTCCGCAACGATAATTATCTTGCATTATACGACATGGCGGACGCAGGAGAGTTCCGTGCGCGCTCCGATGCCGGCTCGGCAGCTTGGGGACAACCAACTGACACAGTTGCACTACGTGCGGCAATTGCTGAGGCGGAGGCCCTTAACGCAGGAAGCGCACGGCTGAATCATATGCTTGCGCTGGCAGGCAATGCACTTGAACCGCAGCTCGTGGTTACATACGACGGCCCTCCGGGAGGCCCGTATGTGCGCAATGAAGGCTGGGTGTACCCATCGCAGGTCACGATTGACGCATCGTTGGCAGCACTTACGTTCTTTATTGAAACGTTTGCCGAGGATACAGCGCCACCGCCCCCTCTGCCCGACTTCGTTGTGGGCGACCGCATATTCTTTGGGCGCTATCCGCAGACCGACTTGGGCATGGATACGCCATCTTGGGGTGTGGAAGGCGTTGATTGGATAAGGCAGGGAATACTCACGATGCAAGGAGCGGCTGCGCCGCATCCCACCATAGGATGGGCGATAAATCAGCAACGCTATTTTGCGATAGAACCGATAGAGTGGCGCGTTTTGCGCAACGACGGCGGCAGACTGTTTCTATTATCCGAAAGGGTACTGGAACGCATAGTGTTTAACACAGTTGCCGGAGCCACAACATGGTCAGCCGGTTCTTCACGGACTTGGGCGAACAATGCTTTCTTTGATATGGCGTTTAGCCCGGCTGAAGGAGCGGCGATACACGAGACTGCCTTGGCAGACGCAGGAACTACCGACCGCATCTTCTTCCTTTCGGAAGCTGAGGCGAGTACTGCCGCCTTTGGCTTTGCCAATAACGCAGCACGTGTAGCAGCGCCGACTCCTTTTGCCAGGGCAACCGGCGCCCAAGGCGGAACGAACGCCGCAGCCCCGGCATCCGGATGGTGGACACGGACGCCAAATGCGGCGAATATGCGCACCGTAGCACTTGCCGGTACTTTCGGCAATACTGCGCCAGCCAACCCAGGTCAACCGATAATGTCGGCAAGGCCGGCGATGAACTTAAATGCGCAAGGTCTTGTATTCACACAGCTAGAGCCGGGACGCTATATTGTAGGTAGCGCACCTGCGCCGGCTACGGACAGAGTTGCATTGCGCGCCGTGATTGCGGAAGCGGACGCTCTGTATGAGTTTGATTTTCAGCTTAACAGTTGGAATACCATGCAGGGACATCTGACTACTGCCAGAAACCACTACAACAATCCGGCAACCGCACAGCCCCAAGTGACTTGGGCGGCAGTCAACCTCAGGGGCGCAATAAATGCGCTGACCCCAACCGCAGACAAGGCGGAGCTGAGAGCTGAAATAGCGAGGGCTGAGGCGCTGACGGAAGATGGATGGCATCCGCCCGACTGGAACGCTATGACGAATGCGCTCACGGCGGCAAGGAATACAAGCAACAACAGAAACGCAGCGCAATCTATAGTAGACAGCAATACCACTGCCCTGCGCAATGCGATAAACAATCTCAGGACTGCGGAATATATGAACAAACCGGGCGACCCGAATGTCCGGCCGCACGTATTGGCCAGGTTTGATGAAGTGCTTGTACAGGCTGAGGCTGTGACGCGCGGCAGCAATTCCGCACAGACGTGGAATTTGCTGCAGACAAGGCTTGCCGACGCAAGGATTACGCGCATCAACAGACAGGCATGTGAAAACAAAGTGAGAATGCAGGTGAACAACCTGCGCGTGGCGCTTGCGGCGCTGACTGCGCCGTCGGTACGTCCCAGGGCGTTTATAAGCGTCACCGACCCCCATGCATACGATGATGACGGCCTTTGGTCGAGCTGGTACTCACATTGGATGTGGGGGGCACAGTGGCCTGGCGAAGGCGAGCCTGACCCATGGTTTGGAAGCGGCTGGATTTATCTCGATGAGCTGGACGAAGGCGAGCGCACGGCATACCATCTGCTCTATCATGTGCAGCCGCCCCTGCATATCTCCTCGTCCGGTCATGCTGCATGGGCAGGAATGTATGTACAGAGCATAAACAACTGGGGCGAGTTTGACGGCGGCGCCTTGTCAGGCTGGATGTATAGGGTTCATGACATATTCCCCGGATTCTCATCGTCCCTGTACTTCCTCAACGACGGCGACATAGTTGAGTGGATTTACACTCGCCAACTCGGCTATGACATAGGCGAGGGCATGAGCAACCTGGGCGGCGACCCGGTGTTTAATGTGCTGCCGCCCGTTATTAACCTCAGCAACCACAACCTGTCGGGAAGGGCGACAATGGGCGGCTCGTCAGCTACCCAAACGGCACCCTTTGTGCTGGACGCAAGCGATTTGCCAAACGGAATAACTGCACATCTGGAAGGCACTGTAATACATGTAAGTGCTGTTCGCCCTGCTGTGGGGCAACCGGAGATTAACGACTCGTTTGTAGTTTCGGTATCTGTCGGCGGCAGAACCGTAACGGTTACGGTAAATGCGTACCTTACGCCGGAAGAGCCGGTCGGGCCGGGGCCTGTCGACTTCGTTGCGCTGGATGCGGCAATTACGATTGCAGAAAGCCGTATGGAAGCAGACTATACAGCCGACAGCTGGTCTGCAATGCAAGCTGTGCTACTTGAAGCCAGGGCTGTCCGCATGGGCGCAGATGTGACACAGGAGCAGGTTGACTCTGCTGCAAGCAACCTAAATGCGGCGAGGGCGGGGCTGGTTCCGCACGTGCCGACTGTCAACAAGGATGCGCTGATTGCTGCCATTGGGGTAGCAGAAGGGCGCATGCAATCAGACTACACCCCCGACAGCTGGTTTGCCATGCAAAATGCACTGGAGATGGCCAGGGCTGTCCATGGCGACACAGCTGCAACGCAAGAACAGGTCGACATGGCAGCGGGCAGCCTCGAATCGGCAATAGCCGGTCTAGTTCCCTATGTACCGTACGTGCCGACTGTCAACAAGGATGTGCTGATTGCTGCCATCGGGGTAGCAGAAGGGCGCATGCAATCAAACTACACCCCCGACAGCTGGTTTGCCATGCAAAATGCACTGGAGATGGCCAGGGCTGTCCGTGGCGACACAGCTGCAACGCAAGAGCAGGTTGACATAGCAGCGGGCAGCCTCGAATCGGCAATAGCCGGGCTGGTCCCCTATGTGCCATATGTGCCGTCAGTCGACAAAGACGCACTGAACGCTGCAATTGCAGTGGCACAGAGCCGCACCGAATCGAACTATGTCCTCGGCAGCTGGCTTGCTGTGCAAAATGCGCTGGTGGCGGCCATAGCTATCCGTGACAATGCAGCTGTAACACAAGAGGAAGTTGACATTGCAGTGCATAGCCTCGAATCGGCAATAGCCGGTCTAGTTCCCTATGTGCCGTATGTGCCAACGGTCAACCGCGACGCTCTGAATGCCGCCATTGCGGTAGCGCAGAGCCGTACGGAATCAGACTATACCCACGTCAGCTGGTTTGTGATGCTACGCGCGCTCGAGATGGCGATAGCTGCTCGGAACAACGCAGAGGCAACGCAGGCTCAGGTTGATGCAGCGGCAAGCATCCTCGCTGCGGCAATGAGTGGGCTAGTTCTCTATGTTCCGGTAGTCGTGCGGCCTGCGACGTTTACTGTGACCATATCAAACGGAGGCACCGGCGCCTCGGTTGCAGGTGGTGCATCGCATGCCCATGGGAGCACTGTCGCCATCAATGCCGGAGCGAGAGCAGGGCATACATTCTCAGGGTGGACTACTGCCTCAGGGGTGGCATTTGCAAATGTAGCAAGTGCGGCCACTACGTTTACTATGCCGGAGAGCAACGTAATAATCACGGCTAACTGGACGGCAAATGCCGGCAACGGCGACAGTCAAGGCAACCAAGGTGGTCAAGGCGGCCAGGGCGGCCAAGGCGGCCAAGGCGGCCAGGGCGGTCAAGGTAACCAAGGCGGCCAAGGCAACCAGGGCGGCCAAGGGAGCCAGAACAACCAGGGGAATCAGGACAACCAAGCCGACCGGAACAGCCGGGACAACCTAGTTAGCGGCCTGACCGTTGTGGTCACAAGCAATGATGCAATGGCAACAAGCGAGACGGCTACAATAGTTGAGGCCGCAATTGAAGCCGGGGAAAGAAGTGTTGTGGTAGAGCTTCCCGGCAATGCGGTCACCGCTGAATTCGCGCCCGAAGCCATACAAGGGATTATAGATGCGGGAGCGGGGCTGACCATAATTCAAGACGGCGTTAGCGTTGCGTTCCCATCTGCGCTTCTGGAGAGCGTTTCGGAGATATCATCGAGCGAAACGCTTGAAATCTCAGTCCAGCCCGTGTCAGACGAAGCAATCGCCAGCCTGCAAGAGGCTATGGCCGAGCAAGGGCTCAGCGCAGAAAACCTCCTGCGCATCGCAGACATAACCGTGGTCGCAGATGGCCAATCGGTCACGGCATTTAACAGGCTGCTCACAATTAGCTTCGATGTGGCCGGAATGGGCTTAACAGACGCAAGCCAGCTTGCAGGGTTTAGGCTTGGAACCGGCAATGGAAAAGCATTCTTCGGTGGGACACTGGAAGACAATGTGTTCTCATTCCAAACAGACCGCCTGAGCACGTACGGACTAATGTACGACGTGTACTTGACAGGCCTGCGCTTCTCGATTGGCGATGAAGTGTACGCTCGCAATGGCGAGGTTAGAAGAAGCGATGCGTCGCCATTCATCGAAAGCGGCAGGACGCTCGTGCCACTGCGCACCATAGCTGAAGGCCTGGGCGCCGACGTTATGTGGGACAGCTCCACGCAGACAGTGATAATGGTGCTTGATGGGCAGAGGATAAGCCTCACCATCGGCAAGCTTGCCCCCGGTTTGGACGTCCCGGCACAAATCGTAAACATCCGGACGTTCGTACCGTTGCGCTACGTTTCCGAAATGCTTGGTGCAAACGTAGTTTGGAGCGGTGGGGTAATGGCCGTATACATCTTTAGGGATGGAGCCAGAGGAGAACTCGGCAGCTAACAAACATGCGTCCACAGGGGCAGTCCTAAATGGGCGCCCCTGTGGACACGGCAGAAAGGAGATTGGATTTATTGTGAAAAAAGCTAATGCAAAGACTATAGCTATAATTTTGATTTTATTTATGACCTTGGGGTTCTTGCCGATGCACGAGCCGGAGACTGCATCAGCGTCAGGCGCCAGGGTTCATGTTAGCGTCATAGACCCATTTGCGGCGACGTGCACAATGGGCGGGCCGCCGGCGCCCAATCAAAACGGAATTTTTCACGCAGGCAGCTTCATTGACATCGTTCCCGGAGTAACAACGGCATATAGCATCCTGTACATGCTGCGCCCGGAGCTGAACATACGCTCAAGTGGGCATCCGGCATGGGGCGGAATGTATGTGGAGGCCATAAATGACTGGGGCGAATTTGACGGCGGTCCACTATCCGGGTGGATGTACAGCGTTAACGGCATTTTCCCGGGATTTTCTTCATCGCTTTTCTATCTGCAAAACGGAGATAGGCTGGAGTGGCTGTATACGCGAAATCTGGGCTATGACATAGGCGAAGGCATGAGCAACCTTGGCAGAGACCAATGGGGCGGAGACTTAAACTTCAACCTGAGCCACTACAATGTTAGCCTTGACGACAACAACCTCACGGTTAGGGTCACAATGGGAGGCGCTTCCGCAACTCAGGGTGCAAACTTTAATCTTGACGACAGCGCTTTGCCTAATGGTATAAGCGTTTCGATAGGCGGCACATACGGCACGCAAATAATTGTAGAAGGAGTTCGGCCCGCAGCGGGGCAGCCGCCTATTACCGGAAGCTTTGAAGTGGGAGTGACCGTTGGTGCAAGCCAGAGGCTTCCGCTTACGATAAGTGCAAATCTCACCCCGATGCCAGGGCCGGCGCCGGAAACTTTAGAGCTGAGCGCTTCTTCTATTACAATAAACGACAACAATCTGACAAGGACAGTAACGATAGGAGGGACGGCGGTTGCGCAAGTGTCAAATGTCTCCCTTGATACCGCAGCGCTCCCAAGCGGCGTCACTGCTGCGAGGAGCGGAAATACGATCACCGTCACAGGCGTTCGCCCGGCAGCAGGCCAGCAGGCAATAACCGGAACCTTCAACATTACAGTGACAGCCGGAAACCTGAGCGAGACGCTTGCGGTGACTGTGAACCTCACGGCACGGCAAGCAAATCAAAACCAGCCGGAAACCCTGTCCTTAAGCCCCTCTGCTGTTGCGATTAACGATGCAAGACCTTCAAGCACAGTGACGATTGAAGGAGCGACAGCCAACATTAGCCTTGACGCCTCAGAGCTTCCAAATGGAGTCACCGCCACGAGGAGCGGAAGTTCGATAGTCATTATAGGTGTCCGCCCAATAGCGGGGCAGCCGGCAATAAGCGGAACCTTCAATATTACCGTGACAGCCGGAAACCAAAGTGAGGCGCTTACGGTGACTGTAAGCCTCACTCCGCAGTCGGCGACTTTGAACCTAACCCCTTCTGTGGTTGAAATTAGCAACACCAATCTCACAGCGACAGTGACGATTGGAGGAAGTGCGGCCCAAGGGGCAAACATTAGCACAGGCGCAGGGCTTCCTGACGGAATCACCGCCACAAGGAGCGGAAATACAATAACTATCGTCGGTGTCCGCCCGGAGGAGGGCGGCCAGGCAATAGCAGGTATGTTCCAATTTGACGTAACTGCCGGAGGGCAAAGCGAAACGCTTACCATAAATGCAAACCTCACACCGCCCGATGTGGCGGAAGCAGGCCTGGGAAACGAAGAAAATGGAAATGAAAGTCCGTCAGAAAGGCAGGCTGCAAGGCCTAATGCAACTATCTTCCCAATCATAAACATTTCAGCAACAGCCATCGAAAATTGGGAAAACACCTTTGTCGACGTAGGCGATGGCGCATGGTTTCTTGATTCTGTCAGGTTTGTTGGCGCATTAGGCCTTATGGGAGGCACGAGCCCGGGTGAGTTTTCGCCAAATACCCCACTTTCTCGCGCGATGCTGGTGACGATGCTCGCAAGGCTGAGCGGCGAAGGTACGGGGGGCGGAGAGACTTGGTTTTCCGCTGCAATCAATTGGGGCATAGGCGCCGGACTTACGGATGGCACATACCCGAGCATGAATATAACGAGAGAACAGTTTGCCGTAATGCTCTACCGCTATGCGGTGCTCAGCGGGCAGGGCACGGACGATGCTACAAACCTTTCAGAATTTTCTGATACGAGCTCGATTTCACCGTGGGCTCTGGATGCAATGCGCTGGGCGAATGCCAGTGGGATAATGAGCGGGCGCACTACGACGACCCTTGAACCGGGCGGCACAGCAACTCGCGCCGAAGCTGCGACTTTGCTTCAGCGGTTTATCGAGAATTTGAGTTAAGGAGACATCGAACAATGCGAAAAATAATTTCAGTGCTGGTAGCGTCTCTTTTGGTGCTGAGCCTAGCATCCACCGCAGTCCCGGCCGGCGCAGTGTCAATCAGGGCGAGTCTTGAGGAGGTAGAGCATGCAATGCGCCGAGGGCTGGACAACATAGTATATATGATAAGGGAGCCCCGCTTTGGCTCTGTCGGTGGGGAATGGGCGGTTTTTTCTCTGGCGAGGGCAAATCATCTGGTGCCCGAGGGTTATTTTGAGAGGTATCTTGTGCATATAGGCGACCGTTTGGATGCGCTTACAGAAACTAGCGACCCTAACAGCACGGTGATGCATCATGGGAACGCACCCGTCGGCAATTGGGTGTATAACCCTGCCACCGGCAGGCGGGAGGTCAGGATGGGCAACCAGGCGCAGGCTACGGAAAATGTCCGTCTCGCAGTGGCTCTCACTTCGCTGGGCCTTGACGCATCGGCATTTGTTTCGCCGAGAAGCGGATATACGTACGACCTCATCGCGCGTTTAGGGAACAGGCATTCCGAAACCAGCCCTCTTATGCTTGGGGAGCTGCAAGGCATAAATGGGCCCATATGGTCGCAGATTGCAATTGATGGGCGCAGCTGGAATGCCCCGCACACAGTTTCAGACAGGGACTGGGTTGGCGGGACTACCGCCTCAAATGCCGTCACGCCCGAGGAGCGGATTGAGTGGATACTTGCAGTCCAGTTGGACGATGGCGGCTGGGACCTTGGAAACCACAGCCCCGGCGTCAACCCCACTCTGCCGGCAGACCCCGACATGACAGCTATGGCAATCTTGTCATTGGCGCCTTACTACAGCAGCAGGGGCGATGTAAGGGCCGCTGTAGGCAGGGGGCTTGCAGTTCTTTCGGAAACACAGCTAGACAATGGCGGCTGGGATGCTTGGGGCGCCGATAACGTCCAGAGCGCAGCATGGGTGATAATTGCAACTACGGTGTTGGGCATAGATCCGCAGACAGACCCACGCTTTGTGAAGCCGGGCGGCAACCCCGTTACTGCGGTGATGCGGTTTCAAAACCCTGTAACCGGAGCATTTGCCCACCCACATTTTGACGACGGCGGCGACGACAATGCTATGGCGACCGACCAGGGAACCTATGGATTGATTGCATACTGGCGTTTTAGAAACTATATGGACACGCTGTTTGACATGGGCGATGCAACTGCATGGTTTTGCTGGGAAGGCTTGACCGTTCCGGATGATTCGGGCGTTGTCGGCTTGCCCGGTAAGCATATGGACATTGTGCAAGTGGGCGTCAGCGCCCCCGGGCGCACCTTTACGGACGTCCAAGGCCACTTCAACCAAGAGGCGGTGGAGGCTCTTGCGGCAAGGGGGGTTCTCAATGGCAAAACGGAAGCAGATTTCGAGCCGGATGCAACGATGACGCGCGCAGAATTTGCAGCAGCCGTCACACGTGCTTTGGGGCTTCCGGTCAGGGCGCCGGACATAATCATAGAGGACATCTTGCCCCATGCATGGTACGCAAACTATGTGCGCACGGCATACTATTTCGACATCATCAGGGGCACGACGGCTGAGTCTCCCATACTTTTTGACCCAGGCGGCACAATAACAAGGCAGGAGGGCGCTGTCATGGTTGCGCGCGCGGCGAGCCTTGCGGGAATCTATACGAGCCTTACCTATGTGGAGATACTTAACATAGTGTCGATGTTTGGAGACTATCGCACTGCGGGAAGATGGGCATGGGAAGCGCTTGCGTTTAGTTACCAAGAGGGCATTTTAGACGACACGGAGTTTTATATGGAGCCCCTTGCGGCAATATCACGAGGCGAAATAGCCGGAATGCTGCACCGCCTGCTGGAAAAAGCGAGGCTGCTGTAGACGGCTTGCTATGGGCTGCCTGCGCAATAATTCTGCAAATATTTACGACCGCAAGTATAACAGGAGAGGAGTAGTCACTTTTATGAAAAAGCATAAGAACAAATTTATAGCTGCACTCGTGGTTGTTGCTGTGCTTTCGGCTGCGTGGTTTTTTGGTGCTATGCCGCAAATCAACGTGCCAGAAGCCGGGTCGCCTCCGGTGATAGCGGCAACGGAGCCAAATGAGCAGCCCGGCGGCTCAGGCGGTGCGCAGGAGGCTGCGTCGGCAGGGCAGTCTGGGCAGCCTGAGCAATCAGAATCGGGCGTTTCAACGGCGGCGCCTGCAAATGCGGCGCAAAGGGCAGGCAACCCCCTGGGTGCAGCCGAAATGGGCATTTCGGGGGCGGAACCAGCATATGCCGACGAAGCTGGCGAGTATGCGGCAGATGTGGGGGAAAGTTATGGCGAGCCAGATGAGCCGGGCGAGACGGCGCCGGATACGGATGAAGAATACGGCGCAGCCGCAGGTGCGTACTATGTGGATTATGCGGAAGGAGAGGAGGACGACGCCGGTGATGAGGAATTTGTATTTGTAGACCCGACACTGGATCAGCTGCCGGCATTTGTTGAACCGCCGCGCCCCGAAGGGCTGTACACGCCTCAGGTGGATGCTGATGAGCTCCAGATATTCGCCGCCGACCACCCAAACATGCGCGCTCCCGTCGAGCCGCAGAATATGGATGTAGGCGATGAATCCTTCACTGTTACGCTGTCGGTAAGGGCACATATGATTCTTTACAACATGCATCTCCTGCATAGGGACCAGCATGAGCTTGTGCCGGAGGATGGCTGGATATTTCCGCCTACGCTTGTCACGGTGTGGGAGGGCGAGAGCGTTCATAACGTGCTCCAGCGTGAGATGAGGCGTGCTGGAATTCATATGTCGTCTCGCTGGACGCCAATATTCAACTCGGCTTATGTTGAGGCAATCAACAATTTGTTTGAGTTTGACGTAGGGGCTCTCTCGGGGTGGATGTACAGGGTCAATGGCTGGTTTCCGAACTTCGGGGCGTCGAGGTATCTTTTGGCCCCCGGGGATATCGTCGAGTGGATTTACACTGTGGATCTCGGACGAGACCTGGGGGTTCAGTGGCTTGCGGGCGATATGACTGGCTCAGATTGGTAAGCTGGCAGGATGAAGGCGAAAAAAGATACATTTTCGGGTTTCCACCCGACGGTAAATATGCTGTACTTTGTGACTGTGCTTGGATTTGCCATGTTTATCATGCACCCAATTTTGCTTGGGATATCGCTTGCCTGTGCGATTGCCTACTCCGCATACCTAAATGGGAGACGAACTGTGAAGCTGGGGCTGATAGTCCTGCTTCCGGTAGTTTTGCTCACGGCGATTCTTAACCCGATGTTTAACCACCGGGGCGGCACCATGCTGCTGTACTTGCCAAATGGCAATCCGCTGACACTAGAATCCAGCATGTACGGACTCTTTGCGGCAATGCTGCTCATCACGGTCATAACTTGGTTTTCCTGCCTAAACATGGTCATGACCAGCGATAAATTCATCTACTTGTTCGGGCGCATTATCCCCGCATTCTCGTTGGTGCTTTCAATGGCCTTGCGCTTCGTGCCCAGATTTAAGGCGCAGATAAAAATCATCGCAAATGCGCAAAACTGTATCGGCTGTGGGGTCAAAAGCAAGAATATCTTAAAAAGGGCTGGGCACGGCATAAGAATCCTGTCCATTATGGTGACCTGGGCCTTAGAGAATGCGATAGAAACTGCCGATAGCATGAAGGGGAGAGGGTATGGACTGCCGGGGCGTACTGCATTCTCGATTTACCGTTTTGACCGGCGGGACGCATATGCGCTGGCGTTTATGCTGACCTGCGCCGCCATTGTGATTTTCGGGGCTGTAACGGAGGTGTTCCGGTTCCGTTTCTTCCCCACTATCAGGGTTTTCCACATGGGGGTTGGGACATATGCCATTTTCGCAATACACTTGGCGCTGACGGTATTTCCGATAATAGTAAATTTGAAAGAGGATTTAGTTTGGAAGCGTATAGAATCGAAAACTTAACATTTACATACCCGGAGCGTGAAGCGGCGGCAGTATCAGACATCAGCCTGACTATAATGAGCGGTGATTTCGTAACGCTTTGCGGCCCTTCGGGGTGCGGCAAAACCACGCTCCTCAGGCACTTAAAGCCGTCCACTGCCCCGCATGGCACGAAGTCAGGAAGCATCCTTTTCGAAGGGGCGCCAATCGGAGAGCTTCCTGCATACGATGCGACTGCAAAGATAGGGTTTGTCCTACAGTCGCCGGATAACCAAATTGTCACCGACAAGGTGTGGCATGAGCTTGCCTTTGGGCTTGAGAGCCTTGGAGTAAAAACGCCGGAAATACGCTTGCGAGTGGCTGAAATGGCTAGTTTCTTTGGTATTCAAACATGGTTTCACAAGCCTGTAACGGAGCTATCTGGTGGACAGAAGCAGTTGCTTGCGCTTGCCTCAATTATGGCGCTCCAGCCGCACGCGCTTATACTGGATGAGCCGACAAGCCAACTGGATCCCATCGCGGCGGGGGAGTTCCTATCTACAATCGGCAAGATAAACCGTGAGCTTGGCGTGACTGTGATTCTTACAGAGCATCGTCTGGAAGAGGTGTTTCCGCTCTCTACAAGAGTCGTAGCCATCGAAAGCGGCAAGATTATTGCCGAAGGGCCGCCGCGCGATGTTGGGTTTGAGCTAAGCAGGCGCGGGAGCGGAATGCTCTTTGCGATGCCGACGCCGATGCGGGTTTGGATGAATTTGACAAAACCGTCGGGGGAACAGTCCTCTTGGCAGGCTCGATGCCCCATAACTGTGCGTGAAGGGGCAAACTGGCTAAGCTTGGTTGCAGATTCAGAACCCGGCAAGATAGCCTCTTTGGCAGACGCAAAACCTGACAAGGCTGCAGTCCGCCCGGCAGGCTCCGCTCCTGCCGTCGAGCTCGACGATGTTTGGTTTAAATACAAGAAGGATTTGCCGGATGTCGTCAAAGGGCTGTCGCTCAAGGCGCATTATGGAGAGGTAACGGCGGTTCTAGGGGGCAATGGAACCGGAAAAACAACTGCGCTGTCGATTATTGCTGGGATTAACGCGCCATACAGGGGAAAAGCCTCGGCCGACACGGACGTCTTTATGCTGCCGCAAAATCCCCAGACTCTTTTTGTAGCAAAGACAGTTAGGGAGGATTTGCTGGAGATTTTGAAAAAGCGCAAGGTGCAAAAGGAAGCAAAGATGCAATTGCTTGCAAATATGGTAAAGCTGTGCCGCTTGGAAGGTTTGCTCGACAGCCACCCATATGATTTGTCCGGCGGGGAGCAGCAGCGTGCGGCGCTTGCCAAGGTGCTGCTGCTGCAGCCAAGAATTCTGCTTCTGGACGAGCCGACCAAGGGCTTGGATGCGGAATACAAGCAAATTTTTGCAGCGATTTTGCGCAAGCTGACGTTGGGCGGCGTCGCCGTGGTAATGGTCAGCCATGATGTGGAATTTTGTGCCGAGCATGCAGACCGCTGCGCTTTGTTCTTCGATGGGGACGTTGTTACCGAAAACAGGCCGAGGGCTTTTTTCTCCTCCAATAGTTTTTACACAACCTCGGCAAACCGAATGGCGCGCGCATTTTTGCCGGAGGCTATAACTGCCGGAGATATTGTGACTGCGCTGGGGGAGGACATGCCGCCCGCTCCCGAGGTTTTGGATTTTGACGCAAAATATGAAATTATTGACCTGCCCCCTCCGCCAAAACCGCCAAAAATGTCCAAGCGCCGCAAGCTGCTTCTGATTACCTTTGCGCTGTGGACATTGGCGACGATGATGTTTGCCGGAATGAATGGGGACAGCCTTGGCGCATTTATTGGGGGCGGGCGCGAAGCTGTCGCCGTCGTCAGGGAAGAGGGTGCTTGGCTGTATGTCGGAATTATGACTGCACTCGCCGTCGGAATTTGCGGTTTTGTATTTACGCTGACATACAGGCGGTCGGAAAAAATTGCAAGGGGCGCACTCAAAAAAGA
Organism: Oscillospiraceae bacterium; assembly: GCA_009787995.1. Taxonomy (GTDB): domain Bacteria; phylum Bacillota; class Clostridia; order Oscillospirales; family Oscillospiraceae; genus WRMH01. The sequence goes on from WQSH01000021.1 coordinate 23,043, forward strand.
AAGGCTGACCAAACGCACAATCGTTGCTGCGGCTCTGATTTTTCTGACCATACCGCTTACGATATACATGGGAATAACATTTTTCGACGACCGCCGGTTTTATTTTATCGCTATGGCTATTATTTTCCAGACAATGATACCGTTTGTGCTGGTTTTTGAAGGCCGAAACCCCCAGGCGAGGGAGCTTGTGATCATCGCCGTGCTGTGTGCAATCGGAGTGGCAGGGCGGGCGGCGTTTTTCATGCTGCCCCAGTTTAAGCCTGTGATTGCAATGGTCATAATTGCAGGGGTAGCATTCGGCGGCGAGGCGGGGTTTATGGTTGGGTCTATGACTATGTTTGCCAGCAATATGTATTTCAGCCAAGGTCCGTGGACTCCGTGGCAGATGTTTGCCGCCGGAATCATCGGGTTTCTCGCAGGCGTTTTGTTTCGCAAGGGTCTGCTGGGGCGCACGCGCGCATCGCTTGCCATTTTCGGCGGTATTGCAACTTTTATCATATACGGAGGGATAATGAACCCTGCCTCTGTATTCATGTGGCAACCGAACCCGACCCTCCCTATGTTCCTGTGGGCATATTTGCAGGGCATACCTTTTGACCTTGTTCATGCCATTGCCACTGTTTTCTTTATGATTATTATTTCAAAGCCCATGCTCCAAAAGCTGGATAGGATTAAGGTCAAATATGGGCTGGTGGAGTAGGTGGGATAAAAAACGTGCACTCAAATAGAAGCGAATCGAGCGCCGGGAAGGCCTCGAAGGGAGGATTACATGAGAAAAAGTAAAAAAATTTTGGCTGTGCTGCTTGTGCTCGCAATCTCATTTGCGCTTGTGCCGGTTGCCGGCGCTGACAACAGGGTCAAAACTATTGCGAGCTTTGAAGATGCAGGTGAGGTTTCACAAGACCGTTCTATACAGATTGCGCTTGACGTGCTTGCAGCTACAGGCGTCCTTGTGGGTGAAAACGACAGAATCTTTCCGCAGCGCAACGTCACTCGCGCCGAAGCCGCAGCGGTAGTCGCCCGTGTGCTGCTCGGACCTAATGCAGCTGCTAAGCTGTGCAGTGGCTCAAAGACGGGATTTCGTGATGTCGATGGAATTTCGGGAGTGAATTTTGCGGCGGGGGCTATAGCCTATCTTGTCGGACGCGGCATCGTAGTCGGTGCGGGTGATGGTCGGTTCTTTCCAAACCGCAATGTGACGGGCACTGAGATTGCTGTAATGTTCCTGCGAGCGGTGGGGTTCGGCGTCAACGGAGAGTATGAAGGCCCGCATTGGGAGCGCAACGCAATAGTTGATGGAATGCGCTGGAGAATCCTTCAGGGCGGCGCTGACTTCATGGCTCCTGCTACTCGTGAAGAGATGTTTTTCTACGCTTATAACGCTATGAATACAAGGTCGAGCGACGTTGGCCTACGTTTTGTCAGCTGGAGCGCTGACCGTCAAGCGTATGTCCCAGTCATGCTTCAAGGCGCACTTCCTGACGTTGGCGGCGATAGGCTTGGTCTTGAGACAATTTACCTGAGAGTCTTTAGGCAATCGCCAATCAACCTTCGATATAGCTTTGCCAGAGACATCTTCGGGCGTCCGGCAGATGTGTATGCCATTGGGGGGGCTGAAATCGTGCTTAGTACATGGCCGGAGGCTCATGCACACACAACGGGCGCACCGATAGGCGAGATTCTTAACAGCTTTAACATAGGCCCCCAAGGGGCGGATGGCGAGATTCCAATTTTCGTCCAAGGCACGTTGGAGTACACGCCAGAGATTTGGCAAAGCGGGACGCCAGGGTATGGCTCATATGCAAACCTATCATTTACCGATGCCGATGCGTACGGTATTTCCGCAGCCCAGCTCAACTTCATTCATGCCAACACGCTAAACAGGGCGGCAAACAGGTGCGGAGAAGAGATTTCGGGACTAAGTCGCACTGAGCTCAACAGCAGGGTTCAAGCCCATGCGGGGCAAGGCGTTTTGATTGAAGTGTTTGTTGATGAGGCTACAAACAATATCCATACGATTGCGGTGGTCAGGACGGACATAGCACAGATAGTGCGCAAGTCTGATTTCTCTGTAACGATTATGCCCAAATTTGCTGATGGAGCGCATACCGGGATTGCACCGGCTGCGATTGACGCATTTGGCACAATAGATGTTCGCCGTACAAGCACCTTTGGTTCAGTTACCTCTTTGCTTGTGGTTCCGGCAAACCCGCATTTCGAGGCTCTTAGTGAACTGCACATCGGGGACTCCGTGCTTGTGTCCTTCGTGCGTGACAGCGGTTACTGGGTTTTGGGGGATATGGCAGTTCCGGAAACCGTCACCGGGGCGTTTACAGGCTCTATTCCAATGTCTCATTTTTCGACGGGTTATCTCACAGTAGGCGGCGCCACATACAGCAGGGCGCTGATTATGACTCCAATTGCGGCGCGCATGAGGTTAGCGGCGGAAAACAGAAGAGTCACGCTGGTGCTCGACATATTCAACAACGTAGTGGATATAGATGCCTCAGAGGCTGAAATATCCACACGTGATATTATTATTGTTACCGGCAATAGGCTGGGCGAAACGCCGTATGGACCTGTCTTGGTTGTCACAGGGTTTTATCCGGATGGAGTGGCTGCCGCTTTTTATGCAACGGATAGTCTGATTTTCCCGGGATTGGCAGGTGCAGGTGCAGGTCGGGATTGGATTAGGGATCAAGGTGCGACTGCGGGAGCAATCATCCGCACAGGCAGGCTGGGGCCGGGCACATGGGAATATGTCGCTACGCCCGAGTTGGAAGAAAATATGTTTGGCGTCCCGGGAGAGGCTCCCCCCTCTCCTTTTGCCCCGGGGCCGAGGGTGCGGGCGGAAACCGGCACGATTCCGCCATTGGGAGGGCTTATAGGAAATACCTCAACGCCCAATACGCCAAGGGTCGTAGCATTGGGCATGGGGGGAGGCCAAGAGGTTATAAATATCCCGGCAAATGCGTGGGGGGTTACGGTTGGCGGGCAGTTTGCCGCTTTTACGCCATATGCCCGGTATCACTTTTTTACCCCTGCCGCAGCGAGGGAATCAGGACTTGATGTCAGCGCTGAGCCGGGCGGAGTGGTTGTGACGAGGGACAGAAGCGAGGCGCTCAATGATTTTTCGTCAAATGGGTGGGCTGATGTGAACCAAATATTGGCAGTGGTGGAGTACAAAGGATTTGGACTTCCGCCTGTCATATCTGCACTTTGGATAGGGCTTGCAGCTGCTGTCGCCGGTGATGCTCGTGATGACTTGGTCTTCGTTAGAAGTGTTGAGGAAGGCTCTGCGCCGTTTTTTTTGGAAGGGGTTGGCGAAATGGTCTACCTCCATGAAGCTCGAGACATCAATGGCGAGTTGTTTGCCATGCCATTTCATTGGCCGTTTGGTAATGGCCAAATTGTCCCGGTGCCTGATTCGTTCACCGGAGAGGGGTTTTACAGGGTGGTGTCGATCGACGCCCATGGGCGACTAAACCTTGTACGGCTGGGCGACGGTGGTGAAATCGATGGCATTTCCGTGCTAAGCGGGCTTGTGGGCCCCGATGGCAACGCAAGGGGCGCAAGGGTCGGTGGGTTTAATTATTTTGGAGGCATATACTTCATAGATTTGGATGTCGAGCAAATATTGCCTCATCTGCATTGGATTCATGCTGAGACAGTGAGCCTTGTGCCCGGCACTACGGTAATCACCAACCTCACAAACATGCCGGCGAACAATCAAGAACAGCTTTTTGCCATGATAATGGCAGGGCATGAGGTAAGGGTTAGCGTGGCATACGTAATGGGGGCAAACATTGCCCGGATTCTGTTAGTGACTCACGCAGGTGCGCCGCTCACTGAGTAGGAGATGTCCAGGCTTCTCAATGCCTAGCCGATAGCAGGCACGGAAGAGTAATATGATTTTTCAAACACGCCCTAGAAAAATTCTTCTTGACAAGCGGTCAAAAATGTGAGAATCTGGCTGTGGGTGAATTTCGCCCTGCCAAAACTGAATATTGTAAATAGTGCTGAGTTATGGAAGCCGGTGAAAAACCGGCGCAGGCTTACCCCTACTGTTAGCGAGGACAACGAAACACATGCCATTGTCCACTTCGAGTGGACGAGAAGGCGTTTCTGCGGATGATTCGTAGCCAGGATACTTGCTCAATGCGAAAGCGGACGATTCTTGGGTTGGGGAATTAGTTTTTTTCCTTATGCATTTATGTAAGTGGTGCTTCCATTTTCCTTTTGCCTTTCTGCAATCGTTCGCAGGAAGGTTTTTTTGTTGCTAAAAGAAAGGATGTGGTGGTGTAATTTACCGGTGCTATTATGACAAATGATGAAAAAATGCGCTTGTTGCAAGCACTGAGAGACTATGCACAAGAGATAGGGCGCACCCCGACGAAAAATGAATTTCCCGAGTGGCGCAAGCTAAAACGCCATTTCGGGTCGTGGGAAAAAGCAGTGCAGGCGGCCGGGCTTGAATCGGCCAACAGCCGAAATCAGCACTCTATTCGTGCAAAGCAACGACGAAAATTTACTGAATGCATTAATTCTCAAGAGTAAGATTGGGCATGTTTCCAGGATTAGCTTTTTAGTAGAAAGAGGGGTTTGTATATTTTGAAAAAAACAACAACGCGGATTTTGGCGGTATTTTTGGCATTAATTATATCACTTGGGGCATTTCCTGCCCACGTGCTCGCAGCATATGACGCAGGGTATCCCGATTACGATAGCCACACTGCATACGCCGACACCTATGGCCCGGAGCTTCCCAACGAAAATGTCTACAAGCATGACCTCAGCGCCGCCATTTGGTTTGCGCAGTGGCGCGCGCAAGACGATTACACCGCTGAAAGCTGGGCAGTGCTGCAAGTTGCGCTTATGTTGGCAAAAATCGTTTATGCCAATGCGGATGCGACCCAAACGGAGGTTGATGAGGCGGCAATCAATTTGCGTGAAGCCATAAACGCTCTGGACGCAATAGAATACGAACCCGAGCTTGACTTTGAGGATCCGGAGGCGGTAGAGCCTGAGCCGGAGCCTGATGCAACTGAGCCGGAGTTGGCGGAAAAGGCATATTTGCGGGCGTTGATTACAGAAGCTAAGGCTCTGGACGAAGAACACTTTGCTGAAGAATGCTGGCCTAAGCTGCAGGAGGCAGTTAAAGCGGCGCTGGCTGTCCTGAGCAACGAATATGCAACCCAAGGCGAGGTTGATGGAGCGATAGCTAACCTTCTGGCAGTGATTGGTGCTATGGTGCCAGGCGTCACTAGGGGTGCGGCACTTTCCTCGGCACCGGAGGGCAGCGCATTCTTCAGTGTGCCGGAAGGAGCTACCTTTGGTGCGTTCAGAAAAGGCAACCGTCACTTTGCACCTTTTACGATACTTCCATCCGGCATATGCGTAGACCGCACTGCGGCTGCCGGCGGACGGGATGTATGGTGGGTGCAGCAGACGGCAAGCCACTTCCATGTCGAGGTTTATATCCCCGGCCAAACAGCCAAGCTGGCACGGCGGTTTAATTCCGTAGCAGCAGGATCTGAGACTGTGCTTAATCCGACTGCTCTTTCCGAATGGGTGCCGGGCCGTAATCTGGCTTGGCGGGATGCCAATGTTTATACAAACCTCGGCGATTCCGGAACCCTCAACCTCTCGGTGGGCGAATCATTCGAATTGGACACTTTCCGTGTCTGGCAGACCGTTGACACCGTTACGCTGAATTACTTCATTGAGCCGGAGCATGTTTTTGAACTGTTCGGCGGTTCCGCAAACATTGAGCGCATAGGCACTCCCGGCCGTGAGCGGCTCAGAATCACCGCCGTGGAACCGGGCGTAAGCGTTATTAAAGGCACCTATAACCCGGTGGAATACCAACTGGCGTCCGGCGCCACCGGCTTTTACGACGCCATAGATCCGCGCAACACGCTGGCGGTTGTCGTCAATGTCAGCGGCGGCGCTGATTTTAATACGGGTATAAATGTGCGCAATGATTTCGATACCTATTATTTCGATATTGCAGTTGGCTATCGTGAGTTTACATTTACCCCTCAAGCAGGTAGCATGGTTCGTGTTCATGAGCCGCTGAATAGTACCCCTTGGGGCAGCGGCTGGGAAACCTACACCGCCGCCGATGACGGCAGCTTTACAGTAAAGCTCAGAGATGGCCGCAATATAATAGAAGTGAGCAATGGCTCGTCAGTAAGACACCATGTGGTAAGAGCCAGGGGCGTTACCGTTGTTGTTGAAAACCTCACCCGGCCCGGAGAAGATTTTGCACAGGGGCACACGGCACAGATAAGCATTATAGGGATATCAGAGCCTGTAGAAAAGCTGGCCGGGATTTATAACCCCCAACCTGGAGCTGGTATCCGTTTTACCGACGGTGTAAACAGCTTTACAAGCAATACCGCCACACAGTATCAATCGCTTACCGCCACCCTCAGGACACAAGTTCGTCTTGACGATGCATCAAGAAACGTGTTTACAGGGCGCATCATAGGCTCGGGAGGCTTCGGCGACTTTCCTGGTTCTCACCGCAGCATCCCCCTTGATGGCGCTGTGCCGAATTTCACGGCACCGCCCGTGCCCAGAGAGGAGTTTGGTGCGGCTCCCGTGATTGTGCTGCCGGTAGCGGGCGGAGGGATGGAGGACAGGCCTGACCCAAGAGACGATGCCTATTATCAGGACGGCTGGTTTGTCGTACACAACCCGGATGGAAATCTGCAAGATGATATAGACTTTATTCTAAAACGGTACTTCGGCCAGTTTGCACCCCATAATTATTCGGTAGTGCGGAGGCTAAAGGTCACGGGGAGCATAAACGCCACCTATGATATCCGTCCTCAGTCGGCTATGCAGCGCGGACTTTTAGCTGCACATGGAGAACTCTCAATCGGCAATATGTTAAGTGGGGCTAATGAGCACCAGCAAGCCATATTAAGATGGATAGAAGAACTTGATTTTGTTGGGATTACCGAAATCACAGGGCATTCGGCTCCTCATTTTCCTGCCAGTGCGCTGAGGAGACTGCCATATCTTGAGCGTGTCCGCTTCCCGGTTGCTTCGAGCAGCTTTGGTGGTTTGAATACCTTTACCTTTGAGCACAGTGTACGTCTGAGTACAGTGGTGTTTGGCGACGGAGCGTTCACAGAAGGCGTTATCGACTTGAGAAATGCACATTTTCCCGGAGCCGGCAATGTTTTTAGAAGCACAGGAGCTATTGAGGTTGTTTTCCCACCGGGGTCGACGGTGCTTGCGGGCATGTTCCAAAATGACTTAACCGGAGCCAACGCCCACTTCAACAGGCTTGAGAGAGTAACCTTCCGTGGCTACGCACCTCCGACTAATTTTGCCGGAAATTCTTTTAACGGAAATACTCGGCTAAGGACTT
>WQSH01000022.1 GCA_009787995.1 Oscillospiraceae bacterium
CAGNCTCGGGCTCGGGCTCCATCTCGAGCATGGGGTCAGGCTCGGGCTCGGGCTCCATCTCGAGCATGGGGTCAGGCTCGGGCTCAGGCATAGGTTCTGGGTGGAGCTTTGAAGCCAATTCAAGCAGGGGATCTATTTCCAGCTCAAGCTCTGGTTCTTCAGCAACTACAGGGACTACAGCATCCGTGACAAACACCTTGCCTTTAGTGAGTGTGAGTATTTCTGTGCTGGGGATAAGGGTGCCATTATCTAACGAGAGCTCAATTGCCCCGGTGCCTTCATCGACAAAAAACTCGGTGACGGTGCCTATGATGTTTCCATCACTGCTGATAACGCCTGCTCCAAACACAATGGAAGAGGACGCACCAAGCGTAAGCGCCTCGCTACTTTCCCACAGTGGCGTGCAGTCTGCGCTCAGCTGTGTAGTTATGATATTTTTGCCAATGCCAGTGACCTTGGATAATGGCAAAATCTTATATCCGCACACGCCGCACCCGGTATCCAGGACGACGTGTTGAACATTTTTCTCTTCGAGGTTAATTATAAGTTCCAGAACTTTTCCGCAATCAAAACCGTCTTTTATTCCAAGCAAAGAAAGACCTATGATTTCAGCGCTACTCTTCATGTTTTTCGCTCCTCGTATTCTTATTTAAATCAGGCTTTTTTCTCTTCGCCGTCCTCATCTTCGTCAAAATCATCGTCATCAAAATCATCGTCGAAATCGAATTCAAGAACCTCGCCGCAACCCGGACATGCGACTGACTCTGAAACCAAGTCTGATTCGTCAAGCTCTAGCTCCGCTCCGCAAGCGGGGCAGGAGACTTCGTACGAAAGGCTTGCACCGCCGCAAAAAGCACAGCCGCACTCATCATCATCGTCGTCATCGTCAAAATCGAAGTCGTCGTAGTCATCATCGTCGTCGTCGCCGCCATAAAGGAGCTCTTCTACTTCTGCCAAATCGCCTGAAATTGCATCCAGCTCTTCGCCGATGTCAAGAGCATTTTCGTTGAGCTCCTTAATTTCATCAGCCATATCGTCAAGAGTATCAATCATGACAGACATCAGTTTTTCCGTCTTTGAATCGGCGTCAAGCCCTAAGCCTTCGGCAAGGCCTTTCAGATATGCGACTTTTTCCTTGATTGACATAGCGTTTACCTCCATAATGATAGTGATTTTAGCCCTTGGCGCGCTCCATGTATTCGCCTGTCCTTGTGTCGATGCGTATTTTTTCACCCTCATTGATGAAGAGGGGGACTTTGACTTCGGCACCTGTTTCCACTGTCGCAGGCTTTAGCACATTTGTAGCCGTGTCGCCTTTGAACCCGGGGTCGGTGGCAGTTATTACCAGCTCGACAAAATTAGGTGGGTCTACGTTAAAGACTTTGCCTTTGTATGATTGAACATTGCAGTTCATGTTTTCTTTCACGAACTTGAAGTTGTCGCCGAGCAAAGATTGGTCTACCGGCTCAAGTTCGTAGGTTTCGAGATTCATAAAGTAGTATAGGTTTCCATCTGCGTAACTAAATTCCATATCGCGACGCTCGACAAAAGCGCTTTCAAACTTATCCGATGGGCTAAATGACGTCTCGACAACGGCGCCTGTAATAACGTTTTTCACCTTGGTTCGAACGAAAGCCGCGCCTTTGCCCGGCTTGACATGCTGGAATTCAACTACCTGCATGACCTTTCCGTCCCACTCAAAGGTGACACCGTTTCTAAAATCGCCGGCAGAAATCATTATCTACATCCTCCTATTTATATTGCGTAGTAGTTACGCACATCATTTTATCCCACTTCCACAAATAAAGCAAGGATTATTAGATTACGGTCAGTTTTTTCGGAAGCTTTGTGATATTTTCGCTGCCGTTTTCGGTGACATACAGCATGTCTTCAATCCTCACGCCATAGCGCTCCGGCAAATATATGCCCGGCTCGGCTGTCAAGACTGCACCGACAGGCAGGGTTTCTTCCGACAACTGCGAGCACCTTGGCGATTCATGCACCTCAAGGCCCATGCAGTGGCCGAAGCCGTGACCAAAGTATTCGCCGTAGCCCGCATCTTCAATAACCTTTCTTGCGGCTGTGTCCACGTCTTTGCAAGCGATGCCGCCCTTTACAGCTTTAATCCCGGCCTCCTGCGCAGAAAGGACGGTTTCATAAATCTTGACCATTTCGTCGTCCGGCTTGCCTATGCTCAGCGTCCTTGTACAGTCGCTGCACCAGCCATTGAGCCGGGCGCCGAAGTCTATCGTCAAAAACCCATTGCTGATTTTTTCGTTTGTAGGCACGCCGTGCGGCAGGCTCGACCTAGTCCCGGAGACGATGATGGGGTCAAACGCTTTGTCGTCGGCGCCGTTTTTTACCATGCGGTATACAAGCTCGGCGGTAAGCTCTTTTTCCGTGATGTTGTTATTGATAAGCGGCAATATTTCCTCAAAGGATTTTTCGGCAATGCGTTGGGCTTTAATCATACCCTCAAGGTCGTCGCGGGATTTAACGGCGCGCAGGTCAGTTATCATTTTTTGTGCGGGTTTTAGATCTGCCTCGAATTTTTCAGACCATTCGAGGTATGTGCCATATGTGACCACGCCATCTTCAAACCCGACAGATTTTATGCCTTTCTCCTTCAGAAGCGAGCTTATTTTCTCTGGAAAAGTCTCATCCTTCGTGACGAGCAGGACCTCTGCTCCTTTTATCTTTTTTCTTGCGGCTTCAACGTAACGGGCGTCCACAAAAAACCAAGCTTCTTGGGCAGTGAGTAGATAAGCCCCTGCACTAGACGCAAATCCTGCGGTGTATAGCCTGCTTGCAGTGCCAGTCACTAGCATTGCGCCGAAATCCTGTTCTTTGAGTGCCTCTTGGATTTTCTTAATGTTGTTCATAATTCTTGACTCCTATCTTTCAATTTATGGTGTAGGCTCCGCATCAGCTATATTTTTTGCTTTGCAGTGCGGCGCTGCATTGAGCTGCTGGTTTTCTTGTTCCGGCTGTTATTCTTGCACATCGCCCGAAATGGTGCCTCGGCAGCGAATCTCAGCGCAAGAAAGGGGTTTGTGAATCTGAGGGGCCTTACTATTATCGAAATGACTCCGGCCCTATTTGCGGCTAGAGTGTCAGTGAATATTTGGTCGCCAATAAACGCTGATGATTCAACAGTGTGGCCCGATGTCTCCATGGCTTTAAAAACTCCGTTTGGCGATGGCTTGTGCGCATTCATTATTACCCCGACATCAAGCTCTTGCGTAAAAGCCGCAACTCGTTTTTTTCGCAGGCTGTTGGATACTATATATAGCTCGACACCCTGACTTCTGACATCCTGCGCCCATTGCAAAAGCGCATCAGAGGGCAGGTGCTCGTCATATGCCGCAATCGTGTTGTCGAGGTCTAGCATGAGGAACTTTATTCCAAGCTGGTTCAGGAACTCGGGTGTGACGTCGGTCAGAGTGCGGAAGGAAAAGTCCGGTATGGGAGAAATAATCATGATGTATCTGCCTTTCAAAGGTGTGGCAATGATTTTGCACACGCCGTTTGATATTATACAGATGTTTGGCAAACATTTCAACCAATTTAAGTTTGAAATTTAAGCTTGAAAATACAGCGTCTAAATTGTAAAATCATGATGGGGGGTGATTGAGTGTTGTCTGATGCTGATATAAATGAGATGATTGTTCTTTTGAAGGAGTGCTACCCAGAGCCAATTTGCGAGCTAGATTACAACAAGGACTATGAACTCCTGTTCGCAGCGCGGCTTGCTGCGCAGTGCACAGATGCGCGCGTCAATATGGTCACGCCAGTCCTCTTTGCGAAATACCCGTCACTTGAGGCGCTCGCGCATGCGGATGTTGGGGAGCTTGAAAGCATCGTACACCCCTGCGGTTTTTTTAGGACAAAGGCCCGCGAGATAATTGCGGCTTCAAACATGCTCCTGAGCGAGTTTGGCGGAAATGTGCCGGACACGATGGAGGAGCTCCTCAGGCTGCCGGGTGTCGGCAGAAAAACTGCAAACCTAATGCTGGGCGACATATTCAACAAGCCCGCAGTGGTGGTGGATACGCACTGCATCAGGCTCACAAACCGCATAGGTCTGGTAAAGACAAAAGACCCACTGAAAATCGAGACAGCGCTGCGCAAAGCGCTGCCGCCGGAGCAATCAAACGATTTCTGTCATCGTCTAGTGTTGCATGGGCGAGCAGTCTGCCCGGCGAGAAATCCGACATGCAGCATATGCTGTATTGCAAGCATATGCAAAAAAATCTTGTGATAAGCAAAAAACTATGTTAAAATCACTTACCAAGGAACAGTGGCAGAACAACTGCCAACCATAAACTGCCAATTGGAAAAGAGGGGGTTCATATGCTGTTTAACCGCAATATCGAGCCAAGCTGCGCATACTGCCGTTTTAGCTCCGCTTTGGGGCGCGACGAGTTCGCTTGTTCAAAGAGGGGGATAATGACCAGCGAATGCTCGTGCAGCTCGTTTCGCTATGAACCAACAAAGCGTGTGCCTGAGCCTATGATGGTTATGCGGAAGCCAGTTCTCACAGAAGAAGAATTTACCCTCTAAACTGATTTTAACTCGCATGTTATAGCGCCGTTCTTGAGCTCAAGGACGGCGTATGCGTTTCCCGCTGCACCAATGCTTCCCGGATTGACGATTGCCATATCTCCCGAAACGGAGTAGTGGGGGATGTGCGTGTGCCCAAACAGCAGCACGTCATATTTGTTGTCGTTAGCGTAGCTGATGAGCGGGGTCAAGTCTTTTTTTACGCCAAAGAGGTGGCCATGGGTTATAAAAAAACGTTTGCCCCCAACTACGAATTCGTCAGAGTCTTTCCCGGATGACAAGTAATCTCCGTTTCCCCTCACGGTGCAAAACTCAATTTCCGGATGCTCAAGCTTGAGCTTTGCACAGTCTCTGTCATAATCGCCTAGATGCACTATTGTATCCGGGGTTTCAAGCTCGACAGCCTTCAGCATCGACTTGGTGTAGTTATGCGAATCGGACATGACAAGTATTTTCATGAATAAAACCTCACTAGCGTGCCGTCGGGTAGCGTGAATGCTTCGGGGTTCGCTATGCCGACTTGAGCCTCGCCTGCGGTCATTGCGTATATCAGCATGCCGCTTGCGTCATATTCCCTCACCGCTACGACAAGTCCCAGGTCTATTGATATGTAGTGCCTTCTCAAATTGCCCAGCCCAGGGGTGCGGTATAGGGCGAATACACTGACCTCCCCGTCAAACTCGGTAAATCCGGCATCGACAATGTCATTTTGCCTCAATCTAAGAATGTCCTCAAAAGTAGCGAGCATCTGCCATTCGTCCGCCGCCCTGGTCGAATCGCCCCCGGATGCGGGTAGGCTAACGAATGGGGCATCGTCGCCAACGTACCAGATGTACAGAGCGTCTGGTGTGACGATGATTCTTTTTTCCTGCCCAACCGGTGGAAATATGTGGAGCGAAGTGTTTCCGTTTTTTACAGTGGTGCTTATGGCAAAGGTTGCCTGACCGCCTTCCCAAAAGCTATCTATGATGACTTCGCGGCTGTAAACAGCGGGGCGCGGCAGCAGCGTTGAGACGACAGCTTGGATGGTGTCCCTGTTGACTTCGACCCTGCTGAGTGCGTCCGGCTCGGCTTCGCTTGGCCTATCTATGGTCATTGGGGTGTCGGGGAGCTCAACTGCGGCGCTGTCCCGGTTTAAACGTGGAAACAGCAACATTGCCCCTATCGCAGTGGCAATAAGGAGCAGGCCAAAAATCGTTATGCTTAAAACTCTCTTTGTGCTCATTTTTTATTCCTTAGTCCCCTAATGATGAAGAAGAGCACCGCTGCTGCCGCCAAAACCACGGTGATAAAGAGCGTTATCTCTCTCAATTGTTCGCTTGTCGTAATTACGATAGCTACGAGCCCTAGCAGGCCGCTTACGCCATAGAGGACTGCAACTGCTTGCTTTTGGCTAAATCCCCTGTCAATAAGGCGGTGGTGGAAATGCCCGCGGTCTGAAGACATGGGGTTTTGCCCCCTGAGCAGCCTGCGTATGAATGCAAAGGTTGTGTCAAATAGGGGGACCGCAAGTATTAGCAGCGGCGCAGCAATGGAAACGACGGCATAAAACTTGAATAACCCGATTATCGAAACAGTCGCCAACAAGTACCCAAGGAGCAATGCGCCGGTGTCGCCCATGAAAATCTTGGCAGGGTTGAAATTATGCGGCAAAAAGCCTATGCAGGCCCCGGCAAGGGCGGCCATTATAACAGCGACATTGGGATAAGACACCATGAGAGCAATAATAAGCATGACAATCGCAGAAATTGTCGATACGCCGACAGCAAGCCCGTCAAGCCCATCAATCAAGTTGACGGAATTTGTGATGCCCACTATCCAAATGACCGTTATCGGGATGGAGAGGACGCCCAAAAATACAAACTCAGAGCCGACCGCATCCCCAATTGCGAAGGGGTTGGAGAAGATCTCTATGACCACTTCGTGGTACACAGCCACCAGTGCCGCAACTATTTGAACTAGGAGCTTTATGTATGCGCGCAGTGTGAAGATGTCGTCAAAGACGCCCAGGACGACGATAATCACTGCGCCAATAAGCACCCCGCGCACCTGCACATCTATCTCCGCCATAAATAGGACGCTTAGAATGAAACCTATGAAAATGGCGAGGCCGCCCAGCCTGGGTATCGGGCTATTGTGGACCCTTCGGGCATCTTTAGGGTCGTCTATGGCTCCCACGCGGTGGGCGAACCATTTCACGGCAGGCGTTGCGGCAAAGCTGAGCACAAGCGCAACTGCGACTGCGATGATTATTCTCCAATACAATTGCATTTTGGTAAAGCCCCCAGGTTCTTAATCGCTTGGGATGAATCCTATTTTTTTGTGTACTTTTTTTAGTGTCTTATTTGCTGTCTGCGATGCTTTTTCCGCACCTTTTTTGTAAACGCCCTCCAGATAGGCTTTGTCGGCTAGTATCCTTAAGGCTTCTTCCCTGATTGGGCGCAGCGTCTCCACTACGGCCTCTCCCACGTTTGTTTTTAATGCGCCGTAGCCCTGCCCTGAGAATTCGGTTTCGATTTCTCCGAAGCTTTTGTTGGTGCAGGCTGAATATATCTGCATTAGGTTTGAAACCCCGGGTTTGTTGTCGACATCATACCGCACCTGCGTCTCGCTGTCCGTCACGGCGCGTTTGAAGGCCTTCATGATATCCTCGGGACTGTCCAATATCAGCAGGCAGCCGCCGTCGGAGATGTCAGACTTTGACATTTTGTTTGTGGGCGTCTGCAAATCCATTATCCTTGCCCCGACTTTGGGTATATAGGGCTCGGGGAGCTTGAACACATCGCCGTATATGCCGTTAAAACGCACGACTATGTCGCGCGTCAGCTCAATGTGCTGCTTTTGGTCGGCGCCGACCGGGACATAGTCCGCCTGGTACAGCAAGATGTCTGCTGCCATCAGCGATGGGTACGTGAACAGCCCGGCGTTGATGTTTTCTTCGTTTTTGGACGATTTATCCTTAAACTGCGTCATGCGCATTAGTTCCCCAAACATAGTATAGCAGCTTAGCACCCATCCAAGCTGTGCATGCGCAGGGACGTGGCTTTGGATAAACAGGGTGTTCTTTTCAGGGTCGATTCCGCATGAGATGTATTGCGCCAGCTGGGAAAGCTGGATTTTTCGAAACTCGGAAGGGGTCTGCCTTGCGGTTATCGCGTGCATATCGACTATCATATAGTAGCAGTCGAATTCGTTTGCCAGCGCAGCCCAGTTCTTGAGTGCGCCTAAGTAGGTGCCAAGCGTCATTGCGCCGCTGGGCTGTATGCCGGAAAGTATTGTTTTCTTGTCAGTCATATGCACCTCTCTGGAGTTCCTAGGGTATTTTGACGAATAGAGTAATGCCAAGTCCCATCAGAGTTGTATCATACACGATTTTGGCATTTTTGTCTATAGGCTAGAGGAAACGCAGGGCAGTTTGATGAAGATATATGACGCTCTGCTTTGGGTCGCCCCCGGAATCGAATGATGACATCTTGCTTTGCAGTTTTGCTTGCTACTTTCCATTTTCCTCGATAATGAACTGGTCTAGCCATTCGCCGGGTATTTTTTCATCTCTATCGCATTCCTGCAATGCCTCGAGTATTCTTTTGCCGTCGTACAGCCGGTTGAGATACTCCGAAGGTATTTTTTCAGTACCTACTGCATATGCCGTCAGCGTTTGCCCCATAATGTCCAAATCTTTTCCCATGCGATGTATTACACATTGCCTGTCGTATAGCCTGTTTCCATTTAGATGGAACATAGGTTTGCTGAAAGAAGCTTCATCAGCGCTGACTTCACTAGCGTTAGTGCCAGAGCTAGTGTCGGCGCTATCCTGCCGCAAGACGCCTAGACGAGCTATGCGCTCGTCTACTGCTTTGGACACAAAGCCATTTAGGCTTTCGCTGACCGAATCGGCAGCAGCCTTTATTTCAGCCTTGCGCCCTTTGGGGACTCGAAATTTTACCTCCTCAAGCTTTTCAAGATACCGTTTGTTTCCTTCCAAATGTGCTCTGCTTACTGGAGCCATGTCCGTACCTCCCGCTTTGTTTCAATTTTGAGTCTACTTTATGATGACATTATAACAGAAGGCTGTTCATGAGTCCATGTAAAATATAACCAAAATCTACCTGCCCATGCTTGTGCATTATGTCGATAGATGCTCATGGGCACATGTGATATTGTGCAATGAAAAATAAAAGCTTGCTATTCGAAATTTGTGTGTTATAATAGTTGCTGCAATCGTTGTGACTATGTTTGACTCGTGGTGCGGGGCGCGCCATATGAAAAATGTGCAAAATAGGGTTCATACGTTGGGTGCCGGAGCCGGTGATGCTTGGCTGCCGCCGCCCGCAGTGTTCGCCGGATGGGGAGTCGCCGGGAAACGAAAAGTTTGCACCGCATTTGAAGTTGCGGGAACAGGCTTGCGATATGGACTCGCACCCGTTGCCGCAATAGAGTTTTTCTCATATTGTAAGGAAAGGCTTGTCTGCTTAAAGACGCCGGATGAGGGGTGCTACTACCGACTTACTAATATGGGGCTTTTATTTTTATTGCGAAAGGAAGCTATAAAATGATTGACAAGGAAAAAGTTATGGCTGCGGTCAAGCTCTTTCTGGAGGGCATAGGAGAAGATCCAAACCGGGAGGGTCTGCTTGAAACGCCGGAGAGGGTCGCACGTATGTGCGAAGATATATTTGGCGGAATGAGCGAGGATCCGGGTATGCACCTTTCCAAGCAATTCCCGGCTCAAAGCAGCGAACTTGTAATTGAAAAAGACATCACTTTTTTTTCTACATGCGAGCACCACCTGCTTCCGTTTTTTGGAAAAGCGCACATAGCGTACATCCCGGATGGGAAGGTGGTCGGGCTGAGCAAATTGCCTCGTACGGTCGAGGTTTTTGCCCGCAGGCCTCAGATACAAGAGCAGATGACCATACAGATAGCTGACGCAGTAGAATCCAACCTTGCGGCGAAGGGTGTAATGGTGATGATTGAGGCTGAGCACACATGCCTTACCATGCGGGGCGTCAAAAAGCCCGGCACCAAGACGATTACAATGGCCACGAGGGGGCTGTTTGTCGAAAACCAAGAGCGGCAAAAAATGTTTCTTGAAGCAGTGAAAAGCTGTTGACAATTAACGACTTTTGGAGGTGCGGGGTTGGAGCGTTTTAGTTTGATTTTGGAGCATCCGCTGTTTGTTGAAAAGCTAGAGAGGATCAATGAACTTGAGCGGGAAAGGCTTTTTTGTGGGCATGGGATGGAGCATCTGCTTGATGTTGCCCGAATTGCTTACATCCTTTATCTTGAATCTAGACCGGAGCAGGCCTCTGGAGCGCCAATTTCTAGCTCTGAGTTTTCGAAGGAGATGTTTTACGCTGCCGCATTCTTGCATGACATTGGGCGCGCCCGGCAATATGAGGATGGGACGCCGCATGAGCAGGAGAGCGCCAGGTTGGCTGAAATGATTTTGCCCGAATGCGGGTTTGATGCTTCGGAGTCTGAACTGATGCTGGACGCTATTTTGGCGCATAGGACTAAAATAGGCAAGGGAAGGACAGGCTTTGTGGGTTTTTTGTATCGTGCGGACAAGCTCTCCCGTCGCTGTTGTGATTGTGCGGTAGCGGACGAGTGTGATTGGGAACTCAAAAATATTCGATTGGAGTACTGAAGGAATATGCAGATTGGCGGTCGTGAGTTTGATACGGTGAGTGGGTGCTACGTCATGGGAATCCTCAATGTGACCCCTGACTCGTTTTCAGATGGGGGGAAATGGGACAAGCTGGACAGTGCGCTCAAGCACGTGCAGGATATGATTGGAGAGGGCGCTGATATTATTGACATAGGCGGCGAATCATCAAGGCCGGGGCATGAGAGCATTTCGGTGCAAGAGGAGCTGAACAGGGCTTTGCCAGTTGTTGAGGCTGTGAGAAGCCGTTTTGACGTGCCGATTTCGATTGACACATGCAAGAGCGAGGTTGCAAAGGCCGCTCTGAGTGCAGGAGCGGATCTCGTCAACGATATTTGGGGGCTAAAAAGCGACCCGGGCATGGCAGGGGTCATTGCACAGGCGGGGGCGGCGTGCTGCCTGATGCACAATAGGGCGGATATGGATTATTCGGATTTTATCCCCGATGTTTTGGATGACTTGAGGGAGTCGCTGATTTTGGCTAAAAAAGCGGGTATAGCCGATGATAAGGTAATACTTGACCCGGGCGTCGGGTTTGCCAAAACTCATGAAATGAACCTTGGTGTGATAAACAGGCTAGATGCGATAAAGGCCATGGGTTATCCAGTGCTTTTGGGAGCTTCGCGCAAGAGGGTCGTGGGCAATACCCTGGATTTGCCAGTGGAAGAGCGCGTTGAAGGTTCCCTGGCGGCGGCAATCATAGGGCTGGTGCGCGGATGCTGCTTTGTCCGCGTGCACGACGTGAAGGAGACGTGCAGAGCAATTAAGATGGCGCAGGCAATATTGGGGGCATAAATCTATACTATCTATACTCGCAGGGTTTTTGGAGGTCGCTTGTGGACAAAATCAATATTAAGAGGCTTGAGGTTTTTGCTTATCATGGAGTGCTGCCGCAGGAGAAGAAGCATGGCCAGGTCTTTGTCGTATCCGCCGAGCTATACTTGGATTTGAGTGTTGCGGGAAAAATAGATGATTTGAACGAAACCGTCGATTATGGTGAGATTTGCCATGTCATTAAGGCTTTTGTTATAGACAACCGGTTCGACTTGATTGAAACTGTGGCTGAGGGCCTTGCTGAGAAGATTTTAATTGAAAACCCTTGTTTGAAAAAGGTATGGCTGGAGGTGGAAAAGCCGAATGCGCCAATTCCGCTCAATTTTGAAGCTGTTTCCGTGGAAATCGAAAGGGGCTGGCATGTGGCCTACTTGGGGCTGGGGTCAAACCTGGGGGACAGGGCAGAGCATCTGAGGTTTGCTGTGAGAGAACTGGAAAAAATGAGCGATTGTAGAGTGCTTGAGGTTTCCAGCTTTATAAGCACGCCGCCGTATGGATACGAAGAGCAAGGCGATTTTTTAAACGGGTGCCTCAAATTGGAGACGTTGCTGCCACCGCGCAAGCTGCTCGACAAACTTCTCAGGCTTGAGAATAAAGCCGGGCGCATCCGCGACATGCGCTGGGGGCCCAGGACGCTCGACTTGGACATTATCATGTATGACGACTTGGTAGTTTCAAACAATAGGTTAGTTATTCCGCATGTTGAGATGCACAAGAGGGACTTCGTTTTGAGGCCGCTCAGCGAAATTGCTCCGAATCTCGTGCATCCAATCTATAATAAGACTGTTTCGGAGCTTTTGGGTGAACTGTAAATTTAATGGTTAGGGGTAGGAAAGATGGGGATTAAAGAGACGCTGGAGTATATTCACAATGTCAAGTGGCAAGGAGCGAAGCCGGGGCTCGAACGTACGCGCGAGCTTTTGGCGGCATTGGGCAATCCGGAAAAATTGCTGAAATTTGTCCATATTGCAGGGACGAACGGCAAGGGCTCGACCGCTGCGTGCATTGCCGCAGTGCTGCAAAAGGCGGGGTATAGGACGGGGCTATACACATCCCCATACATCCTGCGATTCAACGAGCGCATGCAGGTTGACGGGGAGCATATAACCGACGAGGAGCTGGAATGCCTGACGGATGAAATCCGGCCATTTGCGGATGCGATGGAGGATGCGCCCACGGAGTTTGAGCTTATAACTGCGCTCGCAATGAAGCATTTCCTGAATAAGGATGTCGATATAGTCGTGCTTGAGGTGGGCATGGGCGGCACGCTTGACTCGACGAATGTTATTGACGCACCTGAGGTAGCGGTAATCACATCCATAGGCTACGACCATGTTGTCGAGCTCGGCCCAACTATAACCGATATTGCCGGAAATAAGGCGGGGATAATAAAAGATGACTGCGATGTCGTCATATATGGCGGCGAGCCGGAGGTTGAAGCTGTTTTTGAGCGAGTGTCGGCCGAACATGGTGCAAGGCTGCGCAGGGCGGACTTTTCCCGCATAAGGAAGCAGGAGTTCACTCTGGAGGGCATAGAGCTGGGGATTGCGCCCTATCCGGACGTGCTGCTTCCGCTAAACGGCTCATACCAGCCCAAAAATGCGACGGTTGCGGTGACGGCTTTGGAGCTTCTGCGGGAGAAGGGCTATAGAATCACCGATAAGGACATTGCCGATGGATTGGCGGCAGTTAGCTGGCCGGGCAGGTTTGAAATTCTGGGGAGAGACCCCGTTTTCATACTCGACGGTTCGCACAATCCCCAGGGCGTCGAAGCGACTGCGGAGAGCTTGAGGCATCATTTCTCTGACAAAAAAATCATATTTGTAGTCAGTGTCATGGCTGACAAGGATGTTGATTCGATGATTGGCTATATAGCTCCGATGGCGGAGGCTTTCGTTGCGGTCAGGCCTAACTACCCTCGCGCTATGCAGGTAGCGGCCCTTGCGGAAAAGCTCTCGCAATATGGGTCTCCCGTAGTGGAAGGAGAGAGCGTTGGCGCCGGAGTCGCTGAGGCTATAAAAAGGGCAGGGAAGGGCGGAGTGGTCTGCGCTATCGGTTCGCTGTACTTCTCGGCGGATATAAGAAACGCCTATTATTCAGGGGGCAGAGAATAGCGGGCAGCAGGCCTGCCGCAAAATCCCATCAGACGAGGTGATGCCAGATTTTTTCGATACAACTGACGCTTCTGCTGACCATTGCATTGGGTTATGGGGTGGCAAAGGGCGGCATACTCTCAGGCAAAACTAGGACGGAGCTGACCAATCTTGTCATTTACGTCATTTTGCCATGCAATATCTTCAACGCCTTTCTGCGGGGGATTACTCCGGAAATGCTCAGGCACAGTGGTGTTATCCTGCTATGCGCCTTTGGTCTGCAATTTCTTGTTTTTCTTCTAAACAAAGTGATATACGTCAGAATTCCCAATGAAAAGAGCGTTATTTTAAAGTATACGACAATCAGTAATAACTCGGCATTTATGGGACTTCCCATCCTTGGCGCTGTTTTTGGGGATATTGGGGTCCTCTATGGCTCGATATTTTTGATTCCTATGAGGATTCTGATGTGGACGTCAGGGCTGTCGCTGTTTACGAGCCTCGATGGCAAGAAGCAAATCAAAAATCTTATCACACACCCCTGCATGTTGGCGGTTTTCTTGGGATTTGGATATGTTTTTGCCCCGTTTTCCCTGCCGTCGTTTTTGGCGGACGCAATCAGATGGGTAGGTGAGGTAACCAGAGTTATGCCAATGATAATAGTCGGCTCGATACTGAGCGAGGTCAAGCTGAGGGAGGTTTTGGACAAGCACTGCTTCTATTTTTCTTTTTTTAGGCTTTTTGCTATACCTGCGGTTATGTTTTTTGCGCTCAGGCTCCTAGACCTCGACCCGGTTGTTGTTGGGGTTTCCGTTCTGATGGCGGCCATGCCGTCTGCAATAGTGACTGCGATGCTTGCGGAGAAGTATGGGCAAGATTCGGTTTTTGCGTCGAAGACGGTATTTGTGTCGACAATTTTGTCGCTTATCACATTGCCGCTCATAGCTATGGCGCTAGAATGGTTTGCATGGGCGTAAGTTTAGTTTTTCATACATATCGGGGCGGCGGGTGCGAGTTCTTTCCAAGGACTGCTCACTCCGCCATTTTTTTATGTTCTCGTGGTGGCCGGAGAGCAGGACTTCGGGCACTTGCCGGGACATCCAAACGTCTGGCCTGGTATATTGAGGGTACTCCAGCAAGCCGTCCCAGTGACTCTCGTCGACAAAGCATTCCGCATCGGGCAGGACGCCGGGAACGAGCCTGCATACTGCGTCAGCTACCGCCATGGCGGGTATTTCGCCGCCTGTCAACACGAAATCGCCAATAGACAGCTCCTCATCCACGCACTCTTCAATAAACCGCTCGTCCACGCCTTCGTAGCGCCCGCAAACTAGGATAAGCCTGTCATAATCGCGCTCCAAGCGGCGCGCATCATCCTGGAGGAACTGCTTGCCGCATGGCGACATAAAAATAGTGTGGATGCGATGCCCTGCTTCGTCGCAGATGTGCTTCCAGCAATCGTACATAGGCTGGGCGAGCATGACGCAGCCCCTGCCGCCGCCATAGGGGTAATCGTCCACCTGCTTTTGTTTGTTTTTCGTAAAGTCCCTAATTTGGTGGCACTCAATCCGTATAAAACCCCGTTCTTGCCCGCGCCCCAAAATGCTCTCGCAAAGCATGTCCCCTACAACATCGGGGAACAAAGTCATAATGTCTATCCTCATCGATTTGCATCTCCTGACGCTTGTTTTTTTGCTATTGCAATATACAATAGTGGATTTTGACGAAGTAATATGTGTTGCATTGGCACCTAATGTGTGCTATAAATGTAACTGTTCATGGGGCTGTGCTCCGAATAAAAATGGAAAAGCAGGTTATCGAAATGTCTATTTCGCAAAATTTTAGTTCTTATGCTTCGGGTAACATCAAGAAATGTTTGATTGCAGTGCTGGTTTTCACGCTCTGCGGCTTATTGTTGGCGGGTTGCGCTTCAGAGGGCGATGTGGAGGACACATCGGGAGCAACACAGACGCCAGAGACAGAGTCAGGGGGAGGCAATGGAGCCGAGGGGACAGAGGGAGATTCGGCTCCGACATTGGCCGATATAGCGGTGGACGACACCAATATATTGGAGTTCGTCACCCTTGGGCAGATCAGGGACATCGAGTTTGATTTCGTCCCAATTGTGCCTGTAACTGATGCTGAAATCGATTCATGGATAGACGTGCAGCTTCATCAGCATGCTGTTATGGTTAACGTCACCGACAGGTTTGTCGTGGTGGGTGACACGGTCACTATAGATTTCGAAGGCTTCCAAGACGGCGTCGCTTTTCAGGGCGGAGCTGCGCAGGGGTTTGATTTGCTAATTGGATCCGGTCAATTCATTCCCGGCTTTGAAGAACAAATTCTTGGGCGCAACATAGGTGAGGAATTTGATATACATGTGTCTTTTCCGGAGGATTATTTTGTGCCGGAGCTTGCGGGGGAGCCTGTGGTTTTCAGGATTAACCTCCATGCAATCAGCGCACAGGAAGTGCCGGAGTTTACAGACGAGTTTGTTCAGGAGCGTTTTGGCATGGGTTCGGTAGAAGAGTACAGAGCCATGGTCAGGGGGCAGTTGGAGTCTAATAGGGAGCATAGCGCCCTGAATTCAAATCGAATACAGGTATGGGACGAAGTTGTAAATAATGCAACCATACACAAGTATCCCGCAGAGGAAGTCGAACTCAGGGTTTCCAGGGCTATAATGGAATTTACCCATTACTCGATGATGCATGGACTTGAGCTTGAAGATATGGTAGCTCAGGCAACCGGACTGTCGTTGGATGAATTTATCGAAATAGAAATAAAGCCCAGTGTGTTCAGAGATGTAGGCCTCGACTTGATTTTGCGGGCTGTGGCGGTGCAGGAGGGGATTGTTATCACCGATGAGGCGTTTTCCGAAGCGGTGAGAGGTTTTATAGAAGAATTCGGCTTTGAAAATGAAGAGCATTTTTTCGAATTCAATGACGAAAACGCAGTAAGGATTGCAATACTTGCCGATGAAGTTATAGACGTTCTTATGGCTCATGCGGTGCCAAGATAGTCTAGCAGTGGGCATTGAGAAGCCTGATAGCAGGCACTGAGCAGTGACGCCCTTTACATACCTTCTATAAGCCTGATTTTAATTGTGCCTGCTTCAATGTCGATTTCCTTTACAAACTGCGGCACTGCGGGCACCAGAATCTCGCGGGGGCCTTTTATCACGTAGACATTGCTAGAGGGGAGCGACATAACATCAGCGATTGCCCCAAGCTCGTCGCCTGTTTCTATGTCTATGGCACGTAACCCTATTAGGTCGGCGACGAAGTGACGGCCTTCTTGGAGATTCACTTCATCCCTGTCTATATAGACTATTTTGTTTTTTAGCATGATGGCGCCATCAATATCCGTAACACCTTCAAGGGCTGCAATAACGCAGCCCTTGTGTGCTCTCGACGATAAAATCTTTATGGGGGCGCCGCCTATGAAGATGCTCTCAAAGTCCATCAAAAACTCCGGTGAGTCAGCCCAAGGCTGAATTTTGACTTCGCCGCGCATCCCATGCGTGTTGACTATTTTTCCGGCTTCAAGAAGATTTTTGTCCATTGCTACCATCCATTAGTCGAGGATATCAACGCTGATGCGTTTGCCCTGGCGCTGTGCGACGCTGCGCATTAACGCACGAATCTCTTTGGCAATCCGACCTTGCCGGCCGATGACCTTGCCCATGTCTGAAGGGTTTACCCGTAGCTCATAGACCGTCTCCATGTCCGCTTCGCGTTCAGTGACAGACACCTCGTCCGGATTGTCAACGAGGTTTTGCGCTATGTAAATTAGCAATTCTTTCATTGTGCAACCTCAAAAATCTCATCTGTCGTAATGCCACTGCGTGCCATTACAGTGCTTCTGCTTTCTTGAGCAGTGCCCTAACCGTATCGGTTGGCTGTGCGCCATTTTTAATCCAATATTGCGCACGCTCTGCATCGACCTGAATTATCGACGGTGTGGCGAGAGGGTCGTACGTTCCGATTTCTTCAATGCACCTGCCATCGCGCGGGGATCTAGAGTCCGCAACGACGATTCTGTAAAAGGGGTTCTTCTTTGCGCCCATTCTGCGCAGCCTGATTTTTACCATGATTTAATTTTCCTCCAGTTTTTTAATTACATTCCAAACAATCCTTTTTTGCCCCGGCCTCCGCCGAACATTGCGGGAAGCTTGCCTTTGGATAGTTGCTTTGTCATTGTTTGCATCATTTCAAATTGTTTGAGTACCCTATTTATATCAACCACTCCTGTGCCGCTGCCTGCCGCAATGCGTTTTTTGCGGCTGCTGTTTAGGGTGGACGGGTTGTCGCGCTCATGCGGGGTCATTGAGAGGATGATAGCCTCCGTTTTTTTCAGCACCTCTTCATCCACGGACGCTCCGGCAAGCGCCTTTGCATCGACCCCCGGAATCATCCCGGCGATGTCGGACATGCTGCCCATGGACTTGAGCTGGGTTAGCTGGTCGTAGTAATCGGCGAGCGTGAACTTGTTTTTTAAAAGCTTTTCTGTCATTTCCTTGGCTTTTTTCTCATCAAAGGCCTGCTCGGCTTTTTCTATGAAGGTTAGGACGTCTCCCATGCCAAGGATACGGGAGGCCATGCGGTCGGGGTGGAACGGCTCTAATTGGTCAAGCTTCTCTCCTATGCCCGCAAATTTAATGGGTTTTCCGGTTACTGCCCTGACAGACAGGGCTGCGCCGCCGCGCGCATCGCCATCGAGTTTTGTGAGGATGACACCGTCGATATTTAGAGCTTCATCGAATGAGGTAGCCGCATTTACTGCGTCCTGCCCAGTCATTGCGTCGATCACTAGTAAAATCTCTGTCGGCTGGACAGCGGCTTTGACAGCTTTAAGTTCGCCTATCAGCTCATCGTCAATATGTAGGCGGCCGGCTGTGTCGAGAAATACCATGTCGTTGCCGTTTTTCGCCGCAAACTCAATGGATTTTTTGGCGATGTCCACGGGGTTTTTCGTGCCCATTTCAAAAACGGGTATATCGAGCTGTTTGCCCACGGTTTGGAGCTGAAGGATTGCGGCGGGGCGGTATATGTCGCAGGCAGCGAGCAAGGGATTTTTTCCATGGGTTTTTCGCATGTATGCCGCAAGTTTCGCGCCATTTGTCGTCTTGCCTGAGCCTTGGAGACCGATGAGCATTATGACAGTTGGGGGCTTCGATGCGATTGCGAGTTTGGCGTTTTCGCCGCCCATGAGCGAGCAAAGCTCTTCGTTGACTATCTTTATGACCATTTGGGCAGGGTTGAGCCCCTCGAGGACGTCGATGCCGGAAGATTTTTCGCTCACGGTCTTTACAAAATCGCGCACGACCTTGTAGCCCACGTCAGCTTCGAGCAGGGCAAGGCGAACCTCGCGCATGGCTTCCTTGATGTCGGCTTCTTTTAGCCTGCCTTTGCCCCGCAGTTTTTTAAACGCCGCATTTAGTTTTTCTGATAAGCTTTCAAATGCCATTAAAATTCCTCAAATTGACAGTTCCTAATATGAGCATAGTACCGCCCCGGCCTCCCGGCCGCTTTATTCACACTCTGCTTGCAAGCCTTGCTAATGCGTCCACCAGCTTTTTTGCCAAATCTACCGACTGCTCATCATCACCCAAGCGCCGAAGCACTTCCTGCGCAAGCGCTTCCGCATGCTCTAATTCAGTGCGCATTTCGCCCCATCTTTGCACGACGCCTGTTTTTCTCTCAAATTCGGCAAGCGTGCTCTCGGCCCGTGTGATGATGTCATACACGCCCTGCCGAGAGATACCGGCCATGCCGGCTATTTCGGATAGCGTCAGATCTTCGTTATGGTATAGGTCGAAATAGTCACGCTGTTTTTCTGTAAGCAAGTCGCCAAAGAAGTCAAACAGCATCGTCATACGTAATGTGTTGTCGCTCATTTTCCACCACGGTCGTCAACTGATTTATATAGCGCACCGGCACCCCATAAGTCTGGAAGGTAAAGTATTATTACTTGACACCCTAGGCATGATAACCTAGTTTGCCGAATATGTCAAGGCGTTTTTTCAAACAGCCCTTAGTTAACAATTTCTTAATATATATGTAACAATTTTGAAAAAACAAATAATATCTTGGAACAAAAGGGGGAGCGCCTTCGTCTTAATGACCGTAGCTGATGAGAAAGGCTTTCTCTTAACTCTCAGAACCTGTGTTCATAACTAATGCGTAACTGCCCTATGAATACTTGTTTCGAATTATGGAAGGTGGTCAAAATGAAAAAGATAGTTGTTATTCTGCTTTGCCTCATTCTGCCGGTTATGTTTCTTGCATCCTGTGCGGCGGATAATGCAAATATTGCACCTGCGGCCGGGTATGGAAGGGTTTATTTCGGCGGTCAGGCTGATGCTGATGGCGTGCCCGCACCTTTTGCGACTGAGGCGTTTGAGATAGCACAGGCGGCTCCCGGGTCAGCGCCGGCGACGTTTCGCGCCGGAGCGGTGTATGATTCTGCGCCCGGCGGTTCTAACGGAGCGGGGCTGGTGCCAATAACTCCTCCGGTTTCAGATACGTCCCTGGCTGAAAAAATAATCTACACGGTAAGTGCAGATATTGAAACGCTCGACTACGAGCGGACTATTGAGCAGGTTTATCAGCTGATGGCCTTTAATGGGGCGTTCATTGAGAGTTCATTTGTTGGCGGAATCAATTTAGAGCACACATTCCATGGCTGGAACACGCTGCGCCACGCCAGATTTACCTTGCGCGTCCCCACGAATCGCCTCAACGCTATGACGACGAGCCTCGATACCTTGGGCAATGTGGCTACGTTGAGCAGCGACGCAGAGAATATAACGCAGCAGTTCTCCGACACCAGCTCTCGGCTTAATTCGCTGAGAGTCCAAGAGGAGCGCCTGCTCGACATGTTGGGCAGGGCGGAGAATATTGAGGATATGCTCGCTATTGAAGACCGCATGTCCGGCGTAAGGTTTCAAATTGAATCGCTCACGTCCACAATCCGCAACTGGCAGACTCAGATCGACTACAGCACGCTGCATCTGTTTATCAGGGAGGTCGAGGAGTACACGGTAGTCGTTGAGGATGGCCCGGCGCTCACGTATTGGCAGCAGATTGGTTATGGAATAGCCGATAGCGCAAGGGGCATTGCCCGGTTTTTCATGGCACTGTTCATGTGGATTGCCGTAAATCTTCCGGTTCTTATACTTTTGGCGGTAATTGCTGCCGTGGTTATTGCAGTTGTAAATAAACGCCTTAAGAAAAAAAGGCAGGAAGTGTAACAATTAGCAGGTTCTGCCCCCCTGCCGGAGAATTTCACTGTTGTAATTACGAAAGGCAAGTGATAGAATTACAGGAGCGTAGCGCGGCTTAATAATGTGAAAATAGAACTGGAGATGAGGGAGAATATGAACAAAAAAGTGCAAAAGGGTATGAAGTTTACATTAGTTGTTTTTATCATCGCCTTATTGTTGGTGCTCATGGTGCCGTCATTAAGGATTGTTCAGCAAGAGCACGTGGCAGTTGTCAGACGCTTGGGGGTCGCTCACGAGGTGCTGTACCCCGGTGCTCACCTGCGGTTTTGGTTTTTGGACAGCCTGGAGCGCTTTGACGTAACAATCCAAGACAGCGAAATGTACTTTTCGGCGCACTCCACCGATGCGCAGAATGTTTTCGGGCAGGTTTCAATCCAGTATCGGATTAATGTGGAAAACACTATGGACATCATCCGTCAATTTGCTACAATGCGACAGTTGCAGGATAGGCTTTATCCCGCGCTGCTGCAAGAGACGCAGAATGTGTTTGCTATGAAAAATGCAATGGATCTTGTGCAGCAGAGGGCGAACCTCGGGCCGGAAATTTGGAACAGGCTCATGCCCATTGCAAGCCAATTTCATGTGACAATAACGAATGTCGCCCTTGAGAATATGTCGTTTAGCGAAGAATTTGAGCGTGCCATCGACCGGGTCGCAGTTGCAGACCAGGAACTGAGGCGCTCGGAGCTGGACGCCGCGCGCGACCTTGTGTATGCAAACCGCGACTTGGAGGTTACACGGATTTCCGGCCAAGAGCTTGTCGTGCAAGCGGAGGCGGAAGCGGCGGCAATGATAGTGCAGGCGGAGGCAGAGGCGCAGGCACTGATTATCCTGCAGAATGTTTGGGACGATTTAACGCCCTCTGTCAGGGAGGTCATGCTCAGGCAACAGGCGATAGATACATGGAACGGGGTTTTGCCAAGGGTCGTCGGCGAGGGCTTTGATTTGATACTGGGGGATATCTTGGGCGATGTAATAAGCGAACCGGATTAGTCCAGGGGTGAGTCTATGGTACTTAAATTAATTGCGGGTTTGCTTATGGGAGTCTTGGTTTGTGGCGGGATCGTTTGGCTCGTGTCGCATTATGCCAAGGGGCGAACCATACCTGAAGGCGAAGCGACTACATGTGCGGAAGAGCCGGAGCCCGTTGAGGTGCTCAGGGAACATGTTGCCCTGCTGTCGCAGGCACGGTACTACAATGCGTATTCGCAGCAGATTGTCCATAAGCTGGAGGTGTTGCTTGAATATGTCGACGGGCACAGGGAGCAGGATATACGGCTGACGGATTTGACTGCGTATGCGCTGCCGTTGGCTGTTCAAATGGCCGAGTACCACAATAGATGCGCCGCTTCAGAGCCAATTTCGGATGAAGCGGCCAGAGGCATGGAGGTGACGGCGGAGGGCTTTGCATTTATTATTAGCCTGCTGGATAAGAAGCTGGAGGCAATCCGGTCGCACAACAACATAGACATTGAAACAAGCCTGGACGCCCTGCAGAAGCAGGTAGCCCTGTTGGGTGGGTGAATCTTTAGCTGCAAAATAATATAGATGGGTGAGGTTTGACGTGAGTAATCAAGTTTATCGCTGTTATGTGGAAAAAAGGTCAGAGTTTGATGTGCCTACAAGGTCTATGGAGGCGGAGCTGTCTGAAACGTTGAAGCTGCCTCAACTAAGAATTAGGTTTTTTAATCGTTATGACGTTGAAGGTCTCCCCGCAAGCAAATGGCAGTATGTCATAAATACTGTGCTGAGCGAACCTGCAAGCGATGTTTTTTTTGAAAAAAGCCTGCCTCAACTTTCTGCGGAAGCCCATCTGCTATATGTAGAGCCGCTTCCGGGGCAGTTCGACATGCGGGCCGACTCTTGCGAGCAATGTATACAGATGCTGCTGGGTGGCGAGCGGCCTATTGTAAAAACTGCGGCGGTGTATGCGATTAGCGGTGCAAAAGACGCCGATTTCGAGAAAATCAAGGAGTACCTCATAAACCCGCTCGAGCATAGAGAGGCATCGCCCCACAAGCCCGATACGCTAAGCAAAAGCTATGGGCCGCCTCCGGGCGATGTGCCCAAAATTGAGGAGATGGCGCAATTGTGCGCAGATGGTTTGGAAAAATTGCGCCTTGAGCTTGAGCTGGCGATGTCGCTTGCCGACTTAAAGATGGTGCAGTCGTATTTTCAAAGCGAGAGCCGCGACCCCACGCTGTCTGAGCTTCTTGTAATAGATACTTACTGGTCAGACCATTGCCGGCATACAACCTTCAATACCATCATCGAGGAAGCCGACATATATGACGCCCGTGTGGGTGAGGCATATGGGTTGTTTCTTACGGTAAATGGGGACAGGCCGATGACACTGATGAATATTGCCACGGCGGCAATGCGGCACCTCAACAAGCGGGGCGAGCTTCCGATGCTTGATATATCGGACGAAAACAATGCTTGCACCGTGCGCATAAAAGCGGAATTTGACAATGGCTCGGAAGATTGGTTATTGTTCTTTAAAAATGAAACGCATAACCATCCCACTGAAATTGAACCCTTTGGCGGTGCGTCTACATGCATTGGCGGAGCGATTCGCGACCCACTCTCAGGTAGGGCGTATGTGTACCAAGCCATGCGAATTACAGGCTCGGGCGACCCGAGGAGGCCGTTTGAGGAGACACTGCCCGGCAAGCTGCCCCAGCGCAAAATTACGGTGACGGCGGCGGAGGGGCATAGTTCATATGGAAACCAAATTGGGCTTGCTACGGGGTATGTGAAGGAATTGTACCACGAAGGCTATGTAGCAAAGCGCATGGAAGTTGGCGCAGTGGTAGGTGCGGCTCCGCAATCGTCAGTGCGCAGGGAAAGCCCTGCGGCGGGTGATGTCGTGGTGCTGCTGGGCGGGCGCACCGGACGTGATGGCATTGGCGGGGCGACCGGCTCATCAAAAACCCACAGTGCGGATACCGTCAACGAGAGTGCGTCGGAAGTTCAAAAAGGGAATGCGCCTGAGGAGCGCAAGCTTCAGCGACTGTTCCGGAACCCCGATATGGCGAGGCTGATAAAGCGCTGCAATGACTTTGGCGCAGGGGGCGTAGCCGTGGCTGTGGGGGAGATAGCCGAGGGGCTGGAAATCGACTTGGACGCCATTCCCGTCAAGTATAATGGGCTAAACGGCACGGAGCTTGCGATTTCGGAGTCGCAGGAGCGCATGGCGGTGGTTGTGGAAAGAGGCGACATAGCGGCATTGCAGAGCTTTGCCGAAGCAGAGAACGTCGAAGCAACCGTTATCGCTGCGGTAACCGAGCGGAAGCGGCTCGTTATGAACTGGCGCGGGCAGAAAATAGTCGATATTGACAGGGCGTTTCTTGATACGAATGGCGCGGAGCGGTATGCAAAGGCCTTGGTGGCAGGCATCCCACATTCGGAGCCCAAGCAGATGGGCATCGAGGATGAAATTATGCGGCTTTGTGCCGATTTGAATTTTTGCTCACAAAAAGGGCTTGTGGAACGCTTTGACAGCACTGTGGGCGCCGCAAGCGTTTTTGTGCCATATGGAGGGAGATACGCTCTGACGGAAACACAGGTAATGGCGGCGCTCTTGCCGACTGCCGACGTGCGGACAGCATCGGTTATGGCATATGGATTTGACCCGCACTTTACGGAAGCAGACCCCTTCGGGGGATCAGCCCACGCTGTGGTGGAGTCGGTCGCAAAGCTCATTGCGTCCGGGGTCGGCATTGAGACGGTTCATTTGTCCCTTCAAGAGTACTTCCCGCGTTTAAACGATGATGCGGAGCGCTGGGGAAAGCCGCTTGCGGCGATGCTCGGGGCTTTTTCGGCGCAGATGGGTCTTAGTGTAGCGGCGATTGGCGGCAAAGATTCTATGTCGGGCAGTTTTGGCGAGTTGGATGTGCCGTCTACCTTAATTTCCTTTGCAGTCGGAACGGCCGATGCGTCGAATCTGATTAGCCCTGAATTTAAGTCGGAGGGGCATCCGGTGTATCTAATGGAGACTCCGCTTGAAAGCGACGGCCTGCCGGACTATGAGGCACTAGGAGCGTTGTGGAGGAGATACACGGAGCTATGCCACTCAGGCAAGGTGCTTTCAGCTTGGGCGTGTGAAACCGGCGGAGTTTATGGCGGCGTTATAAAAATGGCGCTTGGCAACATGGTAGGTTTTTGCGGGGATGCGGATGCTGCGCTTTTTTCAGCCAAGTGGGGCTCCATCATATTTGAGTCCGGGGAAGAGCTTGAGGGGTATAGGCTAATAGGGCGCACACAGGAGCGTCCGGCGCTGACCTTCGGTGATTTGGAGATTCCGCTTAAGAGGCTCCGTGAGCACTGGGAGAAGCCGCTTGAAGGGGTGTTTCCGGCAAAAGCTGTGCAGCCCGGCGAGGCACCGCTCATTGCGGACGACAGGCGACCGGCGCAATTCAAAGGGCTTGCGATTGCCCGGCCTAAGGCGGTCGTGCCTGTTTTTCCCGGGACTAATTGCGAGTATGATACGGTGGCCGCCATCGAGCGAGCCGGCGGGGAATGCGAGGTTGTGCTGGTGCGCAACTTGACGTCGGGTATGCTTGAGCAGTCTATTGAGGCGCTGGAAAAAGCGATTAGCTCAGCTCAGATGATTGTTTTCCCCGGTGGTTTTTCCGGCGGGGACGAGCCTGATGGGGCGGCGAAGTTCATAGTGTCGCTATTTCGGAATCAAAAGCTTGCAGATGCTGTCCATGGACTGCTGAGTGTGCGTGATGGCTTGATTCTGGGAATTTGCAATGGGTTTCAGGCGCTTATAAAGTTGGGTCTGCTCCCGAATGGCAAAATCTCTGAAATAACCTCAAAGTCGCCGACGCTTACCTTCAATAAGATTGGGCGGCACCAGGTGCAATATGTTTTGACACGTGTTGCGTCCACAAATTCGCCTTGGCTGTCCAAATGCACTGTGGGCGAGGTCTATTCTCAGCCTGTTGCGCATGGGGAGGGCAGGTTTGTTGCGGATGCCGAGGCTCTCGAGGCGCTGAAGGCAAGCGGGCAGATCGCTTTCCAATATGCTGACTATGATGGGAAGCCTGGCATGGATATCTTGCACAATCCCAACGGCTCTGCATGGGCAGTCGAGGGGATTTGCAGCGCCGATGGCAGAGTGCTGGGAAAAATGGCGCACACGGAGCGGCATGGCAGGTTTGTTGCAAAAAATATCCCGGGGGATAAGTTCATGCCTCTGTTTGAGGGCGGGATTGGTTATTTTAGATAGAATTATTGACGATTTATGACTGGAGAATGTGATGGAAAATATTAATCTTGATTTGCTGCCTGCGGATGGCAACCGCATGCTAGAAGAGATATCGAAAGGGAATATGGCCATCGCCCGGTCAAAGAGCGATTTTTTGTACATCATAGAATTCGATGGCGCCGTTCATATGTTCTCACACACTGTTGGCGCTCCGGGCGGGGGGCAGAAGCAGTTTCCAAAAGACGAAAAAAGCACGGCGATGGTGCGCAAAATCGCCGATTTATCGGATGCTGTCTATTTATGCGAGTTTGACAAGAGCTTGAATATATACAGTGTTATGGCGACTGCCGAACAGGGGATTTTGGATATGTTCCCCGGAGAGGACAGGGACAACGATGGCATAGTGGATTTTGGTATACCAGAATCATAAATGCCTGCACCTGTCAGGGGCCGCATAGCGTGTTGTCAATTGCGGCTAGGGCCTCAGCCAGCCGCTCCAGGCCCTCGGAACTGTCGCAGATGCTGGTCATTGCGATGGCGTAGCCGTCGCATGCGCGCTCTAGCTCTATTTTGTGCTCGTTGCGCAGGATGTCGGACAGCTCAAAGCCGCTGAGTGATGTGCCCTTTGTTACTATCACGAGCTTGCCGGGGTCGAAATCGAAAAAGCAAGGGCGATTTTTGTCCTTGCCGTGATTTAAGACGGATAGTTTTTCCAGCGCTGATATATTTTTGCTAAAACGTTCCAGATTTTGTTCGTAGTCCTTAAATAGGCGCTCACTCTCGGCTGATATAACCCGCAGGCAGGCGTCTATTGATGCCATAAGAATGTAGGAGGGGCTGCTTGTCTGAAGGACTGACAACAGGCGTTTTGTTTCTTCTGTATTGGTGCGTTTGCTGCAAAGATGAAGGAGCGAGCACTGTGTCAGAGCAGGTAGAGTTTTGTGCAGGCTCATAACTGCTATGTCCGCACCGGACTGGACGGCGTTTTTTGGGAACATTTTGGAAAAGCCGAGGTGCGCCCCATGTGCGCTATCGACGAAGAGGGGGATGCCCCTGCAGTGTGCGACCTCTGCGATGGCCGCAATGTCACTGACAACGCCCTCGTAGGAAGGAGAGGTAACGACTACCAGCTTAGCATCCGGGTTCTTGTCTAGCGATTCCCCAACGGCATCAGGGCTTATGCTGTGGGATACGCACGAAGCTTCGTCAACCGTTGGGGTCAAATAGGTTGACTCAAGGCCAAACAGAGTTGCGGCGTTGTCTACAGACCAGTGGCATTTTTGTGCAACAAGGATTTTATCGCCCCGGTTTGTATGGGCGCCAATTGCGGCGAGGATGCCGACAGTGGAGCCGTTGACGAGCGGGAATGAGTGGGTGCTTCCATACAGCTTCGCCGCAAGCCGGGCTGTCTCATGCAGAATGCCCGATGGGTTGTGTAAATCATCGAAATCGTAAATTTCGGTTATGTCAATTTCATATGGCAACCCAGAGGGTAAGAGTTCAAGATTACGTTTATGCCCCGGCATGTGCATGGGGTATACGCCGCTTTTTGAGTATTTCTTCAGTTTTTCTATCAACATGTGATTACCTGCGCTATATATGAGTTTTTTCCGATTTGGTTCGCTGTTAGGTTAGCATGAACTAACTAGCTTGTCAATACTCAATATCGCAATCATTTTAGCGCAAAAACATATACGCAAGCCTACGAAATGTGGTATTATAGTACCATAACACCCAGTTTGGAAAGTGGAGTAGTATGAGCGAGCGTTGCTATATTGTCGGAGCGGGAGAGTATTCGGGCGGATTTGTGCCTGAATGCCGTGATTTTGTGATTGCGGCCGATGCGGGATATACCCGAATTTTGCGGTGCGGAATTGTGCCTGACCTTGTTGTTGGGGATTTTGATTCTCTTGGTGCGCCGCCTGAGCATCCTAATATTATGCAGAGCCCTGCCGAAAAAGACGATACAGACCTGATGCTTGCGGTTAGGCAGGGGCTTTTGCATGGCTGCAAAACATTTATAATTGATGGTGCTCTCGGAGGGAGGCCGGATCAGACACTGGCTAATTACCAAATATTGGTGCATTTGGCTCGGAACGGTGCGCTCGGAGTCCTGCTGGGGCAGGATATGTGCGTTACCGCCGTGACGAATGGGTCGGTTTGTTTTTCGCCACCTTCGGCTAAAGCAGGAATGGCAATGGGCGCAGATTCGGTTATAGCGCCAAAGCCTGCCGCAAATGCCGACAGGGGCGATAAAGAGCTTGTCTCGATTTTCAGCGTCAGCGACAGAGCGGAGGGCGTATCGCTGGCAGGGCTGAAATATCCGCTCAGCGACGCAGTGCTCACTTGCGATTTTCCACTTGGGGTCAGCAATGAATTTACGGAGGCGGCGGCAGCTGTTTCTGTTCGTAATGGGACATTGCTGATTATGTGGACGGGTGGGTTGGGGCGGCTGAAGGCTGCCCATGGTGTATAATTTGCAATACGTGATATGTGACTGAGTAGTAACATGTGGTGATGAAAGGCTTGTTATGATTGATTTTGGAAAATACAGAGGTGCAATTTTTGATGTTGACGGCACGATGCTTGACTCAATGGGTATGTGGATTGAAGCGGAGGCGCAATTTCCGAGGATGTTTGGCATTGAGCCAAAGCCCGACTTGGCCGAAGCTCTGCGCACACTGAGCCAGCATGAGGCTTCGGAATATTTCAAATCAGAGTATGGGATAGAAAAATCGGTGCAGGAAATCACCGATGAGAAAAATGCGCTGATGGAAGAATGCTACTATGAAAAAGCCCAGCTCAAGCCGGGCGTCGTCGAGGTTTTGGAAGATTTGCAAAAGCGGGGCTTTAAAATGTGCGTCGCAACTGCGACAGACAGCTACCTAGTTGAAGCGGGAATGCGGAGAGTGGGGATAATGAAGTATTTTGAGAGGATTTTCACCTGTGGAGAGCTAAATACGACAAAGAGGGAATCGGGTATTTTCGTCACTGCCGCCAAATTTCTTGGGACGGAAATAAGCGAGACGCTTGTCTTTGAAGATGCTGTTCACGCCGTTGAATCGGCAAAAAAAGCGGGGTTTCCCGTCGTTGCGGTCTACGACGAGGCTGCAAAACCCCACCAGGAAGAAATCAGAAGCCTTGCCGACTACTACTATGTCACAATGGATGAGATGCTGACAACGGCGTAGAGCAGAAGGGAGGAGGGCTCATTACTGTGGCGCCGCCTTCACCTTTTTTGGCCTCACGAAAAGCCTAATTGTTTTTTGTTGCCAATTCGGTCGCTTGCAAAAGCCCCTGCCTTTGTGGTTTGCCATGCAGTCCTTGCAATTGCCGTGCCGTTTGCAGGCTGTGATGGGGCATGAGCAGTTTGGATTTTTCTTTGCCGCTTCCATTATGAAGCCTCCCTTGGTAAAATTTCTACAACCATTTTTCTAAAATATCTGCTATGCGCTTTGATGCGAAACCGTCGCCGAAAGGGTTGGAGGCTTTGCTCATCTGCTCATAGACTGCTTTGTCTGTGACCAATTGCGTAAACCCCTTGTATACCGCATCCTCGTCTGTGCCGACGAGCTTGAGCGTCCCGGCGGCTACGCCTTCGGGGCGCTCCGTCGTGTCTCGCAGCACTAGCACGGGCTTCCCCAGCGAAGGGGCTTCCTCCTGGATGCCGCCGCTGTCGGTCAGTATCAGGTAAGCCTGGGCAAGGAAATTATGGAAGGGCAGTACGTCAAGCGGCTCAATGAGGCGGATGCGGGGGTGGTCACCTATCTCGCTTTTTGCGGCCTGCAGGACAGCGGGGTTCAGGTGCACAGGGTAAATGACTTTTAAATCCGTATGCTCGTCAACCACCTTGCGAATCGCCCTAAAAATCCTCCGCATTGGTTCGCCGAGATTCTCCCGCCTGTGTGCTGTGAGCATCACGAGTCTACTGCCTTTTGCCCAATCAAGCTCAGGGTGCGAATAATCGCTCCGGACAGTTGTCTTCAGGGCGTCTATCCCGGTATTTCCCGTAACGAACACTGAGTCGGCATTTTTTCCTTCCCGCAATAGATTGTCGCGCGATGCCTCGGTCGGGGCAAATGACAAATCCGCTATGATGCCGACTGACTGGCGGTAGAACTCCTCGGGGAAAGGGGAGCGGAGGTTGTATGTCCGCAG
>WQSH01000023.1 GCA_009787995.1 Oscillospiraceae bacterium
TAGGGGGGAGACAACGATGCCAAGTGATGTAGTTTTCAAAACTTTCCGAACGTACAAGCACCCATATGTATACGACAGGCACACAAATTCACTTATCAGGCTGTCGGAAGACGAGTACAGTGAACTGACGCAGGTGGAGAAGGGCGAAATGCCCGCCGAGCGGAGTTCGGTCATCCGGAAATATCAGGAACAGGGGATGTTCATGCCTAATATTGTGGAGAGGATTGAGCATCCTGGAACAATAGTTGTAGAGCACTACTTGAAGGCAAGAGTAAAGCAACTGACGCTGCAGGTCACCCAGCAATGTAATCTGCGTTGTGAATATTGTATTTACTCTGGTGTCTATAATACGAGGACGCATTCCAACAAACGAATGAGTTGGGAAACCGCAAAAAAGGCAATTGATTTTTTCATAGCACGTACTACGGAACTTGCAGAAATTACAATCGGGTTTTATGGCGGAGAGCCGTTGCTTGAACTTGATTTGATAAAGAGATGCGTCGAATATGCAAAAAGCAAAATCGAGGGGAAGGCAATTAAATTTAATGTATCAACTAATGGGACCCTGCTGGTAGATAACGTAGTAGACTATTTGGTTAAGAACGACTTCCTGCTGAGCGTCAGCCTAGACGGTTCAAAAGAAGAACATGACGTAACTCGGAAGTTTGAAAATGGCGAAGGCTCATTTGACATAATCATTGGCAACATGGAACGGCTGCGAATCAGGTATCCCGAATATGACAAAAAAACTTCTATTATGTCAACGATTAACCCGCACGCTGATTTGGGCTGTACTTTAGAATATTTCAGCACCGATGAGCTTTTCAATGATAAACATGTCATATTCAATCAGATGAATGAGACCGGGTTGGACATGGCGCTAAATTATGACAAAAGGCATTTTGAAATTAGAAATTATGAGTACATAAAAATGCTATTTGCTTCGATTGGAAAATTAGAATTGAGCACTATCGCAATGTTTGGAGCCGGAGCCTAGGCTAACTAACTGCATTTGATAGTGATGCCCTGTCGGAAGGGGCAATGCCCCTTCCGAGATATTGTAACAGAGAGAGGAGGATTATTATGCGCAATTTTAGCAAGGCACAGAGGGCAGCCCAAGCGGCGTTGGTTTTGGCGTTATTTCTGCTTGGCGCGCTGATTCTTGCGGCCTGCTCGCAAAATGGGGCTGATGATTTGGCCTACGCTGAGGCCTATGCTTATGCAGGCGCAAGCACAGAGGATAAGCAAGAATACATAAGCGCAGAAGAGCTGGAGCGCGCCCGACGCTGGACGCACGATATCAACCAGTTTCGCGAGCATATACTTTCTGTACACCCAAAATTCACCGACGCCTCCATTATGCATTTGCCGACAAATATAGAAATGGGCAGGGGCATTAATGAGAGGATTGCAGCCCTGCTCGGTGAAGTATCTGCCCTGAGCGACTTAGAGATAAAGGCTGAGCTGCAGTACACGATGGCAATCACCAGGGACAACCATTCGGTTTTTCTCTATTTCTTTGACGCTGATTCATACCCGCTCCGCTTCCGGTGGCTTGCCGATGGGTTCTACCTTATAGAAAGCCATGAGAGGTATGCAAGTGCGCTCAACCACAGGTTGGTTGCGGTAAACGGCGTCCATTGGGAGGACCTGCTCCATAAGATAATAAATTTCATGGGCCCTGAGAACATCTATGGCGCCAGAGCCTTGTTCGAGATGTTGGGCATTTCCCCGGAAGTGCTTATGGCGCTCAGGATTTACGACGAAAATGGGACTGTTATCACTCTTGAGGACGGGTACGGCAATCAGCGGGAGCTAACCCCCACAGGGGCATACATGAGAGGTTCGAGGGGGGATCTTGCTCTTGCGTCGGTTGCGCTGGTGGATGACCGCATAGAGGGAGAGCTGCCGTTGTTTTTTCAAAATCGTGAGCTCCCCCACTGGCATGCCTTCTTGGAAGACAGCGGGATTTTGTATGTGCGGTTTAATGAATACACACTGGACGTAGATGTGGAGTTGGGCCGGGTATACGTCTTTGAAAATGCAGTGAGGGACACAGTCGGGGAAATCAGTGCCTGCGCTGTGGTTGCTGTGGTAATAGACGCAAGAGATAACCCTGGCGGAGCAATTGTGCATCACCATCTTTTTAGGTTTCTTGTGGATAGCGCGCCGCCGGATATGATTTTTTATTTCGTTAACGAGGGATCGGGCTCCGCCTCACTCGACGCCGCCGCAACACTGTATAACTGGGGGGCGACAATCATAGGCCAGCCATTGGGGCAGGCGCTGGAGTTTTATTTCGGCGATGGAGCGAGTGAGATCATAACGCTGGATTACTCAGGGCTTGAAGTGCGTGCATCCAATGCAATACTCTCAATCCGTGAGCGGCATGGGATTGAGTCCGACGACAATGTGTTTCGCCCGCATGTGCTCATAGAGCATACCATCGATGATTGGGTCAACAACCGGGACCCATTGCTTGAATATGTCCTTGAGTTGCTTGGACGTGATTAAAATATTAATTGGAGGTTGAGTATATGAAAAAGCTTTTAGCTGTATTACTATGCATCGCCGCACTTGCGATGCTCGTCGCCTGTTCACAGGAAGAGGATTTGGCGCAAATGGGAGACATTTATCAGCAGGACGAAACTCCTGATGGGGCAGAGGCAGATACTTTCTACGAACCCGACGAATCCGACGAACCAGACGGACCCGAGGTGAGCCAAGCTGAGGAGGTTGTGGCTGTCGACCTGTCGCTGCTGACTTGCGAAGACTTTTTGTACGACGTCGATTACATGATGCAGATACTTGAAGAAAACTTCCCGATGTTCGGCGTGGCATACAGGCGTTTTGGTGTTGATTTGCGAGAAAAAGCCGAGCTGACGAGAAATGCCATAGCAGATGTGGAGGGCGATATAAGCGTGCATGATTTTTTCGACATTCTGCAAGAATATTTCTTCTCTCCGGCCGCCGGCATCGGCTTTTTGGAGCTGATTGATGAAAGCGGACTTGCCCGCGCGTTGATTAACTGGATAGGTTCTGATGAAGCAGGTTTTCGGATGACTCCGCATGTCAGCACACTGTTTGATGCCTTTACGCGAGCGGAGAGTGTTGCGTTTTATGGGTCATTTATGTACGGGGGCAGAGTAATTGAGATAGATTTCGCTGCTCTTGCGCAAGCCCTCGCAGAACCTGGCGACGAGGCGCTCAGGACGGAGATTATAGCCGACGGCACGGTGGCCTATATACGTTTCCCGTCTGCGATGATAGGTGATGGCGACGATTTGCATATTCGAGAATTTATGGATGAAACAAATGATTTTGACCATTTGATTTTGGACTTTCGCAGCGTCCGAGGAGGAATGCTTGAACCCCGAAGCGCTTGGACTCTTTTTGTAAATAACCTGCTGCTGCCAAATCTTGCTGAAAATGTGTATGAACATGCATTTATGTTCCTCAGCGACGGCGAGCATAGCCAGCCGACTAGGGATTCTTTGGCTCTCGGAAGCTTGCCGTTTGGAATGTTCGTTGACATTGGCATAACTGCGGATATGCCGCTTTTAAATTCGGGCGACTTGGAGTTTTTTGACCATGCATTTGAGTTTGAGTTCCCATTGCGCCCTCCTGTTATGGCAGAGGCTTTTGACGGCACTTTATGGTTGCTGCTGGAAAGCAGCGGAGAACTCATAACTGAACTTGTTGCGTGGTACGCAATAGAATCCGGGCAGTTCATAATTGTTGGGGAGGCTGTAGGGGGGAGAGGCCGCGCCGGAAGAGCTCCTGTGTTTGGATTTTGCCATGTGTCCCTGCCTAATTCAGGCATCATTGTCAGGTATGGCGCGGCATATCTTACCGACCGGTACGGCCGTAATTTGGAAGAGGCTGAAACTATTGCGCCCCACCACTTCAACCGCGACGGCATGGATGCGCTGGAGACTGCGCTGGCGCTGATAGCCGAGGGGCGTTATTAGGGTTGGCGGTTGGACTATTTTGCGTTTTATAAACGACCTAGCTGCCGCCACATCCTTGTTAGGCGGCAGCTTTGTTGCTATGGGCAATCAAGTCGGGGAATATTACCAAGTTGCATATACCGTAGTTGACCCTGATGGCAAGACGCTAAGGCGTGAACTAGCTCCGCTTG
Source organism: Oscillospiraceae bacterium (assembly GCA_009787995.1). Taxonomy (GTDB): domain Bacteria; phylum Bacillota; class Clostridia; order Oscillospirales; family Oscillospiraceae; genus WRMH01. The sequence goes on from WQSH01000023.1 coordinate 4,142, forward strand.
AAGCAATAAAAGATCACAATCCGAAATTTTTGTTGACGATGGATCATACTCCTCTGACCTTACACAATGGAATCAAGCAGCTAAATGTGCTGGACTGGCTGTTGTCTTAAAATGCACAGCAATAATATTGAGGTGCAATGGATGTTCCTGTTGTGATATGCGAATCAGGATGGTATAATGTAAGCGTTAAGAGAAAAAAGCCACTACCCCAGAGGTTATACCATTCAGGAGGAAAACCAAATGCAGAAAAGATATCCAGCCGAGCCGTTTCGCATCAAATCAATTGAATATGTGAAAATGCTGACTCGTGAGGAACGTGAGAGGGTAGCCGCAGAGGCAGGCTACAACACGTTCCTCATCAATTCTGAGGACGTATATATCGACCTTCTCACAGACTCCGGCACGAATGCAATGAGCGACAAACAGTGGGCGGGAATGATGATGGGCGATGAAGCCTATGCGGGAAGCCGCAACTGGCTGCATCTTGAATCGACTATAAAGGAGCTGTTTGGCTTTAAGTATGTAGTCCCCACCCATCAGGGGCGGGGCGCTGAAAACCTGCTCAGTAAAATCGCGATAAAGCCGGGTCAGCTCGTTCCGGGAAATATGTACTTTACGACCACTCGCTACCATCAGGAAGCCAACGGAGGGGTTTTCAAAGACATCATCATAGATGAGGCACATGACCCCGTTGCCGACTTGCCGTTTAAAGGGAATGTCTGCCTTAGAAAATTACAGGCGCTTATCGACGAGCACGGAGCCGATAAAATAGCCTATATCTGCGTGGCTATAACCGTCAACCTCGCAGGGGGGCAGCCTGTGTCGATGCAGAATCTGCGCGAGACCTCCGAGCTATGCAAGAAGCATGGAATCAGGGTGTTTATGGACGCCACCCGCTGCGTTGAAAACGCCTACTTCATAAAGGAGCGTGAACCCGGATACGAAAATAAGACTATTCAGGAAATCGTGCTGGAGGAGTTTAGCTATGCCGACGGCTGCACGATGTCCGGCAAAAAGGACTGCATCACCAACATAGGCGGCTTCCTCTGCCTCAATGATGAGGATTTGTTCACGGAGGCGAAGGAACTGGTTGTTGTGTTCGAGGGCATGCCTTCATATGGCGGCATGACGGGGCGAGATATGGAGGCTATGGCGATTGGAATTAAGGAGTCCCTGCAATATGAGTACATTGAGCATCGTATTATGCAGATACGCTATCTTGGCGATCGCCTTGTCGAAGCGGGCGTGCCGATAGTGCTGCCAATAGGCGGGCATGGCGTGTTTCTCGATGCGACGCGCTTTTGCGAGCATCTGCCAAGGAAGCAGTTTCAAGCGCAAACGCTTGCGGCGCAATTATATATCGAATCCGGGGTTCGCTCTATGGAGAGGGGGATAGTGTCCGGAGGTCGCGACAAGGTTACTGGGCTTGACCATGCGCCTAAGCTGGAGACTGTCCGCTTGACTGTGCCGCGCCGTGTTTATACTTATGCACACATGGATATTGTCGCCGATGCGTGCATTGATTTATACAAGAACAGAAAGAGTATCCGGGGGCTCAAATGGGTCTACGAGCCGAAGCAGCTGCGATTTTTCACCGGGCGCTTTGAGCACGTGTAGCAGACGGTTACAAAACGGCAACGGCGTTTGCTGTGCTGGGCTTTTGGAGGTGCCCTTGATACATTTCTGATGCTATCCCCCGGTATAATGCTTTCAATTCACAGATAAAGATGTGATTTCAAAGATGTGCCGGGGGTGTTTATGAATAAATCCAACACTAAAGATTGGCCTTTTAAGCGGCGGCTGTCAATTATGATAATGGCCGCCATTTTTGTTGTTCTTGTTAATGGCGCTGCACTTAGGTTAATGCTGCTCCGGGCTTCTCACATGCGTATAATTTTTTCCCTAGTTTTTGGCATGTCCGTGATACTGGTTACTTTCTTAGGCTTGTGGGTACTTGGGGCGTCTGGGAGATTTTCTCGAATTGCCAAGGTGCTTCGCCGGTGCTTCATCGTTTGCCTCGTTGTTGGATTTGCGGGGTTTCTTGTATTCTTAGGCCTGATAGTATCGGGTGCGCACACTGAAGAGGCTGATGTAGACGTGCTGATAGTTCTGGGAGCCGGGCTTCGCAACGACGCACCAAGCTCGGTTTTGCAGACAAGGCTGGATGCGGCAATCCGATACCTGGAAACGCGTGAGGGTGTCCCGGTGATTGTTTCAGGAGGGCTGGGGAGAGGCGAGGCGATAACCGAAGCGGAGGCGATGTTTAGGTACCTCAGCGCAAGGGGGATTGACGAAAGCCTTATATGGAAGGAGGGGGCGTCAACAAACACCCATGAAAATGTGTTTTTCTCCCGGGACCTGATGAAGGAGAGGGGGATGGATGTTGAAAATGTGAAAGTCGCAATCGTTTCAAACGAGTTTCATCTATTCAGGGCGAAGCTGATTGCAGGGAATGCAGGTTTCGACGCTGTGGGCGTAGCGGCGCAGACGTCCAGCGCCATGTTGCGCACCCTGTACTTTTTCCGAGAAGCATTTGCATTGGCGAGCGAAATATTGCTGTAAAACCGAAGCGCCCGCACCTTGCGCCACGCACCACTAGATATTCCCAAGTCTGAACATTTCCATCATCTCTGCAGTCAAAGCGATGTCGCTTATTGCCGGGGGGATGTCTTTGCGCTTGAGCCACGAGGCTTCGGAGAGTTCGTTCTCGTCCAGTGAGATGGCGCCGTCGCCATCAAGTTCACAGAAGAAGCCCGCTAGGAGAGTCCCTGTGAAAGCCCATGGCTGGCTCTTGTAATATCTTATGTTCTTGACATTCACGCCGGTTTCTTCAAAAACCTCCCTGCGTACGCAGTCCTCCAGCGACTCGCCGATTTCGACGAAGCCTGCAATCAAGGCGTAGCGGCGGTATGGGTGGTTTTTATAGCGCGTCAAAAGCAAATGCTCGCCGTCCGTGACTGCCACTATAACGCAGGGCGATATCTTTGGGTATTCGATTAACCCGCATTTGGGGCAGAAGCAGGCTCGCTCAGTTTCAGACAACGCCATGCCTGTTCCGCACTTGCCGCAAAATTTCCTGTCGGCATACCATCCGCTCAAATGGCGCGCCGTCACTATTGCAAAGGCGATGTACCGTGGGCCTATCTCCCGAAACAGCCCATATTCTCGCATTTCATAGCCTTTAGGCGGAGTGAAAGAATTCTTGTCACCCTGCTCAGCCAAGAAAAAGCGTTCGTCGTCGATTGAGAATAAATAAATGAATGTTTGGCTGCCTTTATCCGAAAGCTCGCCGAATGCGGGAAGCTTAGCGACGTCGCCTTCAAGGCGGTAGCAAACCAAGTCGCCATCAAAAGCAATTATGCTGTCATGCTCCCTTGGTTCGCAATTAAAAAAACCGACAGTGTAGTTCTTCGGCTGTATTTCGTGAATCATTATATGTCTCCCAACCTGCAAAGGTCAATCCAGTGTCCTTTAACATAATAGCAAATTTGGGCGGGAAAAACAACAAATTTGATTCGCCGAGCTTGACAAATTTCTTGTGGTCATGTATAGTTGCGTTGTTAATTTAAAGGTGCGCTGACTTGCGCCGTTGCGTGGCGGTGCCACAGTGAATGGCGGCGCTTAAGTGTACACCGGACGTTGCTGTTCGGCGCGTGAGCGGCGCGGGATGCCGCTTTTTTGTATGGGGTTTTCATTTTGTGTCAAGGGGAAAGGGATGCTGTCAAAACGTTTGGAGGATTATATCGAGAAGATTGTGCTTCTTGACGAAAAGGCTATGGAGTGCGCGCGGGAGCGTCAATCGGTGCTGGCAAAGCCGCCCGGGAGCTTGGGAAGGCTGGAGGAAATATCCATACAGCTTGCAGGCATCAGCGGAGGCATGTTCTACGACACAAGTAAGCGTTGCGTTATCATTATGTCGGCGGATAATGGCGTGTTTGAAGAAGGGGTCGCCGCAACGCCGCAGTCGGTGACTTATTCGCAGACCGTTAATTTTGTGAGAGGCATTCCGGGCGTGGCTGCAATTGCAAAGCAGTTTGCTGCCGACCTAATTGTGGTGGACGTGGGGGTAAACGCAGACATTGACCATCCACTGATAAGAAATAGGAAAATCAGAAAGTCAACTTGGAATATTGCCAAGGGTGACGCTATGACATATGACGAGGCCGTGCAGGCCATTTTGATTGGCATCGAAACTGCGGTTGAGGCAGTGGAGGATGGATACACACTCTTTGGGGCAGGCGAGATGGGCATAGCCAATACGACAACATCGGCGGCCGTTTTAAGCGCATTGACAGGATTATCGGCAGAAAAAGCCGCAGGGAAAGGCGCAGGGCTGTCGGACGAGGCGTACAAGCATAAGATTCATGTCGTACGCTCGGCAATCGAGAGGAATAGGCCGGATGCAGGCGACCCGATTGATGTTTTGGCCAAGGTCGGAGGCTTTGATTTGGCTGCGCTTGCCGGAGTTTTCCTTGGGTGCGCTTTTATGAAAGTCCCTGTTGTAATAGATGGATTTATCTCGATGGTTTCAGCTCTGGCTGCCGCTCGAATCCAGCCGCTTGCGAAGGAATATATGATTGCGTCCCACGCATCATTTGAGCATGGGTTTGTCCATGCTGCGCAGGCGCTCGGGGTTGAGCCCTGCTTGAATCTAAACATGCGCCTGGGTGAGGGGAGCGGATGCCCGATAATGTTTGCGGTCATTGATGCAGCATGTGCCGCCATGCGTGACATGGGCACATTCGCCGAGGCGGAGATAAATGATGAATATGTCGAAGAGCTTAGGATAGGGGATAAGTTTACGGTATGATGCGGAGGCTGTATGAGGATTTTCGTTTCCGGCGGATGCAAGAATGGGAAGTCGTTTTATGCGCAGCGGCTGGCGAAAGACGCCGCGGGAGGGCGTCCGCTTTACTACATAGCGACTATGCGGCCCGTTGACGCCGAGGATGATGAGCGTATAGCCAGGCATAGGGGCGAACGGGATGGCTGGGGTTTCATTACTGTTGAGCAGCCCAACCGGATTGAAGAGGTATTGCAAAAATGCGATATCGGCGGATCTTTTCTTTTGGACAGCCTGACGGCACTGCTTGCCGATGAAATGTTCCCCCACGGCGGAAATGTGGATGAGGCGGCGGCTGACAGGGTAATTGGAGGGCTGAGGCAAGTTATTGAAGCGGTTGACAATATAGTGATTGTCTCGGATTATATATACGGCGATGCAATCATTTTTGACCCTCTGACGGAGCTGTACCGCAAGTCGCTTGCAAAGGCTGACAGGGAGGCGGCGAGGCTCTGCGACGTGGTTATTGAAGTTGCGTATGCGGGCATAACCATTCATAAGGGCGGAGAACTCTATGAAGAGCGTGTTTAAAGGCCTATATATGTCATTCGGCATGTTTTGCACTATTCCGCTGCCGCGGGCTGGTTATTGGGACGAATCGGGCGCAAAGCATATGATAGCTTGGTTTCCCCTGGTTGGGGCGGTTATTGGAGTCCTCTGGTGGGCGGCGGCAAAGGGTTTTGACGCCCTCCTTTGGACGAGATGGAATGCCGAGCCTTTGCTGGCAGGGGCGCTAATGCTGGTGCCGTTTTTCTTCTCCGGACTTATTCACCTTGATGGATATATGGATACCAGCGATGCAGTATTGTCGCGCCGCCCGCTTGAGGAGAAGATGCGCATTCTCAAAGATTCGCATGTGGGCGCTTTTGCCGTCATTATGATTGTGGCGCTGTTTATTTTGCTTTATGCCGCTGCACTTTCAATTTTACAGCGGGGTGAGCGCCTTGCTTTGCTTATTGTAATCCCAATTGTTTCACGCTGCTTTTCGGCGCTGTCTGTTTTGTGCGTCAGGCCGATGAGCTCGGAGGGGTATGTAGGCATTTTTAAGCCGGAAAAACCTGTGCCGCACAGGGTTATGGTGGTTGCATTTGCGGTTTTGGCATTTGTGTCGGCATGGCTAATTGCCGAATGGATTGGTGTTACGGTTGCGGCGGCGGTGGCTCTGGGCTTTTCTGCGGCGATGCTGTATGCGCTCAAGAGCTTTGAGTTCAAAGGCGTCTCGGGCGACTTGGCGGGATTTTCGCTGGTTATAAGCGAGTTGTGCGGACTTATTGCGCTGGCAATCATCTGAGGCTGCCTTGGGCAGGGGGGAGGTGCTGTATTTTGATTCTAATATTCGGCGGGGCATATCAGGGGAAGCTGGACTATGCCACCCAGAGGTTTGACTTAACGGAAAACGATATCTACCGATGCCGTGAGGATATCGCCGATGTGCCAAAGCACGGAGCTAGGCTTGTCAATGAGCTGGACAAATGGATTTTCGCACTTGTCAAAGCGGGGCATGATTCCAACGGAGCGGTCAAGCGGTTAGTAGCTGATAATGCAAACTTGATTGTGACCTGCAACGATATTTCTTGCGGGGTGGTTCCGGTTGACCCCATACAGAGGGCTTGGCGGGAGGCTGTAGGCAGGGCGCTTGCGATGATTGCTCGAGAGTCGGAGGAAGTGGTTCGGCTTTTTTGCGGGATTCCGACTAAGATAAAATGACTGCTGCGCAGTCGTTTATGGCGGCCTCCAAAATGTCGCTCCCGGATTCGCCGAAACCGCAGCACATGACACAATAGAGGTGGGTAATCAGTGAGAGTGAAGGTAATTATAACCGTTACATGCGCCTTGGCAGTGATTGTGCTGGGCGTTGCTTTTGGCAGCGTTTGGATACCGCCCGGGGTTATTTGGGAAGTAATCACCTACAGGATAATGGGCACGGAACTGCCTGAGCATGTAAGCCAGGCTGCGGTTGCGATTGTATGGAACTTGAGGCTTCCGCGCACTTTGCTTGCGTTTGTCGTGGGCGCTGCGCTTTCTGTCAGCGGCGCTGTTATGCAGTCGGTGCTGCGCAACCCGCTTGCTTCTTCGTACACGCTGGGCGTCTCGTCAGGCGCTTCGCTTGGTGCAGGCGTAGTTATCCTCTATGGTGTGACCATCCCGCTCTTGGGCGCAATGTCGCTTCCACTCTTGGGGTTTGCTTTTGGATTGGGCACGATTGTTTTGGTGATATCGTTTGCCTCGCGCATAGATGGGCGGATGGAAAACAATACGATAATACTGACAGGAATGGTTTTTTCACTGTTCGTCAATGCCTTGACTACATTGCTCTCGGCGCTTCAGAGGGAGCATCTTCAAAGGCTTGTTTTATGGCAGATGGGAAGCTTTTCCATGCGTGATTGGCAAGCTGTTTTTATCCTTGCCCCCATAGCGATAACAGGTGCGCTTTTTGTCGCCCACTATAACAGGGAGCTGGATATGATGACCTTTGGCGAGGAACAAGCGAAGACGATGGGCGTAAATTTAAAAAGGGTTAAATGGCTCCTGCTTATAGTCGCAGCGGCTATTACGGGCAGCTCCGTCGCCTTTGTTGGTGTGATTGGTTTTGTTGATTTGGTTGCGCCGCATATTGTCAGGCGCATTTTTGGTGTGTCGCACAGGTATGTCGTGCCTCTGTCGGCTGTATTCGGGGGGGCTTTTATGGTTCTTTGCGACCTTGTCGCAAGGACGGTTGTTTCGCCATCTGAGCTTCCGGTCGGTGCGGTTTCGGCGCTTGTCGGCGCACCGTTTTTTGCCTACATATACTTCGCTCGGAGGACGAGGAGCGCATGAGGTGTGGATTATGCTGACTGTAAATAATGTTTCGGTAGGTTACAATGGGGTGGACGTCGTCAAGGGGGTTTCATTTTGTGTTGGGGATAATGAAAATCTGTCCATTATCGGGCCGAATGGGTGTGGGAAGACGACTCTGCTCAGGGCGATAGCGAATATTTTGCCATATAAAGGCGATATCGATATAGATGGGAAGCCGCTCAGAGGGATGAAGCATAAAGAAATCTCCCTGAGGATTGCGATGCTGAGCCAGTTGTCGGGGATTTATTTTCAATATAGCGTGTACGAGACGGTGATGATGGGGCGCTACTTGCATATAAAGGACAAGCTTCTGGGGCTTCCTTCAAAGGAGGACAAGGCGTGCGTGATGAGCTGCCTTGAGGCGGTGAATTTGGCAAGCCACGCAGACAGGGCGATAACTGAGCTTTCGGGCGGACAACTTCAAAGGGTGTTCCTGGCGCGCACGCTCGCCCAGTCGCCTGATTTAATTTTGCTCGACGAGCCAACGAACCATCTTGATTTGAAGTACCAAATCGAGCTTATCGATTATCTGAAGGATTGGGCGGAGGATGGCGGGCGCTCGGTTATCGGCGTGATGCACGACATTAACCTTGCGATGAAGCTGAGCGACAACATAATGATTTTGAAGGGCGGTGGGGTCAAGGCAATAGGAAAAGCCGACGAGGTTATTACGGACAGCATCCTGGAAGACGTCTACGAAATAGATGTTGCAGGCTATATGAGGCAGTCGCTGAAACGGTGGGAGGCTATTCGGTGATTTGGAAGTTAGTGAAAGGAAAAATAATGCTAAATATTGATAATGTTTGTTATTCTTACAAGAACAGTGATAGGAATGTGCTCAAAAGTGTTTCAGCAAATTTTGAAGGCGGAAAACTGCAAGCGATAGTCGGCCCGTCGGGCAGTGGAAAGACTACGCTTCTATCAATCATGGCAGGCCTTGACAGACCAAAATCAGGAAATGTAACAATTGATGGCGACGACCTTGCCACAATGGATTTGGACAAGTACCGCCGCGAACGTATATCAATGATATTCCAAGCTTTTCAGCTTTTTCCGCTTCTGACGGTGATTGAAAACGTCTGCTATCCGATGGAGCTAAACGGAGTGAAGCGCAAAGATGCTCAGGTTCACGCAAGCAAGCTTCTCGAAAGTGTTGGTATTGATGAAGGTAAACACAAGCGCTACCCAGCAAATTTATCAGGAGGCGAACAGCAGCGCATTGCGATTGCGAGGTCGCTATCTTCCGATGCGAAGATCATACTGGCAGATGAGCCGACGGGAAATTTGGACAGGGAAAACGGAGAGGCCGTAATCGGAATACTCAAAAAACTCGCACACGAGGACGGTTACTGCGTTGTCATTGTAACGCACAATTTGGATATTGCAGGCATGTCAGATGTCGTTTTTCGTATGTCTGATGGGGAGCTTGTAAAGTGATTTAGAACGAAGAAAATGAGCATAATGCAAACAAACACAAAGAGTAGAATGCTGTCGTGCCTTTGAACGACTACGATGCCAATAGTCGCTATTCAGCGGAGCTAAATCGCCAGACCCCGCATAAATACCGGGCTCTGGCGGAGTTACTTCCAATTTACGGCAACATTCTGTAAGTGCCTGCACACGGATAGTTGCTTTTTCATTTTTTTGTTGTGTTCAATTGGGGGTTGTGATATTATACAAAAAACGGCAATAATTAAACAAGAGGTTAGTGAAAATGGACGGAGAGTTGGCAGTTTTGATTGTCGAGGACGACCCGGAAGCTAGCGAGGCTTTTTTGAATTACCTCAGCTCCGTTGAGGATGTTTGTCTTGTCAGCATCACAGACGATGCCGATAAAGCGTTGGAGTGTGTTAAGGACTTTGCTCCTGACGTTATCATCTTAGATTTAGAGTTGCATCGGGGTAGCGGAAATGGCATTGCTTTTCTTGCGTCGCTGGGAAAAGGGAGTTCTGATATTGCACCGTATGTGGTGGTCACGACCCACAACACCAGCCGCACAACTCATGAGCAGTCGAGGCAGCTCGGTGCTACCTGAAGTCACCGTTGGTTTCTATGGGGGTGAGCCTTTGTTAGAGTTTGAATTGATTAAAAAGTGCGTTGAATACACCAAAAGCATCATCGAAGGCAAAAGGGTGAAATTTAACATGACTACGAACGGCACGTTGATGTCTGACGAAATCATGGATTATCTGTTTGAGAACGAATTCAATGTAATCAAAACGAAACGGTGAATAGATGAGAAAACAAATGTTGAGAAACACGGTTTCTACGGTAGTGTTTGTGGCACTGATACTTGTGGCAACATTTGGATATGTGCTGCGTGCTCTTGAATACATGGTGCTGACCGAAAAAATTGAAGAGTTGGGGAGTGTCTACCGCTCAATAGGATTTTTGCGCGCTAGGGAAAACACCTATCCCATCATACCACAGGATGTTTTTGTTGGAGCTGAGGTCATACGCAACAGCCGTTTTTTGAATTTTGAGGATAGACGGAGAGGCGTAGGTGGCTCTCTAGTTGAAGGACTAAACACGGTCGTTTATCCATGGCCGGATATATTATTGATTTCTTCTCCGATGCCGGAAGACCCATATCGATTCCACGAGCGTGACCATGCCGATCACACAGATGTTTTTTTCTATGGGGAGCTTATTAGGAAGGATTTTGTCAGAGTTGCTCCCGCAGATATAGATGTTTTGCCGCATATTGAGCTTGTTTTTGAGGTTGACTATGTTTTGCATGGGCAACCGGAGCTTGTTGTAGCTGGGCAAGAAATAGTGTTGCGTTATTTTTTGTCGGAGGCTGAGGTGGAAGAAGACGAATCCGCAATAGGCGGGTTGCTGCGAGTGAAACCCACGATAACAAATGTAGACGCTATGAAAGTGGGGCAAAGATACTTTGTAAGAGGTTCATTTTATATCACAGGGGGATTTGGGTTGGGAACACTGGAAACCATCCCGCAGCAGGGCGTGCCTGATGCTGTGTTGACAATGGTGCCGCTGAACTTAGAAATAGACATGATACGGAGGTATATGAGAGCTGAAGGCAGATGGTTTGTGCCTGTGGAAAAAGAGGAATTGGTTGATGCCTCAGAACCGGGTCTCGAGAACTTAAACAGGATTCTCGATAATTTAAGGCATATGCAGAGTTTGGTGCATTTGCGGACTACCATTGATATGTCAGCAATGCCTAATGCACAACAACCAAACCCATCAATTTGGTTGGACAGCGGGCGTTGGATAATGCCTGAAGACAATGTTATAGGTAATCCGGTAGCTGTGGTGCACGCATGGTTTGCGGAAATGAAGGGGGTGGGCTTAGGAGATTCGATTATAGTAGAAGTTCCTAAGGACCAAGTTATTTTGGGAATACACGGCCCGGCAGTATCGAGTGTCCCTGAAATTCTTATTGCGGGTGATTTAAATGGCAGCGACGCAGTTACGATTGATTTGGTCATCATAGGTTTATTTCGCACAGCGAGCGATGTGAATTTCCGGCAACACGATACATGGGCAACAAATTTCATTTATGTTCCTGATGCGGTTATTCCTAGTGGAGTTACATTTTCGCCGAAACCGCAAATTGATTTTACTCTTCTTAAATATGCGTTTCCTAGGTTATTATCATTGCACATGAATATTGAGCAAATGGTAAATGAAAAGGGCGGCAATTTCAATTTCTTGCCACATATATGGTATAGTTTTGTCCTGGAGGATCCAAGGGAAGAACCAGCATTTTTGTTAGAATACAGAGAAATGTTAGCAAGCCTAGGCTTTGACATTTTAATGTTGGAGCAGGGGGCATATGAATTTTGGGCTTTTGCGACACCGATACTACAAGCGATTAGGTTTAATGCGATTGTATCACTGATGGTATTTGTTTTAATTTTGGCATTTATAGCTTTTCTGTACATACGCAGGGAGCGGACAAGCTATGCTATAATGCGGTCTTTGGGAGTGCCAGTAAAGAGTGTGTGCAGGCGACTAATGGTTTCAATTTTTTTTATAAGTCTGCCCAGTATGATTGTCGGAGGAGTAGGTGGCAGATTTGTCGCTTCGCTTTTTGCCTCCAATACCGTCAACCCTTTTGGCGAGATAGTTACGCATGTTCCGATTGATCTGAGCGTGTCCATCCCTTTGGCGTGGTTGCCGGCCTTAGTGGTGATACCATTTGCGGCACTGCTTGCCATGGTTCTTATAGGGGCCGTGCGAATGGGCCGGCGGCCTGTGCTGGAGCTTCTCCAAGGTGCGGCGGGAGGAAGTAGGCGATGACGAGGTTTGTTTGTCGCAACATTGCCCGAGCAAGGGCAAAATCCATGCTCGCTTCCGCAGTAGCGCTGTTTTTCGCAATTGCATTGGCTTTTCTAATCGAGGCGATAAATCGGGTAGGCACCGAGATTGACTACATGTATGACAACATAAGAGTAACTGCGGAAATCAGACAGCTTGACCCGCTGGATAGTGCTTTGGGGAGACAGTTTGGCGAGATAATCCGACCTAGGGCAGTAGAAGGCATTACAGGCAGCGGGTTTGCCCAAAACGAATTCGTCAAGTCTGTCCACAGATGGGCGGTAATCACTCCGGAAGGGAAGGGGGGTGCGTTGTGCGATAATTGGTATGACCACTGGCTGGATTCGGCTGGGGACGATGGCAGCAGGGCTCCCATTTCAGAAACCGATGTGAATGGTTTTGTCGCAGTCAATGACCTGGATTTGTTCCTAGCGGCACGTTCGGGAAACTTGGTTAATCAGATGCTTACCCTTGACTGGCTGATGGATTATTTTGACTTTGATAAGGGAGGCATTGATTGGGAAATGGTCGCCCAGACGGAGCGAGGCGACTTGGAAATCGAGTTCGCCCCGGGATTTGGCACATCGGATTTTGTGTTTTCCGTCGGAGACCCCATTCCGGTCATAATCTCCGGATATACTATGGAGAAACGCAGCTTGCCCCTTGGCGGCACGGCTTTCTTGAGCGCATTAGACCCCGGCCATATGGGCAACTTTCATCTGCACGTTAATTTTACGCATGGGCCTGCCCTGATAATTGGCACTCACAATAACAGGAACCTCCACACACCGCACTTCCGAGATGGGATTATAATGCCGCTGGATGCCATGATGGACTTCCTTGGGCCGATAAGCCGGGTGCGGGTATATGAGTGGGGGTTCACTGATTTTGCTTTCGAGATTGCCCCTGCACACAACAGGGAAATTCTTTATGTGCGGGAGCGACTTGAAGAAATAGTGAGGCAGAGGAATGCGGGCTGGGTGCCTTTGAGCCTAATGATGCACGATGAGGAACTGCGGGTGGTTGTCGGCTCGATGGAGCAGAATTTGTCCTTTTTGCGCCTTCTATACCCTGTGGCTGTCATAGTTTCGATGGCAGTCGGGTTTGGACTGTCGGTGCTGTTGATTATGCAAAACGCAAAAAATGCCGCAATAATGCGGGTGATGGGGGTGTCGAGGCGGCGCACGCAGGCGGTTTTGTGCATTGAACAGCTGGGTGTATGTGTTAGCGGGTTGGCGCTTGGCTTGGCTGTGCCGCCTATGTTCGGATGGAGCATTGGTGCGGCTGTGATGCTTGCGGGGTTGTACCTTCTGGGAACAGCAGCCGGGTCTGCTGCCGGGGCGGCGCTTGTGACGAACCGTCCACCCTTAGAGCTGCTGCAGGTCAAAGAATAGTTTGTATTGACGCACTTCAAGCCTTCAGTTATAGTGAAATTATAATTTTGATTCGCCAGAGAGGGGGTTAAAAATAATGGATAGAGTGCAAACAACTTGCAACTACTGCGCATTGGCGTGTAATTTGGATTTTGAGATTGAGGGAGGCGTCATTGCAAATATTGCTCCGACGCCGGGTTATCCTGTGAATAAGGGGAAGGCCTGTATCAAAGGGCTGTCGCTTGGTAAGCCAGCAATAGCCAATGAGATAAACCCATTGCCTAGGGTTAGGGGCGAAAATGGGGATTTTGGAAGCATGCCTTGGAACGAGGCGTTTGAGCACACAGCCGAAAGGATAAAGCGGATAGTCGAGCAGCATGGCGGAGAGGCTTTTGCGGCAATCAGCACAGGGCAGATGGCGCTGGAGGAAATGGCTTTGCTAGGGCATGTTGCCAGAAATTACCTCAAGTCAAACGTAGATGGGAACACCCGCCTCTGCACGGCCACTGCGGCGGTCGCACATAAGCAGAGCCTGGGCTTTGACGCGCCCGGATACACCCTAAAGGATTTGGAGCTATCCGACACGATAATCTTGATTGGCGCAAACCCGGTCGTAGCCCACCCGATGGCGTGGGAAAGGATAAATGGGAATAAAGGAAAAAAGCTTGTGGTGATTGATGCTCGCAAGTCGGAAACGGCAGCTCATGCAGATTATTTTTACGAGATAAAGCCAAAGGCCGACCTCACTTTGCTTTATACGCTTGCAAACATTCTCATACAAAATGACTGGATAGATAGAGGCTATGTCGGCTCGCATTGCGAGGATTTTGAAGAATTTAAGGCTCATGTGTCTGCATTTGGCCTAGATAGCGCCTCGGCTGTGACAGGCATAAGCGCTGAGGGCATTATGGAGCTTGCGGAGCTCATCCATGCGGGGAAGAGGGTCTCGCTATGGTGGACTATGGGCGTAAACCAGGGGTATCAAGCGGTCAGGACGGCTCAGGCGATTTTGAATATTGCTGTCATGACCGGGAATATTGGCAGGGAAGGCACAGGCGCAAACTCCATAACGGGGCAGAGCAACGCCATGGGCGCAAGGCTTTTCTCAAACACGACAGGGCTATTCGGCGGCGGAGATTTCGACAACCCCAACAGGCGCAACGCAGTCTGCCGAGCATTGGGGTTGGAAGATGGGCAGCTTGCCTCAAAGCCGACGATTCCATACAATGCGATTATTGAGGGAATCCTTGCAGGGGAAATCAAGGGCCTGTGGGTGATTTGCACAAACCCTGCCCACTCTTGGGCAAACAATGACACATTTCGCCAAGCAATGGAAAAGCTGGAGTTGCTCATTGTTCAGGACATCTATGGGGACACCGATACATCGTCTAATTGCGGCATTTATCTGCCTGTTGTCCCGGGGGTGAAGAAGGAGGGCACGATAATCAACACCGAACGCAGGCTTTCTGCCTTGCGACCGGTCGTTGGGAGGGGAACGGAGGCAAAAACGGACTATGAGGTCATATATGGCATCGGTCAAGCTTTGGGTATGGGCGATATGCTCGATAAATGGAAAACCCCAAGGGACGCTTTCAATCTAATGAAAAAATGCTCCGAGGGCATGCCCTGCGATATATCGGGCATTGATTATGACAGGCTTGCAAACTCAAGTGGAATACAATGGCCGTTCAGGGAGGGGGATGAGTTGCAGGACGACGAACGCCGCCTGTACTCAGACGGCAGGTTTTATCACTCCTCGGGGAAGTTCAAGTTTGTATTTGAGGATATCGCAGCAAACCCGATTGAGGCGACGCCCGAGTTCCCATATATGTTCAACACAGGCAGGGGCTTCGTAGGGCAATGGCATACACAGACCCGCACAAGGGAGATTGGCTTGGATGAGGATGCCCGTATCAAGGAAGCATATGTTCTAATAAACCCACAGCTTGCAAGCAAATTAGGTATCGAAGAGGGCAATATGCTTGAGGTTAGCTCAATTAACGGAAAGAGTGCGGTATTCAAGGCGCAAATTACCGAAAACCAACCATTAGAGCAACTTTTTGCGCCCATGCACTACATCGAGACAAACAGGCTGACCCCATCGATATATGATGCGTATTCAAAGGAGCCGTCATATAAATCGACTCCGGTTTGTGTTAGTCGGGTTACACTGACATTTATTGATTTGGAGGAAAGAGAATGAAAACGAAGGGCAGCATTTTTGCCGTGGTACTTGCCTCATTGGCGATGGCGGCGGCCGTTGCCGCATGCGGCAATAATCAGGTCTACGGAAATGGAACTACGGCGCAAGATGGGCAGTATGAAGCCTACGAGCCGCATGAGATGGGATATCCGCTTGCGCAGGACGCGCCTGCCGAGGAAGTTGCGGAAATTCTGGGGCTTGTTCCGCATGGAGAGATTGCTATGCGGCATGTTGCTTACATGAACAATTATTTATATGGGCGGATTGCTTTTACATACAGAGAGAAGGAGGCCGCCTTGTGGCTGGTGGATACGCTCCTTGCCATGGGCTACGCTTCTGAAGATATTCAAATGCAGGAGTTTGCCGTGGAGGTTGTTGCGGGATTATGGCCGCAGGCTTGGTTTGATGCGGGGTTTCAGTCGAGGGGTTATAGCCAGAATGTGATACTGACCATTCCTGGGCAAAGCGAGCGGGTTATTGTCGTGGGTGCGCATTACGACTCGTTTCCTTACCCCGGGGCAAACGACAACGCATCAGGGACGGCGCTACTGCTGGAGAGTGCGCAGCGTATGCTGCACTTGGACAATTACCACACCATTGTGTATGTTTTCTTTGGGGCCGAAGAGGTAGGCTTGATTGGCGCACAGTATTATTTGGCCGCTTTAAGCGAATCCGAACGAGACAATATCCTCTTTATGGTGAATGCCGATGTGCTTTTTGAGGGGCCGTATCTCCTTTACATATATGGCTTTAACGAGAGCCTCAGGCCGGATGCGCATGCTATTGTCAGCGCATGGGGAGATATGGCCTATGCGCTGTATGGCGCCCATGGAGTAGAGCTGATCCCGTTTCCAGATGGCATCAACAGGTGGTTTAGCGACCACACGGTATTTTATCTGGCAGATATCCCCGCTGTCATGCTGTCTGGCTTGGATAGCTGCGAGCGCTGGGAGTTCACTCCCAGGTGGATACTCCACACCCCACAGGATTGTTTTTACTATATAAGTGAGGCATGGCCCGGAAAAATGGAGTGGAACATATGGGGCTATTCGCTTTTCCTCGAAAAAATGCTGACGCACCGATATGAGGGGTAGGCAGGGCATGTCACCTCGTAAGTTTGCTCTTGTAAATGTGCACTGCAAGCGCAAAGCCGACAGCTATAATCCCTATGCACCAGATTAGGGCAGTAATCAAGGCCCTTCCGTCAGGCATGCCTATCATCAAGCCTCTGGTTACGTCAATTACGGGGGTCATGGGCTGATGCTCGGCGAAGATTCTCAAAGCTGTGGGCAATGTTTCGGGAGGGGCGAAGCCGGAGCTTAAGAACACCAATATCATCATGAGGAAGTTGCCGCCGCTGATGCTTTCGGCATCCTTGGCTATTAGGCCGATAATCACAGCTATCCATGTGATGGCGACTATGAACAGAGTTAAAATGCCTGCGATAACAAGCCAGTCGGTGAGGCCGGCAACGGGGCGGAAGCCTATTGCAAAAGCTGCGCCCACTGTTATGGCGGTAATTATCATTGAGCGGATAACCGAAACCCACACATGGCCAGATATAAAGGCAGCCTTGGAAATTGCCATGGAGCGGAAGCGATCTATAATGCCCTTTGACATGTCGCTGTGAACACCGAGGGATGTCGCTGATGAGGCATTGGCGACGCATTGTATGATTATGCCGGGCACAATGAAGTTTATATAGCTTATCTCGCCCACGTCTGCTATCCCGCCAAATACAAACCCGAACAGCACCATCATAAAAATCGGGACGATGACCGCCATAGCCACAGCTTCCGGGCTGCGTGATGTCTTTATCAGGTTGCGCTTGAACATAATGTATGAATCTCTCATTTCCTTTCTCCTATCAATGTCAAAAATGCATCCTCAAGGGATGGCTGGTTTTGGGTGAACCTTGCTACCTGCACGTTTTCGCTATTGAGCCTGTTAAGGATTTCTGCCAGTTGCGAAACGGTTCCGTCTGTAGAAATTTCGATAGACTTACGCGCATTTTTTATCGAGTGGCCTTTAAGTATTTCCGATGCACGTTTTTTTTCGCTTTCCAGCGCAAATTCTAAAACTATTTCCCCAATCGGCAGTATTTTTTTCAGCTCCTCAGGCGAACCTTCAGCTGTGATAATGCCATCATGTAAAATTGCGATATGGTCTGCTAAATACTCTGCCTCTTCAAGATATTGAGTTGTGAGCAGGATGGTTGCGCCGTCCTCAGCAAGCTTGGCAATCAAGTCCCACATGGCAATTCTGTTTTGCGGGTCGAGCCCGGTCGTTGGTTCATCTAAGAATATGATTGGCGGCTTGCCCATTAAGCTCATCGCAATATCAAGCCTCCGGCGCATACCGCCGGAGTATGTTGCGACTTGCCTGTCTGCATCTTCTTCCAGCGCAAATATAGCAAGGAGTTCGTCTGCCTGTTTCTTTGTATCGGGCAGGCGCTTTAATTCGCCTATTAAATGAAGGTTTTCCCGTGCGGTCAGTACTTCGTCAACGGCTGCGTATTGGCCGGTTAGGCTTATGCAGCGCTTCACTTCGTCTGCTTGCGAAAAAGCATCGTAACCGCAAACTGTCACGCTGCCGCTGTCTGCTTTTGCAAGGGTGCTTAAAATTCTGACGCAGGTGGTCTTGCCGGCGCCGTTTGAGCCAAGCAGAGCAAAAATCTTCCCCTTGTAAATATGAAAGTTTACCCCTTTTAGCACCTGATGTTTTTTGAAAGACTTTGCCAAGCCTTTCACTTCTATAATTTTTTCCATGTGCCCTCCTGTTTATACATTTTGAATGTATGAATAATGTTCAAAAAAATAAGCGGCGTCATAGATGACGGCGGGATTTTTGCCCCGGCGGTTATTGCAGTTCATTTTCAATCCAGGCTTGTCCAAGCTCTTCAAATTCTTCATCATAAATGCTTAGGCCAAATTGCTCCAATATCTCGATGATTGCCGTTGCTTTACTTTCCATGTATGCCGCATCTCCCGTCAAAAATGCAGAACCCAACCAGAAGCTGAATAGCACGACAAATAGCTCCGCCAGGACTTGAGGGTCTTGTTCTCTTATTGAGCCATCCGCTATTCCTTCTTCTATGAGTGGCTGCACATATTTACGGCTGAGCGATGCGTTGAACTCCATCTGCCACATGAAAAATTGGGGGCTGTTGTTAAGTGTCTTGCCCACAGAGTTTAATACGGCAAAGTCCGTCCTTTGTCTGGCCATATTATTTTTCAAGGCCTTACGCAGCTTTTCCAGGCCGCTTAGATTTTTTTCTTCACGCACTTTCTCAAATGGGTTGTTGTTGTAAAAAATTCTTTCGCAGACAGCGCTGAGCACTTTTTCTTTGGACTTAAAGTGATGATAAAAAGCTCCGCGAGTAAGGCCGTTCATATTGGCCACTATATCCAAGACGGTAGATTCCTCGTATCCTTTTTCTGAGAAGGTCTGAAATCCAGCATCAATAATCTTTTCCCTTGTTTCTTCGGGATACTTGTTTCTGGGCAATGTATGCTCCTCCTCATTCATTCAACATGTATGTATTATAGCGGGCGACACTTTCATCTGTCAACTCTTTTTTTGAAAAACTTATCCCGGATTGACAGGCGCGTGGTTGCTGTAGTATGATGCATGGCATGTAAACATTATACATAAAGGGGCGGGGGGGCAAGGCCGTGGAGGTTGCATATCGTGATTACATAATCAGCGACGATAAAAGTTTGGTTCAATTAAACAGCGTGCACAAAATGCTGTCCGGGACATATTGGGCGGAGTTTCGCTCAAGGGAAGTAATTGAAAAAGCAATTGAAAATTCTCTGTGCTTTGGGATTTATAAAGACGGGGCTATGGTTGGGTTTGCGCGATGCGTGACTGATTACTCCGCCCTGTATTATCTTTGCGATGTTGTCGTTAATGATGGGCATAGAGGGAAAGGGTTAGGGAAAGCTCTTGTTAAGGCAGTCACAGAGCATGAAAGATTATCGCATTTACTGGCGATGCTCGACACAAATGACGCCCATGGCCTCTACAAGCAATTTGGTTTTGAAGATGGTTCGGCCACGGCAATGCGGCGCAAGCGCCCGGGATGACAATAGCTGGCAGGGAAGGGTGGCTGACATATGACCTTGAATATTGTTTTGGTGGAGCCGCAGATACCGCAGAACACCGGAAATGTGGCTCGAACCTGCTCAGTGACCGGTGCGAGGCTGCACCTGGTCGGGCCTATGGGGTTTAAAGTTGACGACAAAAAACTTAAGCGCGCAGGGCTGGACTATTGGAATCTGCTGGACGTTACGCTTTATGAGGATTTGGCGTCTTTTTTTTATGAGGTTTCCGATGGGGCTTTGGGAAAGGAGGGGGCGGCGCCTGATACGTCAGGGTATGGTTTTCATTATTTCGAGACGAATTCCCCATATGTATACACCGAGCCTGAGTATGCCGACAATGCGTACATATTTTTCGGAAGTGAGACAAAGGGGTTGGACGATAGGCTTTTGCATCGGAATCCTGGGCAATGCGTCAGGTTTCCGATGCGGAGCGGGGTGCGAAGCCTAAACTTATCCAACGCTGTAGCCGTGGGCGTATTTGAGGTTCTGCGCCAATGGGGGTTTCCTGAGCTGCGGCCGTTCTGACGCGAATCTGCATGACACAACATTGACAGACAATGGCTGAGGTAGTATGATTAACGGCGTGAGAGCAGTATTTTTATTATTTTAAAGGAGGGTGAAAAATGGCGACATGGCATGAATATCTGAGAAGCGAAGGTCATCCACCAGCCTGGCCGTACCCGGTTCGCTTTGAGCAGGAACAGGTGATTGATACCGATGTTCTGGTGATAGGCGGCGGAATTGCCGGCTGTTGGGCCGCCATCAGCGCCGCACGGCTTGGGGTGCGGGTCGCGCTGGTTGAAAAAGGGGACGTTGTGCGCAGCGGTTCAGGCGGTCCGGGCTGCGACCATTGGTGCAATGCGCCGGCAAACCCCCTGTCGAGGGTAGACCCCGACGAATGGGCGCAGCACATGGCGGACACCCCTTATACCAATGGGATTGGCATACAAATTCAGTGCAGGGAAGATTATGATACGCTCCTTGAGATGGAGCAGATGGGTGGGAAAATCCGCGATACTGACGATGAGTATGTCGGCGCGGAAGGCCGTGACGACGAAACGAAACTTATGATATCCCCGCGATATGGAACCCGGCACAGCTACCTGCCGGATCCTGACATGGGCAAACCTGGATTCAATCCGCCGGAAAAGCGCAACAATGTCGTTATCCGCGTATGGGGAAATACGTTCAAGCCAATTCTCAAAGATGAGTGCAAGCGGCTGGGAGTGCAGGTTTTTGATCGCATTATGGGAACAAGCCTGCTCAATGAAGGTGGCGTGCAGGGTGCGCGCGTAGTCGGAGCTACCGGATTAAACAGCCGTACGGGCGAGTTTATGGTTTTCCGGTCGAAAGCTGTTATTGTTTCCACATCGGGCGGGGGCTCCATGTGGTTGATGAGCATGGAACATGGCGGATATTCCAATATGCAATCGCGCGCAAACAGCGGCGACGGTACGGCAATGGCATGGAAAGCCGGAGCTGCGCTTACCATGATGGAACGCACCGGAGGCATAAGCATCGCCACGGGACTTAAGCATAAATGGTACACGGGCGCAGGAGATGCGAGCTATGAAAACGTTCCAATCGTCGATGCCAATGGACGCAGGCTCCCATACCCGATACAGGGCTGGGAGGATGCAGGGGCGATGCTTGCGGCTCCGGAGGTCGAGCAGAAAATCCGTGAAGGGATAATGAAAGGCGAATACGAATTGCCGTTTTATGGGGATTTCCCGGCAATGGCAGAGGTTGAGAGAAGGGCTACTTGGGATTTGATGCTGGCGGAAGAATCCACCACCAGGGTCTTTGTAAACACTATGAAGCAAGGCGGCTTTGATATCAACCGCGACCAACTGATGGCCTACAAGTTCATCGAAGGGCAAAGCCTGCCGCAGTGGCGCGACCCCGGATATGGCGGGGGGCTTGTGGTGGACTGGAATCTGAGAACTACGGTCGAAGGGCTATACGCTGCAGGAACCACTATGTTTGCTCCGGAGGATCACAGCTATGCTGCAGCCACGGGGCGTTACGCAGGGCGCAAGGCTGCCGTTTTTGTCAAGGAAGTTGGAGAGTGTCAGGTTAACAGGGATCAGATTGAGGTGGAAAAGAACCGCATATTTGCGCCGACCAAGCGTGATAGCGGAATCGAATGGAAAGAGCTGCACAATGGGTTAGCCCGCGTCATGCAGTATTATGTAAGCGAATTCAAAACCGAGCGCCTGCTTAAAATGGGGCTTGAGGAGCTTGAGCGGCTGGAGGCTGAAGCTGTTCCGCAGCTGTTTGCCCATGACCCGCACAAGCTGATGCGTTCGATTGAAGACCTCAGCATGATTGAATATGCGAAGATAATTATTCATGCATCGCTTGCGCGCAAAGCCAGCAGTGTTCCTCTGGGCTTCAACCGCATTGATTATCCCGAAGTCGATCCGGCGGACTGGAACAAGTTCCTGACACTAAAGCTGGAAAATGGCCGCATACAAACAGGAGAGCTGCCTCAGGGTTTTTGGGGAGATATGAAGCAGCAGTATGAGGCTCACAACAAGGATTATACCGGCGTGTATAAGCCAAAGAACTGATATGATGGAGGTGGAATTTATGTCAGAGCGGAGTGTATTTGCGATTCCCAATATTCAAACCCCAAGTTCGCCCGTGGTATTTGATTCGAATGTTTGCACGGGTTGCAATAATTGTGTGGAGACGTGCCCCATCGATGTTTTTATTCCGAATCCGCAGAAGGGTTTGCCGCCCATCATTTTACATGCTGAGGAATGCTGGTACTGCGGTTGCTGCGTAGACGATTGCCCATGCCCCGGTGCGGCTAAGTTCAATTGGGCACTTCCGATGAAGCCGCGGTGGAAGAACAAGGAGAGCGGAGAGCTGCATCAACTGAAATAAAGGCAGTCTTTTTTCTCCCAACGCAAAGGCACATTACTTCGCTTTTTTTCCCAAAAAGAATGCTATGGCAAACCCAGCGATGCAGAGTGCTGCGCCTGCTATTATGGATGGTGCGGATGTGCCGCTTTGGTAGACAATGGGGTTTTGGAATAGTGTCACTATCGAAGCTATTACAAGCCCCATAATGACTGCATAGACCTGCTTGTGATAATCGCGCAGCAGTTTTTCCATTAGCCTTGCCATAAACAACACGCCTATCAGGGCGCCTATTCCAAATGGCGCCAGGACTAAGCAGATTTCAAAAAATAATTCGAGATTCCGAGGGTCTGCCAAGAAAGTCCCTATGTCAGATACCGTGGAAATAATCACGGGGTAAAGTCCCATTACAAGGAGGATGAATGCTCCGCTGAGGCCGGGTATGACCAAGGTTGCGCCATTGACGATTCCGGCTACAAAGAGGACTAAAATGACGGATATGTTTACCGTGCCTGCGGAGTCCGCAGGCACGATTTCGGGCCCCGTAAAGCCGGTTGAAAGGAAATACAGCCCAACCATTGCAATCGCCGCCAGCGCTATTTCGCGCGGGGCGATTCTTTTTTCGGCGCCCTTGGCATAGGCATAGGTGAGTGGGACGATTCCTGCCAGCAGGCCGACAAAGAACAGCATGGTTGGGAGTGAGAAGCTGTCAATCAGGAAAGTGATTAGCCTGCTAAACAGCACTGTGCCGACGGCGACGCCAAAGAGGAATGCGGCCATGTATCTGGCGCTTTTGCGGACGTCCTCTCTGAAATGGTTCATGGTGTGGATGAGGCCGTCGTAGAAGCCCAGTATTATTGCAAGTATCGTTGCGCTCACTCCGGGGATTACCAGCGTCATTCCATACATCGAGCCGTTTAGGAGGTTTCTTATGTCTTTGAGCATGTTTAGTTACCTTTTACTTTACAAGACTTGAGATGTCTTTGCGGTGGGGGTGGTCGGCCCTGATCATCATTTCGAACAGGGCTGATTCTGCTGTTGTGATGATTGCCCCCGCTTTTTCCATTCTGCGCTCTGCGTAATGTTTGTCGGCGTCGGAGCGCGCGCCTATGCAGTCTGCTAGGATATAGACGCAGTAGCTGCGTTCCAGCAGGTGAAGGACGGTCTGCTGAACGCAGATGTGTGCCTCAACTCCGGTTATGAAGATGTTCTTTTTGTCGGCATTTTTTAGCTTTGCTTCGAATTCATCGCACCCAAAGCAGCTGAATGTCAACTTTTCGATTGGTTCAAAGTTGACGAGGGCGTCCTTTATTTCCGAAACGGTTTCGCCGAGCCCTTTTGTGTATTGCTGTGTTGTAAGAATTGGCACGCCAAGTATGCGGCATCCCTTTATGAACATAGCTGACTTCCTTGTCAGCTCTCCGTGATTGCTGATTGAGGGCATCATCCTGTCCTGAAAGTCAATCACCAGTGCAAGTGTGTTTTCTGTTGTAAGCATGTCGTACCTCCAAATAATAGTGATGCCATTGTACCACAATATTGCCGTTTTTGCTCTAGGAAACCTCTAAAAATTACCATCCGCCCTAAAAATGCTGTTGCTATTCAGTGCCTGCTATCTGTCCGGCATTGAGAAGCCTGCACACTCCTCTACGCTCGGTCAGTTCCGTAGCAGTAGCCGGAATTCCCTCTCTACGATGAG
>WQSH01000024.1 GCA_009787995.1 Oscillospiraceae bacterium
CCCGCCATTCTCGCGGAGTATGCGCTTGAGACAGACGGTGGACGTTAAGAAAAGTATGAAGTAGGGAATGGCTGCGCTTAGAGCACCGCCCACCCGCGTAAAAAATACCAGGCCAAGCGCTACAAGCCACAGTGCCTTTGCGCATATGCCAAAGCGGATATCGAATTCAATGCGGGAAGTGCCGATTCTTCCGCTGCAAAGGGAGTAGGCAAGATATGCCCATGCGGGCAGAAAATGGACAATCTGCGGCAATGGCGGACCGGTGGCAAAAAACAAAGCCGGAAGCGCACAGCAGAGGATTGTCAGGGGTTTTGGCATATTCTTGTCGCTGTTTCGCAACATTGAGGCAGTCGGGCCGAATTTCGACAGCGCAAAATATATAGCGAGCGCAATTAGCAAAATTAAGCCGCCGAGCGCAGATGGCGGATGCATGGAGAACAAATATAGATAGTATCCGCCCAAGGAAAAATAAAAGCTGAGGTCAAAAATCATTTTTAGTATTACAATCATGCACCATCTCCCGGCCGTATGACCATTACTTCCTGATTTGTGTTTTCCCGCAGCATTCGTGAAGCCTCGGTGGCCCGCTCGTCGCCGTTTGGCAGGATGAGGATGTACGCTGAATCGAGGCTGCTCTCCCTAAGGGCATATGCTGTCAAATCGTCCAACTTGCCATTGTCCAGGCATGTGACCCGGCCCAGTCCCTCTAAGAGTTCTTCCGCGTGCATTTTGGACGCCTCGCACTTCCAAAGGCTGCCACCCCTTGATCCCCTTCGCAGCGCATTGGCGAAGAAAGTGACCGAAGCCCCTGCGTCCGCCAGGGCCTGGCAAACCGTACGCGCCATAGAGCAGATGCTGTCCAGCTCTTCGTCATCCTGATAAGAAACCCCATCCACATTCATCAGCACGCTCACGGAAAATTCCCTGTTGAAATCGAACTCCTTGACCATCAACTCACCGCGCTGGGCGCTCTTTAGCCAGTGTATCTCTTTCATGGGTTCCCTTCCGGTGTATTCCCTCGTGCCGATTGTGAGGACTGGGTCGCGTATCAAAAACCGTTTGGAAGCAACATCCCCGCAAAATTTGCTCAGGGCGTCAGTTAGCGCCGGAGACTCCAGCCGTTTGGGGTAGACGACTACATCATGCCTGATGTAGAGATGCTTTTTGAATTCGTAGAATCCCAGGAAATCTCCGAATTCAATGGATTCTGCGGAAAAAGAGTGAAGCCCCCGCTTCTCTACGGAGGTTTGCAGTATCAGCTTCTTTTTCCTCCGCCCGCCTACGCGACAGTTTTTTTTGATTCCGACCCCATATATCTTATTTGTGGAATCGAGGCCGCTGGGCAATGCCGCATGGAGCGAATACGTCTGTATAATCGCCAGATACGATATGGGGACAAAGCTCCTATTAGAAACAACTGTCTGTACGTTAAATGGCGCCCCCGGTTCGGAGCGATGTGTGGACGTTTTAAAATCGACATCTACTTTCCCCGGGTCGCGCTTGAGGGATATCGCCTCTAAAACAAGCCCGACGGCGGCGATGATGATGAGCAGGGCGAGCATACTATCGGCTCTCCAGCGGCACCGGAGTTGCTTGTATTATTTCGTCGAGCACCGCAATATCTTCTCCGGCTCCCGATATGCCCGAGAGGGACAACCTATGCGCCAGAATTTTAGGGGCAAGCCGCTGCACGTCCTCAGGCATTGCATAGCTGCGCCCGTCCAGCCCGGCGGTTGCTTGCACGGCGCGGTATAAGGCTATTGCGCCGCGCGTCGATACGCCGATGCGTATGCGGGTGTGCGACCTAGTTGCTTCGACTATGTCCATGATGTAGCCCGAAACTACATCGCTGACCTCGATATCCCCGCAGGTTTTTTTTAGCTGTGCAATCTCCTCAACCGTGGTCTGCTGTCCGAGCTGCTCTACGATGTCGAGCGTGTCTGTCCCCGAGATTATTGATATCTCCTCGTCCCTGGTCATGTAGCCCAGCGAGAGCCGCATGAAGAAGCGGTCGGTTTGAGCTTCAGGCAGCGGGAAAGTGCCATGCGTCTCGAGCGGGTTCTGCGTTGCCATAATCATAAATGGGTCAGCCATCCTGTGCGTTGTGCCATCCACAGTGACCTGCCGCTCCGCCATTGCCTCAAGCAGGCTGGACTGCGTGCGGGGCGTCGCCCTGTTTATCTCGTCTGCAAGCACCATATTGGCAAATAGCGGCCCGGGCCTAAACTCGAATTCGGTCATCTTTTGGTTATAAAAATTGATTCCCGTCAGGTCTGACGGAAGGACATCAGGGGTGAACTGCACCCTTTTGAAGCTTCCCCCTATTGTTTTTGCAAATGCGCGAAGAAGCATCGTCTTGCCCGTTCCGGGGACGTCTTCAAGCAAGACATGCCCGGAGCACAGGAAGGTCACGACTACGTCGGATATTTCCTCATCCTTTCCTACGATTACCTTTGAGCAGCTGCTTATGACCTTGGCGCCGAAGTCTTTTAGTGTGTTTGTGTCCATCATAACTCCTTCTATTGCCGGTTTTTGACAATAGCAATGTTAAAAAGAGGTGTGTCAGGGCAAATGCGAACGCCTCCCTGGCAAAGAAGCATCGGGTCGGGTTCGCATTTGAAATGTGGCTGGCGGAAGAGGTGGGATTCGAACCCACGGTACCTTGCGGTACACCGCATTTCGAGTGCGGCTCGTTATGACCACTTCGATACTCTTCCGTATCCTTTTATCTTGTGTAAAACAAAATACACGATTATAATGGATTTGTCAATAATCAAACAGGAGATGGTTAAAATAAGTGGGTTATTACGAGAGGTCAATATAAAATCAGGTATGCCTGTTGTCAATGATGCTATAAAGAGGGTCACGTACAACATCAAAAATGCAGGGCCCATGGGCGTATCCGCCATAAAGCTGATACATGGCTATGGCTCGACTGGGAAGGGTGGCGGGATACGGACGGAGACTAGGAAATACCTCGAAAGGCTGAAAGCGCGAAAAGAAATCAAGGACTTCATAATAGGCGAAAAATTTTCGATTTTTGACGAAAACACGCGAAAAGCTTTCCTCGTGTGCGATGATTTGCGCAAAGACAGCGACCTCGAGAGGCATAATAATGGAATAACTATTGTTATTTTGTGACAAGGGGTATATTATGGCAATTGGCGTGGGGGTTATGTATGAATGTTATTGTAGCGGTGAATGCCGACTGGGGTATCGGTTTTGGCGGGAAGCAGCCAATCGTATTGCCGGAGGACAGGAAGTTTTTTAGGGAACGGACGACCGGTGGCGTCATAATTGCCGGGAGGAATACCTTTGAGGATTTTCCCGGTGTACTACCGGAAAGGAAAAATATAATACTAACACGCGACAAGTCTTTCAAAGCCGACGGCGCAACCGTGCTTCACGCCATCGAAGAGGTTTTGTCAGAAATCGCCGGCACCGACCCAAGCAAGGTGTTCGTAGTGGGCGGCGGCAATATCTATAGCCAATTCCTGCCTCTATGTAAGACGGCATATGTGACAAAAATCGAAGCCGCCCCGCAGTCAGACACATATTTCCCAAACCTGGACATTTTGCCAAGCTGGGCGCTGGTTCATGTCGGTGAGCGAAAAGAATCCGCCGAAGGCAATATGAAATATTCGCTTAGTGTATACAGGCATGTGTAGATGATATTGCCAAATGCTGAGCGACCGCCGCACCATACTTTCCTGCGACTGAACTGAAAGGAGTCCCCCATGTTTGAACTATTTGCAAGAGGGTCAACGCTGCCGGAAGCATATCACAATGCGCTTTTGGCCCTCCACGCCGACAACGACGAACTGCCTTGCCCAGACTACGGCACACGCCAAAAGGAAGCTGCGATGACTTTCGTTGCGGAAGCTCCGCTGGCAGAGCCGATGATAAGCAAGCTCTTCATCGGCGACCCGCGCTCGCTTGAGCAGTATAGGCAGGAAATGCTCGACGGCATACTGGATTTTGAAGTCGAGCGGGGCAATTGGGAATACACCTACCATCAGCGCATGGAAAAGCAACTGCCGTGGTTGGTGAGCGAACTTAGGCGCAACCCCGATTCGAGAAGGGCGGTCGTGGTGATTAGGAAAGAAAGCGACCTCTCGACGGATTCGCCCGCCTGCCTGCAACTTTTGCAATTTATGATTAGAGGCGGAGCGCTGCACTGCAAAGTTGTTTTCCGCTCAAACGATGCGCCAAAGGCGGCATTCATGAATGCGTACGCTTTAGTGATGCTCCAAGAACGGATAGCAGGGGAACTCGGCGTGCCGGTGGGCAGCTACACGCACCGGGCAAACAGCTTTCATGTATACGAGCGCGACTATGAAATGTTTGACGGCTACGTAAAGCGCATACAGGCCGGAGGCGAGCTGGCGTATTGCTACGCAGGAGATTGGGACGAGCAAATGGAAGAAGCGAAAGCGGAAATCGCAAAGATGGCAGCGGAGCTCAAAAGCAGAAAATAAGGAAAGTGAAAAGGGAATTATGAATCTAAACTTCTCTGTCCCCTGTTTGTTCGGCGTTGAGGGGCTGTGTGCCGATGAACTGAAACGGCTTGACATGCAAGATGTCCGCGCTGAAAATGGGCGCGTCCTATTCTCCGGTGCAAAAGCCGACATAGCCAAGGCAAATATTAACTTGCGAACGGGCGAACGGGTTTTGCTGACAGTCGGTGAAACTAAGGCGGACACCTTCGATATGCTGTTTGAGGGAGTCAGGGCGATGCCTTGGGAGCAGTATGTCCCAATGGACGGGGAGTTTCCGGTCAAAGGGCATTCGTTGGGGTCGAAGCTGCACTCCATACCGGATTGCCAGCGGATAATTAAAAAATCCATCGTCGAGCGTCTGAAAGCCAAGTACAAAGTCGATTGGCTAAAGGAAACAGGTGCAAAGTATCAAGTGCAGTTTGCCATAATGGACGACACCGCCGTGCTTTATCTGGACACTTCAGGGGCCGGCCTGCATAAGCGTGGCTACAGGCCTCAAGGAAATGCCGCACCATTGAGGGAAACGCTTGCGGCGGCAATCGTCAAGCTCTCAAGGTACCGCGGCAGGGGTCCGGTCTGCGACCCATTTTGCGGCTCCGGCACTATTCCCATCGAAGCGGCGCTTGCGGCTCTCAACAGGGCTCCAGGGCTAAAGCGAAGGTTTGCGGCACAGAAATGGGCCTGGCTTGAAGCAAAAATATGGGAAGAGGCCATTGGGGACGCCAAATCCAAGGAGTATAGCGGCGACTATGATATATGGGGCGGCGATATCGACCCTAAGAGCATTGCGGCGGCGACAGAAAATGCGAAGCGGGCAGGAGTTTTGGAGCACATACGCTTCGAAACGGCGGAAGCATCGGAGTTTCGGCGAGAAGCATCAAATGGCACGTTGATGACAAACCCACCATATGGCGAGCGGGTAATGCTGCAAAGCGAAGCAGAGGCGATATACCGCAAGCTTGGCGCCGCTGCAAAAAACCTGGACAACTGGAAAATGTACATACTATCCTCCCACACCGAATTTGAACGCGCCTTCGGCAAAAAAGCAGTAAAAAAACGCAAACTATACAATGGCATGATAAAATGCGATTTGTTCATGTACTAGTGCTGGAGAGGGTGCAAGCTATATGAAGCATCTGTTCATAATAAACCCCGTTGCCGGGGGAAATAGGAGCCGCTTTGCGGAACTGCGGAGTGAAATATCGGCATTTGCGGAAAGCTTGCAGGAGCCTGGCGAGGTTTATGTGACGAAAGCGCCGATGGACGCTGCCCGCAAAGTGGCGGAGCATCCGGAAGCGGACGACATGCTCTATGTTTACGCCTGCGGCGGCGATGGAACCCTCAATGAATGCGCCAATGGTGCAGCAAGCAGGGCGAACGTTGCCGTCACGCAGTATTCATGCGGGACAGGCAATGACTTTATTAAAACTTTCGGGCAGGAGAATCTAAGCAAATTCAAAGATTTGGCTGCGCTTGCCGGCGGTACGGTCAGGCCCTTAGACCTCATAGAATGCAATGGGCGGTATGGGGTTAACATCTGCTCCGTTGGCATCGACGCTCGCGTGGGCAGGGATGTGCATAAATACAGCAGCATCCCCATAATTGGAGGGTCTACCGGATATATAGTGGCTTTGCTGGCAAATGTGCTCAAAGGAATCACTCAGAAAGTAAAAATAACGTTTGATGGAAAAACCGAGGAAAAGTTGGTAACATTGGTGTGTGCCTGTAATGGTAGGTTTTACGGCGGGGGGTTTAATCCGGTCCCGGATGCGCTGCCCGATGACGGCGTACTGGAATTTCTCATTGTCAGCGCCGTTTCCCGCCTAAAAGTCGCCCAAATAGTTGGGAGGTACGCAAAGGGGAGGCATAAAGAATTCCCCGATATCATAAAGCATGTCAGAGGCGGCAATTTGGAAATAGAAAGTGAGCGGGAAATTGTCGTAAACATCGATGGCGAGATAGTGCACACAAACAGCATTTGCTTTAGGCTTGTCCCAAAAGGCATTAATTTTATATTTCCGGAGGGGATGCAGACGATTCCTAATTGGAAACATTCAATGAACAAATAAAAGAATCGTCGAAATATTGAATAAATAGCAGATTGTAAGAGAAATCATGAGATAAACGGCAGTAATTCCGAAAAACAGGCGGATTTATAGCAAATTTAGCCGATTTACGTGTTGCGAAATAATTTGAGTTCGATTATTATATAACTGCGTTAGCACTCTTTGCTAGAGAGTGCTAACGCAGAAGAACTGTAAAGGGCTGAAAGGCTCGGAAAATAAATAGGTAATTATTATAAGGAGGTTTTTAATAATGACATTAAAGCCATTGGCAGACCGCGTAATTATCAAGCAGGTCGAGGCGGAAGAAACGACGAAGGCTGGTATCATACTCACGAGCGCTGCGCAGGAAAAACCGCAAGTGTTTGAAGTTATCGAAGTTGGCCCCGGCGGCGTTATCGACGGCAATGAGGTTAAAATGGTCGTGAAAAAGGGCGACAGAATAATAACCGGCAAATACAGCGGCACCGAAGTCAAAATCGATGGCGTGGAGCTTACAATCGTACGGCAGAGCGACATACTCGCAGTTGTAGAGTAACTGCGTTGAAATCACCGCTTATTCGGTCATGTCCGAGCAATCTCGGCCATGACACTCATTTCACTCGATTATAACAATACAGGAGGAAATATTTTAATGGCGAAGCAAATAATTTACGGCGAAGAAGCCCGCAGAGCTTTAGAAAAAGGCGTCAATCAACTTGCAGACACAGTTAGGTTGACAATTGGCCCGAAGGGCAGAAATGTTGTTTTGGACAAGAAATATGGTTCACCGCTCATTACAAACGACGGTGTTACAATAGCAAAGGAAATAGAAGTCAAGGACCCATTTGAAAACATGGGCGCCCAACTTGTAAAAGAAGTCGCTTCAAAAACCAACGATGTAGCTGGAGACGGCACAACTACTGCGACAGTGCTTGCGCAGGCGATGATTCGTGAGGGCATCAAAAACGTGGCCGCAGGAGCAAACCCCATGGTCATGAAGAGGGGCATCGAAAAAGCGGTAGCAGCTTCAGTCGAGGCAATAAAGGCGAACTCCAACCCGGTTTCCGGTTCCGACGACATCGCACGTGTCGGCGCCGTTTCGTCGGGCGACGTGACAATCGGCAAACTGATTGCCGAGGCAATGGAAAAAGTTTCGCGCAATGGCGTCATCACAGTCGAAGAGTCAAAGACTGCCGAGACGTATTCGGAGGTCGTCGAAGGCATGCAGTTCGACCGCGGCTATGTAACGCCATACATGATTACAGATGCAGAGAAGATGGAAGCCGTCATGGAAGATCCATACATTCTCATCACTGATAAAAAAATATCCAACATCCAAGAAATCCTCCCCGTGCTCGAGGCGGTGGTGCAGGCAGGTAAGAAGCTTGTAATAATTGCAGAGGATGTAGAAGGTGAAGCTCTCGCAACGATTATCTTAAATAAAATCCGCGGAACATTCGTATGCCTTTGCGTGAAAGCCCCTGGTTTTGGCGACAGGCGCAAGGAGATGCTAAGGGACATAGCGGCCCTCACGGGCGGCGAAGTTATCTCCAGCGAGCTCGGAATGGAGCTCAAAGAGGCGACAGTTGAAATGCTTGGCAGGGCGAGGCAGGTCAAGTCAAACAAAGACAATACGATCATTGTCGAAGGTGCGGGAAGCGTGGATGAAATTAAGGCTCGCGTCAACCAAATCACAAGTGAGATAGAAATCACAACATCCGATTACGACAAAGAAAAGCTCCAAGAGCGCCTAGCAAAGCTCTCCGGCGGTGTCGCAGTCATCAAAGTCGGTGCGGCTACCGAGACTGAGATGAAAGAGAAAAAGCTCCGTATGGAAGACGCTCTCAACGCTACGCGCGCAGCCGTGGAAGAAGGCATCGTTGCAGGCGGCGGCACAATCTATGTCGTAGCGTCAAAAGCCGTAGAAAAATTGCTTGATGGTGCGTCGGGCGATGAGAAGACGGGCATGTCGCTGATTGCAAAGGCCCTTGAGGCTCCTGTTATGCAGATAGCTATGAACGCAGGGCTTGAAGGCGCAGTCGTTCTCGATAAGGTCAAGAACTCAAGCGACGCGTCATTTGGGTACGACGCAGCTTCGCAAGAATATGGCGACATGATTAAAGCCGGCATAGTGGATCCGACAAAAGTCTGCCGCTCGGCTCTAGAAAATGCCGCTTCGGTAGCTGGCATGGTCTTAACAACCGAGTCCCTGGTCGCCGACATCCCAGAACCTCCGGCACCAATGCCGGCAGCTCCTGACATGGGCGGAATGTACTAAAAGCCCCCAGGGCAAAGGAAGGCATAAGGCATTAGCGCCACTAAAGGCATATTTACAGGAGGGGGCATCAGCCCCCTCCTTCGTGTTCGTGAAATCCCTTGTTTTGCCCCGGCGTTAGCACTGCCCTTGATGAAAACCGTCTGTGCGCTGCCTCGGCAAGCAGGGAATATAGCACGCTGAGACGGGCATCCTCCGGCATGAACCTATATATGTTCCCGAAGGCATAAATCAAGAAATTGCCATCATATTCAAAAGGAACGGCAGGCACAGTTTCGACAGGGAAAAACACGTCAACAACCTCTCCGCCCAACTCGCCCTCGAAAGTAAAGCCTTTTGGCTCGACACTGAGAGTGCCGTTGCCTTCCTGCACTACGCCATCGCTTACTTTTGCCGGTGTGACATGAATCGAAACATTTATGCGGATGGGCTCCATATCTTCGCCGAGGCTTTCGGTTATGTAGCGCGTCTGCTCGGAGTACCAGTCTTGGATGCTATTAGGGACGATGCTGCCTTGAGAGGGGGTCAACTTTCCTGCTTTGTCGAGCATCGCAGAATTGCCGCAGGCCGTGCAGCGGAACTCATTGCCCTTGGACGCCATAGTGAGTTGCAGGCCGCATTTCGGGCACCAATTTAGGATTTTCTCCAGCCCTTCTGCGAGCCGCCTAGAGCCAAATGTTTGTGTAGGCTTGCCGGAACGGGGGTTGTCCTCTCCGCTCAGCCTTGCGCATATTGCATCATTGAGCTCCTCAACGGTGAGGGCGTTTGTATCCTCGGCGGAAAACAGCTCGGCCATAGTAACGCGGACGCGGCCGAGGCGGATGCCCTTGCGCCAATGGGGCAAGCATGTATATGCCCCATCTATGTAGCAGCTGATGACAGGCACGCCGAGATTTTTAACCAGTTTGCCCGTCGCTTTGTGAATGCCCGCAAACGAACCGTCTGTCGAGCAACGGCCCTCGGGGAATAAAAGGATGCAGCCACCCCGCTTGAGCACGGTTTTCACCCTCTTGATGGACATTATGTCCGGGTCGAACTGGCTCTTGGGGATACAGCCCATTATTGGCAGGATTTTGTCAAGCGGGCGCTTGAAGAAGTACCTGTTCGTGGCCACGGCATTAATCCGGCGGGGGTAAAAGGGCAGCATGGCAAACAGGAAATCAAGCATGGTCGAGTGGTTGGACACGACTATAAAAGGCCCTTTTGGGGGGGCAAAGTCGCGGCGGCCATCGTCCAAACGGAACAGGAGCTTGAGGAGCGGGTAGGCGATAACATATGCCACGCAGTACAGCAGTGCGTTCGGGCGCCTGACCCGCGAATCTCGAGCCACTCTTTTTTGCGCACTCTTCCTTGAGTTTACGCGCCAACTCTTCTTTTCAGTTTTTTGCTTTTTTGATTTCATAGACAAATTATATACCCAAAAGCTTGCCAGTGCAATACCCGTAAAGATTGGATAATTTGATTTCTGGCACCATGACTGCAATTTACTTTTTGCGCTTATATAACAGTGTTGTGCTCACTGCGGCGAGGCAAAGGCCGATTATCAGCAATGCGACGTATAGCCCTATTCCCGCATCTCCCGTTTGGGGTGAGCCGGTTCCGTCCGGGGGTTGGCTTGGGTCAGCGGGGCTGGCTGGGTCAGTTGGATCAGCTGGGGTGGCGGGCACTGTCGGTCTAGCTGGGTATGTTGGAGTAACGGGATATGGCGGAACCGGAGTGTATGGGTCTGATGAGTAAGGCGGCACCACTGGGGTGATTGGAATCGGCGGCGGTGGGCCGTCAGGCCACGGTGGAACTATCGCAATTGGAGGGACGACGCCCCCTGACGGTGGCAATGGGGTGTAGATGTTGTCGATAACGGCGAGTTCTATGACTATGGCTTCCTCGCGCGGCAGCACTACGACGCGAATCGGCAAGTCTGGGTGGGTTTCCACCGCAAATCCATCTACGTTATAGCCCACTTCGTCTATAAAGTATGTTCCGGGAGGAGCGTCTTCAAGCAGAAAATAATTGCTGTCGTTGAGGGTGTGGTAGGTTATCCGGCCATCCGGATTTGTTATTTTAATCTGGAAGTTATCCGGGCGGTCCTCTGCGGGGAGGCCATGGAACGCTTTTCGAACCCGCAGGCCGGGGTGCTCCGGAGGTGGGCCCTGGACGTATGTATTGCGGACGTTAAGCGTTATATCATCGCCTAGGGCAAGGCGAAATACCATCGGCATCCTGCCTAGTGCGAGATACCCCTCAACATACCCACCAGTCTCGTGGACTACATAGTTGCCCGGGGGCAGCTGATCTAGCGTAATTCTGCCGTTTACAAAGTCGCGATAAAACACTGTGTTTCTGTAAATCTCGCGGCCGCTATCGTCCGTGCCGATAATTAGGAAGGAAATCTTCGAGACTATCCCTTCAAGGTGTGGCGGGGAGAAGGTTTTGCTGATTGTCAGCTTGGGCAGCGGCTCATAAATATTGTCGATTAACAAAACTATCGCCCTAGTTGTATTGGGTGTCAAATACATCCGCAGCGGCATTTGCGGCCTTGTCCTCAAAACATACCCCGGGACATCGAAGTTATACTCTTGGATGAAGTATGTCCCCTCCACCATATTTTCGATAACTATGCCACGAGGCTCAAGTGCCTGTGCGAGCCCAAAGCTATGCTGGCGGCCAAGCGGATCCGTGATGACCAGCCGGAAACTCTGTAAGTGTTGTTGCACCAACTCTGAGCTAAGCCCGGGGAAGGATTTGCGAACAATCAAAGAAGACGGGGTGGTGGGGTTTGGCGTATTTTCCACTTGAATGAAGTCAGAAATTTGATTAATCGGCCTTCCAACTACGCTTTCAAGCGAGGCTATTTCCGGGGAGAGTATCCTTGGGTTGACAGTAAAGAACGTGTAGGAATCTGGCGGGTCGGGCAGGATATAATCAACCG
Source organism: Oscillospiraceae bacterium (assembly GCA_009787995.1). Lineage (GTDB taxonomy): Bacteria > Bacillota > Clostridia > Oscillospirales > Oscillospiraceae > WRMH01. The sequence goes on from WQSH01000024.1 coordinate 11,749, forward strand.
GAGACTCTGTTTCTACAAGCAGGTACAGGAACCTATATGTGGCGACGATCCATGGGTCGCTAAGCACTGCGATGCCATTTATGTCAGTTTGGACTCCGGTGATGAGGCGGCCAAAGTTTAAATTTCCGATGGTGAGCTCGGTGGGCAGGCCGGCAGGGGGAACCCTGCCGGCGAGATTTACGACGTATAAATCGAACTGGGCGCCGCGAAGGTTAAGGTTATGTATGGGGTCTCTCTTGATGATGCGCACATCCTGGCGGCTTCCGCCGGCCCCGGCAGTTGAACTGCCGACAGTGTAGTTGTTGTCACCTGCATCGTCCATCTCGCCGAAAATGCTTACCCTGTTCCTGATTTCGCCCGATGTGTTTTGGTCAAACAAAACGAGGGCGTCATATGCGATTTTTACAGGCTGCTGGTTGGGGATCACAAAGTCGATTTCTTGCTGGGTTATGACATTGACGCTCCATACGCCTTCGCCGCCGTTAATGGAAAAGGGCTGCGTTATCCAAACGCCGTCCCAAACGCCGCCTACATTAGTTTGGGTAAATATTCTCAAGGTATCAAGGTAAATCGATAGATTCGTAAGTTCGTCCTTGGCGGTGACTACCGGAGGACCCACAGGGGAGCCTATGGGGGCGAACATAGTGCCGCCGTCAGCATTTATTATGATCTGCACGTTTACCAGGTCTGTGCCGGTAAGGTTCATCGTTTTATTTAGCGGCCTGGGCACGTAATTGACAGTGCTGTCGCTGTCGAACACGCAGTGGCCGGGCTCATTGGTATTTACAGTTATCGTCGCCACATTTCTCATGGCGGGGAATGCGTCTTCCGTGGGAGGGTGAAGGAGCTGGTAACGCACCTCGAAAACATTCTTCGCAGAATACCAATTGGCCGCCGCAAGTCCTTGGGATGTCCCCCCTTGCTGAGGGGGGGTATTAAACCTGTGCAGCTGGCTAAGAATTACTTCGAAGCTGTTGCCAGTGACGGTCAAATCGCCTGGCGGGGCAAAAATCTGGCCATTGTTGGTGTTTATGATGTAGAACGAACGCGGCACGTATTGCAGGTTGGAATCAAAGGTGTCGCTAAAGCGCGGGTTTGAGTCCGGTCTGAAAAGTGGGTCGGGCCTAGCGGAAAAGCCGCCGTTTATCCTGACGGTGTAGCTATATAGCCCGGGATTTTCCGTCGGAGCAGAGCTCTTATGTATCGGCCAATAGTCATTGATGCTGACCCCGGCAACGGAAGTGACGCCGTCTCCGCCAACAATGGGGCTGGTTGACAGGCTGTTTATCAAGTATGACGAATTCTGGAGGCGGCCGCTGCTGTTGCCTTTTAGCAGGTTTATTGTGCTATAGTCCAGATTTATCCTGTATGTGATGACAAGCGTGACCGCTTGTTGATATTGCCATGATGCCATGCCGCCCTTGTCAGGGTCTATCGTTGTGCCAAAGAAAACCCTCCACCCATTCGTGTAGTAAGGAATGGGTGCTGTGTAAAGAAGCGGTACGGGTAAGCTGGCGCCTGTGTCCGTGAGCCTGCCTGAAATAAGCAGATTCTGTGGGACATTTGGCACGCCGGAGCCATTGCCAAAAAAGCCTAGATTGTCAAACAGGTACAGAGGCTCGCCGGAAAGGCCGGTCGGCACATTGATCGTGATTGTATAGTCCACCCAATACCCACTTGTCGGATTGCCGCAGATTCCCGAGGTGGTTTTGCTTATAATGCCTGTAGTGGGCGGCTTAATGGGGACGACGTCTGTCGTGCCGAAGCCACCGCCGCCAGTGCCGGGATCAAAGGTTACTTTGTTTGTGTAGTTTATTGGGGGCATTCCGGCGTGGGGGGGCGGGATTGTGACGTCGGTTCGGAAAAGAATGTCAATCCGGTAGATATTGCCCAGTGCGCTGCCACTGGCAAGGGTTGTGTCAGATGCCGTCGGAACTCTGAATACGAACTCATTTCGCAAGGCGCTTTCAGTGTAGAAGGTGGCTGGGATTTGGCTCGCATTGACGCGCAATCTCTCCTGCGGCACAATTGGCTCGCCGGCTGACCTGGTGTAGAGAACAAACTCAATATCGCCGCGGGCGGGAAGGAAAAGCCCGGTGCCAAGCGTTTCGGTTATGGTTCCGGAGTTTAGCATCGTCGAGACGCCATCTCCAATCTCCACAGTCCAGTCTATCCAACGGTCGGTCCCAATATCGTTGAAGACGCCGTCCTTCGTTATTGAAAAGTCTTTGTTGACGAGGTCAGATGTAGAGTCGCCGGTATCCGGGAGCCCAGGAGAATGCACTACCACGCTGTTGGTTATATTAAAGGAGTAGTCTAGCGGGTCAAAGTTAAGCCCTGGATTGTTTGCGATTAATTGCTGGACATCAAGATGATACCTTATCGTTATGAACTGACCGGGGTTGAGCGTCAACTCCGAGCCGAAATTGTGGGAGAACACAATAGGCGTCGTCTGCCAGTTTGCCGGAGTGCTTAGCCTTGCCACATCCAACGGCATCATCGCCCTAAGCCCTCCGTCTATGTCGTACGTAAACCCATAAAAGGCCGTCGTGCGGTTTGAGCCGGTGAGGACAGTGGGGTTGTCGAAGATACTGAGGCCGTTTATTTCAGGATTGTCAACAAATGTTATGTTTGTCACGGGCTGCCCGCCTAATGCGGTTATTGTAATCATGTAGTTGATGGTCTCTGTTTCGGGGTTATACTGCGAAGTTTTTACCACGTCTAACGATGGCGGCGGAAGGACGGGGTCAGGAATCGTGACCACATCGCCGATGCCGAAATCAATATCTCCACCGCCTCCTGCGGTTAACTGGGCAAAAATCTCAAGCGTCAACGTCACATTAGTAAGGTCGATGTAGTTAGTCTCCGAAGGCTGGCCATTTTGGTTATAGTTTCCAAAACGGACTAGCACTGCGCCGTTTATACCAATGGAATACCAGCCAACAATGTTTCCGTTTGCAATGCGTATAGGCTGGTCGCCTATCGGGTTGGGTATGAACAGCGGAGGCACGGGGAGCTGGTATGTCAAAAAACCTGCGGGATTATACGCAAGCTGGAGGTTCGGGGTCTCCGCAAATTTTATTGTAAATTTGTATGTCTGCCCTATGTAAACCGTATCGCTAGAGTCATTGATAACGTTGCCCGCTTGGTCTGTTATCACAACGCTCGCAACGAAATCCCTCAAGTTTGAAGAGGTCTCCACTGCGCGCAAACCAAAGGCCTCAGCCGCAGCCATGATGCCGAATCCATTAGGCGTCGCAACCTGATTAGGCTCTGAATCCTGCTCGGGCTCGCCATAATCGTCGCCGGTGGCATAGCCGCCGCCCGGTTCCCCCCATTCAGAAGCGTTGCCCAAAGCAAAGGCAGCGAACGAAATGGCCAGTGCTAGTACGAGGGCAATAGAAATCAACCTTTTAAACCTAAAAATAGTCATGGCGCACATCTCCTATCCCACAACAAGTGATTGCGAGTTTTCCAAGTTGGCCCAGGTCAACTCTTACAAAACTTCCACCCTTTGCACCTTGTTCAAAATGTACAAATTTTGAATTTTTTATGTACATGATATGAACAGTATGTATCAAGTAGCTATGAAAGTCAATGGGAAAGTAAGAAAATAATATGAAAATAAAAAATTAATGCAATTTTAGCGAAATGTTGCAGCGGACACCGCTTCCCGCCGCCGGCACATGTGTCAAAAATGCGGTTTCCCGGATGCCCTGCGACCATTGGCGGGGCACGATTATTTTGTGAAATTCCGACAATTTTTTTTTGTTGACTATGGTGCAAAAGGTGCTATAATAGCCCTGTGGATGAGACATCGGCATGCTTTCAAGGTGTTGTTAGGGATGCTCGGTGGATCAAAGGCTCTGCATAAAATTTTTGGAGGTATATTTGTGAAAAAAAGACTAATTTTGGCAATTGCGTTGGTGCTGGGAATGCTATTCTTGGTCGCATGCGGAAACGGCGATACAGCGCCTACGCCCCAGCCTGCGCCTGCGCCGGGTCAGGGCACTGAGGCTCCCGCAGGGGGCGGGCAACAGCAAGACGACGATACAAACGACGACGAGGCCGATGAGCCAGGCGATGCGCCGGCAACTGGCGACAGGCTCCCGCCGGAAGGCACGGGCACCACAATCGTTATCTACTCAAATTCTTTTACAGATGAGAGGCTTGAGTGGCTGACGGAGCGCGCAGCTGAAGATGGCTTTTCGATTCAAGGCGTCGCCGCAGGCGGTGGCGCAACGGCGGACAGGCTCATTGCAGAACGGCACAACCCGATAGCGGATGTTGTTTTTGGGCTGAACGTATTCCTCTGGCAGTCGCTAATCGACAATAATGTCATAGTGCCTTACGTACCTGCATGGGCTGATGAAATCGAAGAAGGGCTAAACCATCCGGATGGCTACTACCATGCGCTTGTCATCCAAGCGATTTTGCTCACCTACGACACCGCCCAAGTAGACACACCGCCCACCGACTGGCTTGACCTTTGGACAAACCCCGCATTCCACGGCTTATACCAGTTTGAGACTGCCCTTACAGGCGGCACGACGCGCATGGTGCTTGCTGGCATCCTCGGGCGCTTTATAGATCCGGATGGGCATTTGGGCATCTCTGAAGAGGGCTGGGAGCATATCAGGCAGTATTATGCGCATGGTTATGCCAACACAGCGGCCATAGACCTGTTCGTACAAATAGCCGACCCGGGAGTGCCGGTGACCATGGGCCAGATATGGCACGCCGGAATTCCCATGAGGGAAGCTGAGCATGGCATCACTGCGGGCTGGGTAGTCCCCGATGTCGGAGTGCCGTTTGTCGTCGAGGGCATAGCAGAGGTCAACGGTTCGAGCAACCCGGAGGAAGCAAGGCGCTTCATTGAGTGGTTCGGGCAGGCTTCGATTCAAATGGAGTGGCAGGAGAGGTTTGACTCCCTTCCGGCAAATATCCATGCACAGGGCAATCTGGACGAATTCCAGAGGACGATTTCCGAGCTCCCCATTCAAGATGTGGACTGGGGATTCGTGGCTGAAAACTTTGATAGCTGGGCCGAGCATATAATTTTGACGTATATGCCGTAAAGGCAAGCACAATAGAGGACTATGGGAGATAACGACTTTTGCTCTGCCCCATAGTCCTCGATTTTTACCGGGTAAAGAGGGATTGTTATGATAAGCTTGAGCAATATCAAGGTCTGTTTTGGAGATTTCGTTGCGCTGCACGACATCAGCATGACCGTCGAAAAAGGTGAGTTTTTTACTTTGCTGGGGCCGTCAGGCTGCGGGAAGACCACCACTTTGAGAACGATCACCGGCTTTATAAAGCCTGAAATCGGCTCGGTCAAAGTGGGGGACGAGGAAATCACCCACCTAGAGGTCGAAAAGCGGAACATCGGCATGGTTTTCCAAAACTATGCGCTATTTCCGACTATGTCTGTCTATGAAAACATAGCCTTTGGGCTGAAAGTCAAGAAGATGGGAAAGGCTGAGATCAAGTCAAAGGTGGACGAAATTGCCTCGAAGGTGGAGCTTGACCAAGACCAGCTGGGCAAAAAAATAAGCCAGCTATCAGGCGGACAGCAGCAGCGCGTCGCAATTGCGAGGGCGCTGGTCACTTCCCCGCCAATCATTTGTCTGGACGAGCCTTTGTCAAACCTCGATGCCAAACTGCGGGTGCAGCTGCGCAACGAACTCAAGGAGCTCCAGCGCAAATTCGGCATAACGACTATCTATGTGACCCATGACCAGGAGGAAGCGCTCACTCTTTCTGACAGGATTGCGGTGTTTAACAAGGGTAAAATAGAGCAGATCGGGCGGCCGGACGAGGTGTATAATCAATCTGCTTCGGAGTTTGTGTGCAATTTCATCGGGGATATCAACAAGCTCAGCAAGGATTTTTTGGACAAGGCCGGAGCGGGGCAGCGGGGCATAGACACAAACAAGAGCTGCTACATCCGCCTGGAACGCATGTATGTCAACAACCACCAAGAAAATCACATTGACAGCGAAGCGGTGGTGGAGAATTTCGAGTACTATGGGCTGTACATCAAATACACAATCAATGCCGGGGGCACGCAGCTCAAGGTAATCGAGAAAAACAGCGGGGCATCCATGTATAAAATGGGGGAGAGCATAAAAATAAGCTTTGACCCTGCAAGCGTAATGCAGTTTTAAAGGTGGTGCGCCTGATGAAATATTTGCAAACAATGAACAGGAAAAAATTGGTCGTCGGTTTGATTTATCTAGGGCTGCTATGGTTTCTGCTCGTGATGCTGGTCATACCAAATATAAATACGGTGCTATTTGTATTCTGGCAGGATGGGCAGTTCACGCTTAGGGCTTTTGAGCGGGTGCTGAATTCGACCAGGGCTATGAACGCTTTGCGCAACAGCTTTGTGCTGGCTCCGGCGTTGAGCATCACTGTGGGGTTCATTGGCGTCAGCCTAGTGCTGATTACCGAGTATTTTGCCGTGAAGGGCTCAAAAATCCTGCGTCTTGGCTACATGACGACGCTCGTTTACGGCGGCATTATCCTAGTTTCGGGCTATAGGTTCCTCTATGGGCGGGGCGGGTACTTGACGAATATTTTTGCGGCTATAAACCCTTATTTCAATGTAAATTGGTTTGAAGGCTTCTGGGCAGTGCTCTTTGTAATGACATTTGCCACGACCGGGAATCACATAATTTTCTTGCGCAACGCCATGAGTGCCGTTGACTATCAGACGGTTGAGGCGGCAAAAAACATGGGCGCAAAGCAGTTTACGATACTGCGGCGGATAGTGCTGCCGGTGCTGATCCCGCCGCTTTTGGCTGTGACGATTTTTACATTCATGACGGCATTGACCGCCACATCTGCGCCGCTCCTAGTCGGCGGCCTCAATTTCCAGACCATAAACCCTATGATACTCCAGTTTTCCAGGATGGCGGGCTCCAGGGATTTGGCGGCACTGATGGCGGTGTTCCTCGGGGTGGCTACACTGATTTTGGTAGCGCTGCTCTCCAGACTTGAAAAGCGCGGGCACTACCTGTCCGCATCAAAGGTGAAAACGTCCATAGTCAAGCAGAAAATCCACAATCCCGTTGTGAATGTGCTGGTCCATGTTTATGCGTACTTCATGTTTGTTGTGTACGTTGCGCCCGTAGTTTTGATAATTTTATTCTCGTTTACAAATTCGGCAACGATAGGCAGGGGGCAGCTGAGCTTTTCCGCCTTTACGTTTGAAAACTATGTCAATGTGTTTTCAAGGGTATCCTCATATAGGCCGATTTTGGTGAGCGTGGGCTTTTCGCTGGCGGCCTCGATAGCCGTGGCGGTGGTCGTCATAGTAGTATGCCGGATGATAACAAAGCATAAGAATAGGCTCAGCACGGTTATAGAGTACGGTTTTATGATTCCCTGGCTGCTGCCCGCCGTGCTTGTAGCATTGGGGCTAATTACCACCTTTAACCAGCCAAGGTGGTTTATGATGAACAGGGTGCTGACCGGAACCATGATTATCATGGTGATAGGCTATATGATAATTCGGATACCCTTCACGCTGAGGATAACGCGCGCCGCATTTTTTGCCCTTGACGATGCCTTGGAGGATGCGGCGAGGAATTTGGGGGCAAAGTCGCTCTACACTTTTTTCCGGGTTATATTGCCCATTATCCTGCCGTCTGTCCTGGCGATTTTCGCCCTTAATTTCAGCCAGCTGATGCAGGATTTTGACATGTCGGTGTTCCTGTACCACCCGCTGAATATGCCCTTGGCTGTCCAAATCCAGACGCTGACTGAGGAAGCGGCAGCAGACAACACCGCAATAACTTTCGTCTATGCGGTGCTGATGATGGTTGTGTCCACGGTTGTTTTGTATCTTGTCTATGGCCGGGGGTCTAAGGTTAGGGAATAGGGGAGGTCGGAGGCACTCTTACACCCTTACAGCTCGTCCTTTAGCGAAGCCAAGGTCTGTGCCGCCGCCCTAAAGTCAAAGTCCTCAATCTGCCTATATAGCAAAGCAGTTCCTGGAATTGCGCAAAGCTCGTCAAGATAATCCATACACTCGACATTCTGGGATGCCAGCAAAGCCTCAAGCTTATTGAGCAGGTTCATGGCGTCGGCTTTGTCAAAATCGGTTGCTGCACTTGGGACAGCAGTAACCTCCTCAGCCTTACCAATGCTCTCAAGCACGTGCGTGATTTCCCCCTCTAAAGCGGATAGGCGGTCGATCGGCGGAATGTCCCTGTTTGCAAATATACGTTCCACATACTCAGCGGTCCGAGCCAATGAGCTTTCGAGAATAAGCGCTGCCGAGTTTTTTAGCGAGTGCGCCAGCCGGTGGGCAGTTTCAATGTCGCCTGCGCTTATGTATTCGGATATGTCGGCGAACGTATTTTCATGGCTTCGCACAAAGTCTTGGCGCAATTTATCCATCAAAACGGGATCGCGCTGATAGCTGCTTATGTTCCCTTTTGCTATAGGTTTGCCTGCATGCGCCGCTTTTGCTGCCTCGATCACACCGGGCGGCTGCTTGTCTCTTATATGCTTAGTCAAAATTGCGTTTAGGTGTTTAGTCCGTATGGGCTTTGAAATAAAACCGTCAAATCCGGCTTTAATAAATTTTTCAGCTTGACCAATCATGGCGTTGGCAGTAAGCGCTACTATTGGGTGGGTGTAGCCGATTTTGCGAAGCTGTTGCATGGCATCCATGCCGTTAATTCCGGGCATCATGTGGTCCATGAACACTATGTCATAAACATTGCCCGCCTTGATTATGTCTATCGCTTCGTATCCGCTGCTGCAAGTCTCAACGCTTAGGTCATAAAATGCAAGCAAGCCCTCGGCGACGTATAGGTTTGCATCTACGTCGTCAACAACAAGGACGCGGCCATACGGCATTGATTCCGGCTCGAAATCGAATCGCTTTGCCGTTCTCTGCAACACTTTCTCAAATTGCTGCAAGCTGAGCGACAGCTCCTTGCCCAAGATTTCGGTGCTTGCAATTTTCTGCGGTATGCAAACGACAACCTTTGTGCCTGAGCCTACCTCACTTTCTATATCTACCGTTGCGCCCATCATGTCAACCAAGCTAAACACAATGGGTATACCTAGTCCTGTGCCACCGACAAATCGATTTTCCCGCTCATGGAAGCGTGTATATTCGTTGCTCAAATTTCCAAGTTGTTCAGGGGTCATCCCATAGCCGGTATCGATGATGGAAAAAACCAGCGTCACGTATTCATCTTCCGGCGAATCTTTCCGGCATTGTATGTATAGTTCAACGGAGCCGGTTTCCGTGTATTTGAAAGCATTTGACAATAAGTTGTTTATAATCTGCTCAATACGGACAACATCGCCCACAAGATATGTGGGCAGATTTTCGTCTACATGCAAATCGAATTTGATATTATTGCTGCCGGCGTGCGCAAGGTGCAAATGCACGACATCCACGATCATGCTTGCCACTTCGTAGCTTTCCTGCACAAGCGACATCTTGCCCGCTTCGATTTTGGAGAGGTCTAATATGTCGTTTACAATGCCGAGAAGAATGTTTGCTGAATTGTGGATTTTAGCAAAGGATTCCTCGACATGGGGTGGGAGGTCGGGGTTTTGCAGCTCGATTTCCGAAATGCCCATAACCGCAGTGATGGGAGTACGGATTTCATGGCTCATCCTCGCCAAGAAATTGCTTTTTGCGCGGCTTGACTCTTCCGCTATTTCTATGCGCTGCTGTTCCATTTGCAGCTCCTTGATTTGCGTGACATCATGGGCATAAGTGACGACAACATCCTCTCCGCCAAATTTCATCCGTACGGCATAAACCTCCAGGAACGTGCTTTTGCCCGATGGTTTGTAGTCAATAAAATCAAACTGCCCAGAGCCAGCCTTGAAAACTTCATCTAAATATTCCCGCCAGGCAGGAGTGTTGGGGTGTTCGGCGTCAAAAAAACTAGGGAGATGCACCGTGTACTCGCTTTTAGAGGAAAGCTCGTAGTAATCCAAAGCGGTTTGGTTGCAGTCGAGGGGGGTGTAATCTTTTTTCCAAAATTCGATTACAAGCGGCGCTGCGTCAAACATAAGGCGGATGCGCTCGTCCAGTTCCTTTTCAAGCAGTTTTTTTTCTAATTCGCGCTCTCTTTCGGCAGCGGCCTTTACCGGGCGCAAATCTTGGGCATACCCTATAATCAAGGATTTGTCGTGATGCTCGACGTGAACCCATGTCGCTTCTGTGGGGATAATTTCTCCGCTAGGCAGTTGATACACCCACTCGTCCCTGGCAATGCCGTTTTTCTTGGCAAGCTCTATAAGCTGCGTATTTTTTTCCTTTGATGTTTTTCCGCACGGCTGATACTTGGGCGACAAAGCATAGGGGCTTTCGACAAATTCCGAATTGCTTTTGATTCCAAATGTTTCCCGCAGTTTTTTGTTGCAGTCTATGAAATTGCCGTCCGTGTCCCAAGTTTCCATAAACAATGGAGAATTGTCTTGGAGTATTCCGATAAGCTCTTCGGCCTCTTTTACCTTGCGCAAATCGGTTGTAAAAGCAATAAGAATAACTTTGCCATTGTGCATTGCGCGCACAAGAGTGACAAAAGTGGGAATCAGCTTGCCGTCCAGCGTTTGGTGCATCCACTCAAATTCAGCGTAACCGTTTTCGTATGTATCTTTCATAAGCCCGAGGGCTTTTTCTTTAGAGGAAGACCCGCAAGGCTGATGCTCTGGCATAAGGTCGTAAAATCGTTCGATATACTCTTCTTGGCTGCCCAGCCCAAACAATTCAACAGACCGCCTGCTGGTTTTCAAGAGATTATAATTATCATCCCATTGGTTGATTATAGAAGGCGAGGAATCAAGGATTATTTGCATCAGTTCGTACGTATCGCGCTCTTTTTGCAATTCGTTGTCTACATACCTAGCAAGCTCGTCAATAGTGTCGTTTACCGACTTTTTAATTTGCAAAAAGTCGCCTTTGTAATCGCCAGTTACTTTGCGGTCAAAGTTGCCGCCTGAAAGAGTGCCCATCACGTCCCTGATTTCAACAATTGGCGCGTCAACCGCTTCGGCTAGGCGATTGAGGCCCAGCATTATTTCGCGCCACTCGCCGCTGTATTTGTCGGCTTCAATTACATGATGCAAGTCGCCCTTGTCAGCTGCTGCGGCAATCATTCCCTTGACTTCAGCATTTATGGATTTCACGCTGCCTATAAGCCCGAGAACGTCGCGGAGCAGAGTGCCCACCTCGTCATTTGCGATAGTGGACTGGTCGATATTTATGTTCAAATTGCCGTTTCGCACACTGCTCAAAACCGAGGCCGCTTTTTTTAGCGGCTTTGTTATTGCACCTGAAATAATCAAGGCAATAGCTGCGCTAGCAAAAAGGCTAAAGGCGGACGCTATGCCCATATACCATAGCGCCTGCGTCGCCTGCGAAGTCAAATCATCGCTCATATTGTTTATAAACGACACTAAGCTATCATCGATATAAGCGTAGTGGTCTAGTATTTTTGTGAGGGCATATGTGTATTCGCGGTCAATCTCTAGCAGGCTTCGCATGCCAAAAAAGCCAACTGCTACAGTTGCAGCCAGGAGTAAAAAGAAACCGCAGAGCAGCTTTGTCCTTATTTTCAGGCTTCTTAGGATATTCATTTTATGGGTGCCCCTTTCGCAATTTCGTCCAGTGGGTGGAGTCTTTCCTTAGCGCAAGTCTTCAACGGCGCATACACAGTTCTTGCCGTTTTTCTTTGCTTGGTATAGGGCTTTGTCCGCATCGATCATGAATTCATCTATGCTGTAGTCCCCTGTGCGTTGCGGTATGCTGCAGTGAATGCCGATGCTTGCAGTTACTATTACAGAGGTACCTTCGCTTATGGGTATTGGGTCGCTTTCGATGGCAGCGCGTATGCTCTCGGCGACTTTGCGAGCGCCAGGCAGAGCGATGTCGGGCAGGATTATGACAAATTCTTCACCGCCCCACCGAGCGACTTTGTCCGTCGCCCGCACCAGCACCGAAGCGATAACGCGGGCTATGTTCACAAGTGCCGTATCACCGCTTAGATGGCCATAGGTGTCGTTAAAATTCTTGAAATTATCTAAATCCAATATCATAATGCTGATGGGGGTTTGCTGTCTTTTGGCGCGCGCCCACTCCTGGTGCAGCAAAGTGTTGAAGAAGCGGCGGTTGCCTATGCCTGTCAAAGTGTCTGTTGCGGTTTGGCTATGCATCTTTCGTATCAGGTTAATAATCTTCATCTGGCTTTGTACCCGCATTTGAACAACCGGTGCATTAAATGGCTTGTTTATATAATCTACCGCCCCTAAGGAAAAACCTAAAAACTCATCCTCGGGGCTGTTTTTTCCAGTTACGAAAATGATGGGCACGTCTTTGGTGCCTGCATCTTTTTTGAGCTCTTTAATTATTTCAAAGCCGTTCGTTTCCGGCATTATTACGTCCAGCAGGACCAAATCAGGAGAGATTCTTTTGACCGCTTCAATGCATTTTGTGCCGTCGCGTTCGGCGTACACCACATAATCGTCGCTAAGGATGTCCATTAGCGCCCGGATATTCATTGCTTCATCGTCCACTATCAGTATGCTGTTTTTGCGCACATCAGATTCGCCTTGCCTTGCAGCTTCACCGCTGCTCAAATATCCTTCGCTATCCGAAGGCGCAGCCTCTACTTCGCCTATATCCAAAAGCACGCGCACAAATTCGCGCTCTAAGGCAGACAACTGACTGTCTGTTGGCGCAGCAGCCTCCGCCAGCACCTGTTCTACTTTTTCTGCGGTGCGGGCCAATGCACTTTCTAATATCAAGCCTGCCGACCCTTTAATGGTGTGCGCTAGGCGGTGCGCCGTTTCGGTATCGCCTGTGTCTATGGCATTGCACATTTCAATGAACGCATTCTTATGGTGCCTTACAAAGTCTATGCGCAGCTTTGCTATCAACTCCGGATTGCTTTGATAACTGTTAATGTCGCCTTTGGTGGAGGTTCTATTTGCGTTTGCTGCTTCAATCACCTCTGGAGGCTGTTTATCTTTTATGTGCCTTATCAAAATCGTGTTTAGGCGTTTGGTCTGGATGGGCTTTGAAATATAGCCGTCAAAGCCTGCCCTAATAAATTTTTCCGCTTGCCCTATAAGTGCATTGGCAGTCAGGGCTACTATAGGATGAGCGTAGCCCATTTCCCGGATTATGTGCATGGCTTCGAAACCACTCAAGCCCGGCATCATATGATCCATGAATATAATGTCGTAGACTGCGCCCTGTTTTATTTTTTCTATAGCTTCATGTCCGCTGGTGCAGGTTTCGACTTTGAGGTCATAGAATGCAAGCAGGCCCTTTGCCACATAGATATTGGCATCCACGTCGTCAACTACAAGCACGCTGCCATATGGCATGGGCTCAGGATTGAATGAGAACTTCTTGCTTGCAAGCTTAGCAGATAGTTCAAACTGCTGCAGGCGGGAGACAGACTCTTTGCCGAGCGTTTCGGGGTTTGCAGTCAGCTTCTGCGGTATGCTGACCAAAATTTTTGTGCCTTTGCCAACTTCGCTTTCAACGTCTATATCGGCGTCCATCAGCCGCAATAAGCTGTAGACGATGGGGATGCCCAGCCCTGTGCCGCTGATGAACCGCTCCTCGTGTTCGTGGAAACGCAGATATTCATCGCCCATATTGCCCAGTTGCTCCGGAGTTAGGCCGAAGCCTGTGTCGCTGACGGATATGGTGAGTCTGATGTAGCCCTCCTTTGACTCGTGTGCAAGGCAGCCCCAAGATAGCTCAACCGAGCCTGAATCTGTATATTTGAAAGCGTTTGACAGCAAGTTATTCATGATCTGCTCGATGCGGAGAATGTCGCCGGAGAGGTGCGCAGGGAGGTTTTCGTCCACACATAAATGGAAAGTTATATCCTTGTTGCTTAAATGGTTAAGGTGCATTTGCGCGACATCGCCAATTATGCTTGCCACATCGTACTCATCCTGCAGCAATTCCATTTTGCCCGCTTCGATTTTTGAGAGGTCCAAAACATCGTTGACAATGTTGAGCAGCATATTTGCGGAGCTGTGAATTTTTGCAAATGACTCCTCCATATGCGGCGAGAGGTCCGGAGTTTGCAGCTCTATTTCTGATATACCCAAGACCGCCGTAATTGGCGTGCGCAACTCATGGCTCATCCTGGCTAAAAACCTGCTTTTCGCTCGATTGCTTTCTTCTGCGATTTCGATGCGCTGCATTTCCGCCAAGGCTTTCTTAATCGGGCGCAAATCGTGGCTATATCCGACCACGATGTTTTTGCCATTGCGTTTTTGGCGCACAAAGAGAACCTCGACAGGAAGCTCCTCGCCGCTTGTGGTAAGATGTGTCCACTCAAAACGGGAGCTCCCTTCTCGCAATGCCTGTTCGGCATAAGCGACGGACTTTACTTTTGAAGGTGTGCCGCAGGGCTGAAACTCGGGGGAAAATTTTTCATAATGCTCAAGAAACTCCGTTTTGTCGGATATCCCTAAGAGCTTTGCAGTTTGGTTGTTGCAATCTACCAGGTTAAGCTGGTCGTCCCAAATTTCGATAAGCGCAGGGGATGAGTCCAATAGCAGCTCAACCATGTCGCTAGATTCTTGCTCATGTTTCTCCGCAACTTTGAGCTGTGTGACATCTGTGGAGTATGTTATCACCACGGTCTCGTTGTTATATATTGTGCGAACCCCTTTTACCTCAAAGAAGGCGTCCACGCCGCCAAGAGCGGTTTCCAAATATTCAATATTTCCTGCACCGCTTATAAATACCTGCTCCAAGTAATTGTCCCACGCCTCCATCGAGGGGGTGCCGTCGGGCTGACGTTCGGGCACGAGAGACCTGAAGTTTTTTATATATGCTTCTTTGTTTGAAAAGCCATAGAATTCAAGCGTGGTTTTATTGCAATCAATAAGGTTGTACATTTTGTCCCAATACTGAATAATCATCGGCGCCGTGTCGAACATTAGCCGGGCGCGTTCGTTAAATTCTCTAAAGTCATCCAAGGAAGCAATATCCAACATACTACACTCCACTGTACAAAAATTCGCAGCCACAAGTCGCAGCCACAAGCAAAAGGCAAGGTCACATTCACAAAATCGTCCACAAACAATTTTTTGGTGTGACCTTGGCCGATATGGCGGAGAGGGGGGGATTTGAACCCCCGGTACGCTTGTGACGTACACAGCATTTCCAATGCTGCACCTTCGGCCGCTCGGACACCTCT
>WQSH01000025.1 GCA_009787995.1 Oscillospiraceae bacterium
GGGGCCTTCGCTTATGTATTCATTTACGTCGTCGCGCACCAGTTCAAGCCACTCTTCGTCAATCATGTCGATTTTTGTCAATACAATGATTCCTCGTTCTACGCCCAGCAGATGGAGGATGTCTATGTGTTCCCTAGTTTGTGGCATTATGCCTTCGTCTGCGGCTATAACCAGCATGAAGAGATCTATGCCCGTGGCTCCCGCAAGCATGTTTTTGACGAATTTTTCGTGACCTGGTACGTCTATTATTCCGATGCGTCCTCCGCCGGGCAGCAGAAAAGGGGCAAAACCTAGTTCAATGGTTATGCCCCGGGCGATTTCCTCTTTTAGGCGGTCGGTGTTGTGGCCGGTCAAACGGTGGACCAGCGTTGTCTTTCCGTGATCCACGTGCCCTGCGGTTCCTAATATTATGTGTTTCATGCAATCCCGCCCTATTGTGTTTTCTTGGCGGGGATGTGTGTGAATCGAACACACCTGAGACGGCGCTAACCGCCTCACGGCCGGATTTGAAGCCCGGGCCGGCCACCAGGCCGGATCCATCCCCATGCGGTGTGTTTATGAGCATATCAGACAGGGTAGCCTTTGTCAATTGCACAAAAGACCAATGGAAGTCTTACGACTTCCATTGGTCTAACAGATTATGAGGATAATAAAATGAAAAAAGATAGTTTAGCGACCCTGCTCTTATATAATAGCAATCAGTTATTAAGCAATCTACACTCAATTGTTTCTAATTTATTAAATTCCAGGGAATTTAAAAACATTTTCTTAGGATATTGTGAAACCCTACTATAACAAATATAACGAAATGTGCTGCTGACGACTTCCGCTACCACAGTCAGTGGTAAAGTCTATCAGCAGCACACCTTCCCTGAAACCGCTTACGGCTGCGATGCAGACTCTGTTTCCGGCGGCGGTGTTGAATCTATATGGCTTGAATGCAAGCCAACTTGTGTTGCCAGGTCATCTTGTACCGACACAGTCAACCTCAACGAGGCGGGCGAAGCGCCGAAGGTCATTATTTGTATAGTGGCATCTCCCGGGCCTACCGCTGTGATGGTTATTGGGGAGTTTGCTTCAACTGTGGCAACATTCGGATTGCTTGACGACAATATCAGCTGCAGATTTGCAGAGGAAGCAACTACTTCCAGCATCCGGGTTTCGCCTACCTGCATATCAAAATCGCTTCCGGAGCTTGCGGGTTGCGTACCCTGTGGGGCGACTTCTATGGTAATTGTTGCCTGGGGAGGGATTACTGCCGGGTTTTCTAGGTCAATTCCAATGAACGTCAGCGTAAATGTTCCGGGGTTTACCATCAAACCGACCGTGCCGGAGACGGTGTTGCCCGTGAAAACCAAGCCCGGGGGGAGTGCACCTTCGAGCAGTGCAAAAATGACATAACCCTCCGAATTTTGCGCCGACAAGTGTATTGGAGCTATAGCCTCGCCCACTATCACTGCTTGTACCGCATTTGTGGCTGAGATTGTCATTAAGGGGTCAAATCCGCTATTTGTTTGTGTTGTTTCTGCAGTGTAGAAAGGTTCTGAGTACAGCGGAGTCCAAAACAAGAAATCGTCGTCAAATCCGTGGTACGGAGGTACCGGCTCGAACGCATCAGGGTGTAATTCATTGTATGGCGGCATATGTTCAGGCTCATCATAATCGTATGAGCCATGAGAGCCATAATAAGGCAGTGATTCTTGATTCTCGTCATACTCTGCGTTCTCACATACGGTATAGTCAGGTTCATTGTACTCGTCGTACTCGCACCCTTCGGTATAGGTGCTCACGTCTGTGCTTGTTGCGGACATTTGATAGTCATCGCCATACCCTTCACTTGCATCACTTGCGGATGCGGTCATTGGGATTATGGCAAGCAGCATTACAAGCACTATATCCAGCGCAATTATTTTCCTCGTTTTTTTTGTCGCCTTCAAATCCATGTTCCTCCTTCAGTTTCAGCGCACTCATTTTAGAGCTCAAAGATTTCTGTCAATTATAGATATCGGAACATTTTGTAAATTGTTTAGCGAAAATTTTCATACAAAGCTCTGATGTTTACATTTTGCCATCGCTCGCTCAATGAGTGCTCCACCTCACTGGCCCATTCGACCAAAATTTTATTTAGCTCGAAATTGGCGTGAGCACCCCTGACGGCTTCCGGATCGATGGGGAGTCTCTTTATAATGTGGTAGCCAAATGCAGTCTCGACAATGCCGCTAATCTCGTAGTCAAAGAGCTCAAATGCAGCTGCTTCAAACTCCTCGTCCATTGTGCCCCTTTGAAAATCATAATAGTGCGGTGGGTGCATAACGCCCGGATCCTCGCCAAACTCAGCGAGCAGGATGAAAAAATCCTCGCCGGCAGTGGCTCTGGGCAAGATATACTCGGCAATTGCACGTTGCCTTTGCACATCGGCCTCCATGAGCCTTTCCCCATGTTCGTCCTGCGTCGTGCGCAGTATGTGCGTTGTGCGAATGTATCCCTGCTCCTCTGCAAATGCGACAAGCTGCCAACGCATGACAGGTATGGTGCCGTCTTCGCCGAACAGGACATCGAGTATGTTAGCTCGCAAAACCGTTATTTCGTTTAAGTGGGTAAACAGGTCGATGTTCATGCCTTGCTGCGTGAGGAAATCTGAAAACGCCCTTGCACCGCCAAAGTAGCCAATCCGGTCGCTAAGTATCCTATCTAGCCCGGTCATCTGCTCTGAAGTGAGCTCTGTGTCCAGTTCGGCCGCCTTCATACGGATTGCATAATCGGATTTTATGGAGCTCAGCGCTTCGTGCCTTATAAGTTCGCTGAGCGGCACCCCGCGTACTATGTCCTCCCAGTCAGCATGTGGAAAACGCTCCCTCACCGCACGAGCGGCTGAAAGCAGGTAGTAGCGGGCCTCTGTTTCGACTATGTTCCTTGAACCTACTGTCAGCAATA
This sequence comes from Oscillospiraceae bacterium, assembly GCA_009787995.1. Classification (GTDB taxonomy): domain Bacteria; phylum Bacillota; class Clostridia; order Oscillospirales; family Oscillospiraceae; genus WRMH01. The sequence continues at coordinate 2,935 of WQSH01000025.1, forward strand.
CAGGCTCATCTGACGGTCCCCGCAGCAAGAGGATGAGAGCAATAACGCCGATGACTACCACAGCGGCAGTGATGGCAAGGGCAAGTTTTTTTGGGATAGGAGGTTTGGGAATTGCGGAAATCACTTTTTTGATTGAGATTTTCTTGCGGTTTTTTTTATCTATCACGGGCATTTAGCACCACTCCTTTTTAATGACAAAGAATTTTGCGAATGTATCAAAACCGCCAAGCAAGCCCAAAAGAATGGAGCGGCTATGAACATGGAGATTCCAAAAAAGGCCTGTATACAATAAAATAGCACCCCTGCACCGGCAATTGCCGAGAGTTTGTCGCTTGGATGGCTTAGCCAACTTTTTGCAGCGAGCACAAGGGCTCCCAAGTAGCTAAGCAGCGACAAAAGCCCTCCGGTAGCCAGGATTTGCAGATATTCGTTATGTGCCGAATCGATTTGGGCGACCAGCAAAACCCCAAACTCGGGGATATAGCGCGCAAAAGGCTCAATGCTCCAGAAGCCCAAGGTATCCGGGCCTGTTCCAAGCAGGAGCCCTTGCTGTGTAATGCCGGATAAAATGCTTCTCCATATATAGACCCTAGTCGAGCCAAAGGAATCATCCCACCGACCTCGGAGAACTTCGGATGCCTCATAAATCATGCCCGTGTGGCCTGAGCCGAAGAACCATAGGTAGGTAACTGCAAAGCATATGGCAGCAAAGACAACAACAGCTGAGCCCAGTCTGTACAGCTTCATAGGGATTTTTTCAAAAGCCTTAATCTTTGGCACGGCTATTGCAAGCAGCGCAACAAATCCGGCAACTATAAGCGAGGTCAATTCAGCCGGGGCAAATGCGGTAGTCCTATCGCCAAAGACGATAGCCTGCGACACTGAAAATGCTGAAATAACGACTGCTGCGACAAAAAGCGTGCGGGACAGGCTTGCCTGGTTCGTTACCGCTACGGGAAGCATAAGCACGAGTCCGGAGATTAAGGCTAGAAGCGCTGCCTCTATGTCCATCTCAAATATTAGTATCATTACAAGGGTGAGCGGGGCTGCGAGGGCGGCAATATGCCAGCCCTTGCGAAATTCGCATTTTATTATTGCCATGGAAAAAACTCCGGCAACGATGCTTAAAAATGCGCCGACGAGACCCGTGTTGCCAAGAGTGCCTAGGAATTCGCCCGGGAAATACACCCCTGCCCCATAAAAATTGTGGCCCTCCGGAAAGAGCATGAAGGGATTGGCCCCGGTCATCTGAATCAAGGATAGCGCACAGAATAGCAGCGTTGAGCTGCCGAGAGCGAAGAGCATCCATTTTTTTGGGCGCAGATATTGTGACAGAAAGAAACAGCTAAGTATATAAATGGCGATGCTCAAGGCTCCCTCCCGCCGGAAAGCGCCCCTGAACGTCCCCTCGTAGCCGGAAAGTACAGCGGAAAGTATAGTGAAGGCGAGGAATAAGAACAGGAGCTTCATGGACGTAGGGACAGTCTTGATGCTGTCGGGTATTTTGCCAAATGGCTGTATGCCTGTTATAGCAAGCTGGGTTCGCTTAATTAATATCACAGCGCAATAGCCCCCGCAGAGGAGCAGGAACAGGTTGTATTTAAAGTCTTCAATTGCTGCGTATCCTTCAAGCGGGAAGGCGAGCAAAAACACGCTGACAAGCAAAGCGAAAAAGGCGGATGAGATGTGTTGTAGAATCAAATTGTCTCCTTTTAGTCAAACGCAAATCCATACCATGGCGCAGCGTCTTGGCCACTGAGTGCCTCATGTACGGGCTGTGGCGCATCAATCATCCCGAACCGCCTTATGTGGCTGCTGTCATTTTCTTTGTCTTGGATGGGGGTTCTGACGATGTATTCATTTGCTGGGAAAATCTTCGCAATGGCTGCAAGGGTTGCGTGGGTGGCAGTGTCTTGGTTTTCGCTGCCTTGCAGTGGGAGCAGTAGCTCTTTTATTAGAACCGGGGCTTCCGGCGCTAGTTCTATGGCTGCGATGGATGTGCCGAATCGGACGTCTACTCGCACCAGCGCTCCGCCTGTCAGCTTGCACAGTCGCTCTTGATATTCAATGGCACGGCTGCCCATTTCGATATGCGGCAACCCCTTTAAAAGGGGCTTTCGCAAATTTTCGTATTCATTGGCAGATATTATTGTGGCTGCCGCATTATCAGGGCAGGGGGGCAAATCATGGTATGACTTTTCGCATATATAAAATGCATCTCGAAATTGCGTATTTTCTGCATAATATCTGAAATTTTCCTCATTGGATGGGCATAGTACCGTTATTGGGTAGCCAGCTGCGCGGCTTGCGGAGACCAGTTCCTGCACAATTTGAGAGCCATATCCACGCTTCCTGTGTTCTGGCATGGTAGCAAGGGCATATATCATTGCACAGGGAATTGCGCCGCCGGAGCCCACCAATGTACCGGCAGGAAGGATGAAGCCCATCGCTATGGGGGTCCGGTTGATTTCGGTGATAACGCACTTGTCAGGGCAGTAGCAGTAATCAAAAAACAAGTCGTCGTCGTCGCTGCCGAAGGCTTCTTTCCAGATTTGACGTAAATAGGGGAGGTCCGACTGCTCGGGATTACGGGTTGTTGTATTCATTTTGGCACCTAATTTCAGTATGTTTGCGTGCAGGTCTCTTTTATAACGCTTTCCAGCTCTTTTAGGTCTACGAAAGTGTCCGGGCGGCGATTCGGATCTCTTAGCAGCGCCGCCGGGTGATACAGCGCCATTGTTTTCCTGCCTTTTATTTCATACCACTTCCCATGGTCCCTGCTGATTTTGAAGTCGCCGCCTATTATTTCCCCTGCGGCTATCCTACCAAGGCAGACTATTATTTTTGGGTTTATCAGGGCAATTTGCTCATTTAGCCATGGGGCGCAGGCTTCGCGTTCGGATGAGTGCGGGTCACGGTTGTTGGGCGGCCTGCATTTGACTATGTTGGCTATGAAAATGTTGCTTTTGCGGCTAAGCCCTATGATTTCCAGCATATTGTCGAGCAGGATTCCGCCCCGCCCCACGAAAGGCTCGCCTTTTAAATCCTCGTTTTCGCCTGGGCCTTCTCCTATGAAGAGGACTTCCGCCGAGCGGTTGCCTACCCCGAAGACCACATTCGCCCTTGTTTCATGCAGTGGGCATTTTGTGCATGACTTGCATGCCGATTCTAAATCATCCCACGATAGAATAATCTTGCCCAAGCTTATTGCCTCCGTTCATTGTCCACTGTGCCCCGGCCACGTGAAATCGCCTTCCTATTATATACGCCAAGTTAAGCAAAATTCAAGTACTACTGTTTTAGATTTAGATACTTTGTTATTGTATTTTTTAACTTAAGTGCTTTACACGCTATCATAATTCATATATAATACACCGCAATGCGCATTGCGCAGTCAAGTAAGAGATTGTTATGAAGGGAGCATAGGGAACATTGGATTTTGAGTTAGCATTTATAATTGGGATTGTTGGCGGATTGGTGGCTCTGGCATTCGCATTTATAAAAAGTAAGCAGGTCATGAAGTACCCGGAGGGTACTGAGGCTATGAAGAAAATCGCGTTGGCGATTAGGAAGGGTGCGAATGCGTATCTAAAGCGGCAGTTTAGGGCAGTTGCGATATTCTACGTAATTTTGGTCGTGGTTTTGACTGTTTTAGCTGTTCTTGAGTATCTTTCGCCGTTTATGCCGGTGGCTTTTTTGCTGGGCGGCGTTTTGACCCAGATTTCCGCATTTATAGGCATGAAGATTGCGACATACGCAAATGTGCGCACGGCAAATGCTTCGCGTGAGAGCCTTAACAAAGGCTTGACCGTTGCGTTTTCGTCAGGCTCGGTCTTAGGGTTTACGGTCATAGGGCTTGCATTGCTTGATGTTTCAATCTGGTTTTTAGTGTTGAGGTTCGTGTTTGGCCTTGAGCCTGCCGACATTGCCTCAAACATGGTTATGTTCGGAGTCGGCGTGGCGGCTTTTGCGCTGTTTGCGCGCGTAGGCGGCGGGATTTTCACGAAGGCTGCCGACGTCGGCGCCGACCTTGTGGGTAAGGTCGAAGCAGGGATTCCGGAGGACGACCCACGCAACCCCGCCGTCATCGCAGATAACGTGGGCGACAATGTCGGAGACGTTGCAGGCATGGGTGCAGACCTTTACGAGAGCTACATCAAATCGCTGCACGCTGCGATTGCCCTTGGCTTTGCGGCCTTCGCCGGTACCGATACGATGTGGGCAAGCATGTTCCTGCCCGTGGCGCTGGGAGTCGTAGGGGTCGTTGCTTCGCTGATTGCTACCTTCTTTGTCAGGACTAAGGAAAACGCGTCTCAAAAGGAGCTGCTCAACACGCTTAGGAAGGGCGAGTATGGTTCGGCAATTCTGGCGGCAATCGGTTTTTTGCCCGTGACGTTCCTTATCATGGGGGATTATTGGGTTGGCTACTATATTGCGATTATCGTCGGCCTGATTGCGGGTTGCTTGATTGCGTATTTTACCGAGTATTTCACTTCTACGCACTATACGCCCACAAAAAAGCTTGCCGAGGCCTCTGAGACCGGAAGCGCTACAATAATTATCGCCGGTATAGCCTTGGGGATGAAATCTACAATCGCCCCAATCCTCATAGTTTCCGGAGCTGTTATCGTCAGCTTTCTTGTTGCGGGCGGAGTTTTGGGTTATGGCGCAACGGAAGAAACCTTTGCGCGCGGCTTGTTCGGTGTTGGCGTCGCCGCCGTTGGAATGCTTTCAACTCTGGGCCTGACCCTAGCTTGCGATGCTTATGGGCCTGTGGCGGACAATGCGGGCGGCATTGCTCAAATGGCTGAGCTCGGGGACGAAGTCCGCGACCGTACAGACGCCCTGGACTCTTTGGGCAACACAACTGCGGCGACGGGCAAGGGCTTTGCAATCGGCAGCGCCGCACTGACTTCGCTTGCGTTGCTTGTTTCGTTTATAAACCTTGCCCACGACCATATTTACGGAGAGCTTTACCTTAGCATCAGAAATCCGTCCCTGCTCATAGGCATGTTTATCGGAGGCATGCTGGTTTTCGTTTTTGCTGCTATGACTATGTCCGCCGTTCAGCGTTCTGCCGGCAGCATTGTCCAAGAGGTGAGGCGCCAGTTTAAGGAGATCCCGGGGCTTATGGAGGGTACGGGGGAAGCTGACTATGAGAGGTGCGTCGCCCTTTGCACCAGCAGCGCCCTTCGCGAGATGGTGGCACCTACTGTCCTTGGGGTCGCCGTGCCGATTGCTACAGGGCTCATCTTTGGGCTTGAGGCTGTTGTTGGGCTGATTGGCAGCGCTACCGTCATTGGCTTCTGCGTTGCGGTGTTTATGTCAAATGCCGGCGGAGCTTGGGATAATGCCAAGAAGTACATCGAGAGCGGAATGTATGGAGGCAAGGGTTCCGAAAACCACAAGGCTTCTGTCATCGGAGACACTGTTGGCGACCCATTTAAGGATACGGCTGGCCCTGCGATTAACATCTTGTTCAAGCTCGTTTCAACAGTTTCGATGGTATTCGTTGGGATTATTGCCGCTTATTCGATTTTTTAGTTGACAAATCCACCTGCGTCTGATAACATGCTTTTGCGCTCCAAAGACAGTAGGTGGCTGGCTTTTCGCCAGGCTGTAAATCCTGCCGAGGATGGCCCTGATTTGAGTTGGCTGTTGTCCCCTGTCTTTTTGGATGGGGGACAACATTTGTTTTGGACGCTGAGATTACTATATTGTGAGGTGAAAAGAATTTATGCCAAGTAAAAGTGTACTCGAAGCTAAGAAGAAAATCGTTGAAGAGCTCACAGGGAAGCTGAAAAGCCAATCGGGAGTTTTTGTCAACTTCTCCGGCATCTCGGTTAATGAGGACACGGAGATGCGCGTGAAACTGCGCGAAGCGAATGTTGAATATTCTGTAATTAAGAATACCCTGATGAGGTTTGCTATCAAGAACGTAGGGTTTGACGAACTTGACTCTATCCTCAACGGCACGACGTCGCTTGCCGTCAGCAACGAAGACCCCATTGCCCCTGCCAGGATAATCAAGGAATATTCTGACAAATTCAACGACTATTTCGAGATTAAAGCCGGGTTTATGGATGGCAAGGTGCTGTCTGCGGACGAGGTCAACGCTCTTGCAAGCATTCCAGCGCTGCCGGTGCTTCAAGCGCAGCTGCTCGGAACGATGCTCGCGCCGATTGCGAGCCTTGCCGTAGTGCTTAAGGCTGCGGCCGAGAAGGGTGGAGCGTCTGCCGATGCGCCTGCTGACGCCACTGCCGAGGCTCCTGCAGAAGTCGCAGCAGAAGCTCCAGCTCCGGAGGCGCCTGCGGAAGCCCCTGCTGAGTAGCAACAATCATATAAAACAACATTTATTTAAGTGGAGGAATTTATAATGGCTAGTGAAAAAATTACTGCCTTGATTGAAGAGATTAAGGCTCTTACTGTTATCGAGCTTTCGGACCTTGTCCACGAGCTCGAAGAAGTGTTCGGCGTTTCTGCCGCTGCGATGGCGGCCCCGGCAGCTGGTGCAGCTCCGGCTGGCGGCGGTGCGGCTGAAGAGAAGTCTGATTTTGATGTCGTTATGACCAGCTTTGGCGCAGAGAAGGTCAAGGTCATCAAGGAAGTGCGCGCAATCACGGGTCTTGGCCTCGCTGAGGCGAAAGCTCTTGTTGAGGGTGTTCCCGCCAAGATTAAGGAAGGCGTCAACAAGGATGAGGCGAATGAAATTAAAGACAAGCTTGCCGCCGCTGGTGCTGAAGTCGAAATTAAGTAGCTAAGCAGCAATTAGGTTGCTAAGCGCAATAGACACGCCGCCTGAAAAATATTTTTCGGGCGGGGTTTTTATTTCCTATTGACGTTCGTGCGAACTCGTGATACAATTTACAAAACCACTAAACGGTGGCTTTTTGAACCTGATTTTTGACGATTAGAGAGGATGAAAACTGTGACGGATACGAAAGAAAAGCTTTTGCCCGGAATCGAGGCGTACATAGAGTCCGGAGAAAAGGGGTTTTCGAAGATTCAAATGCTTCTTGAGGCTACAGGCGGGCTTAGCCTTTCGCAGGTTTGCGCTGTGACCGGGCTGGAAGGCTCGACCATACAGAACTGGGTCAAGCGTGGTTGGGTGGCGCACCCTAAGGGGAAGAGATATGAGGAGGTTCATATTGCCAGGATTCTCATTATCAATGCTTTGAAGGAGTGCATAAAACTTGAGCATATCGCACTTTTGATGAGTTTTGTGAGCGGTGGGGGAGACGGCAACGGAGAGAATGCGATTAAGGAAAGTGAGCTTTTTAATTATCTTTGCGAGGCTTTAGGTATGATGGGGCAGGCGAGCGGCGTTGAGGCGGTCGTGGAAGATGTGCTCAAAGATTATGTTGGCACTTCGCCAGATGCCCGGCTTAGGATAAGGAAAGCTCTTTCACTTATGATGTATGCTTGTGTTTGTACCGATGTCAAGCGTAGGACGGAATCAATGATGAAGCAGATTTTGCACGAGCTTGAAAATCCAATCGAGCAAGCTGTCGAGCCCAAAGCCGAGGCGTCAGAGGAAGTGGAGGTTGCAGCGGCTGCGGAGTCCATTGCGGAGGGTGCGGATGAGTCTGCTGAGGAAAAGGAGCCTGCAGAAATGCGAAAAACGATTGCTCAAACGCTCCGTGAATGGGATGTGAGCAGCGTTGAGCGCATCATCATCGACCCCGATGGTGAAAGCGGGGGCGGGCGGCGCGAGGAGCAGGCGAAGCCTGTAAACAGGCCGTGGTTTTCCAGAAAGAGTGCGAAACAATAGCAACTGAAATTATGCTAATTATAGAAAGTAGGTGAGGTCATGGAATGGTTTGTGCAATGGTGGCTGGAGCTTGGTATTGTCGGTCAAATAATGGCGACGGCGGCGATGCCGATGACAGTAGTCATGCTTTTGCAGCTATTGCTTATGATTTTCGGTTTCGGGTTTGGTTTGCCGGACAGCGATGTAGGAGCCGACTCTCCAGATAGCCCTGCAAATGCAGCCGGAAGCTATGGGAATGCAAGCATTTTCAGGGTATTTACGGTACGTGGGATAGTCGCTTTTTTTGCCCTAGGGGGTTGGGCCGGTTTGGCTGCGCTGTCTGCTGGGATTCCGACTCTCTGGTCGATACAAATTGCCCTCCTTGCGGGGGCGGCGGCCTTGATGCTCGCCTCTTTTGTCATAAGACTTGCGCTCAGGATGCAAGATAGCGGCAATCTGAATATAAACAATGCCTTGTCGCAGCCGGGCGAGGTCTATATCACGATACCGCCATCGCGCACAAAGGCTGGCAAGGTGATGCTGCTTTTGCAGGAACGGTTTGTCGAGCTTGATGCCGTGACAGACAATGAGACTGCGCTCAGCCCGAAAACGAAGGTAGAAGTCATTGGCGTTATAGATAATGACTGCCTTCTCGTGCGCCCAATCACTGAGCAAAATTAAAAATTAACAATAAAATAAAAGGAGAATGAACATTATGATGCCTGAAAACCTAACCACCCTGATACTCGCAATTGTGGTAATAGTATTTTTGTTTACACTATTGCTGCTAGTTCTCTCGCGCTACCGCAAGTGCCCATCCGACAAGGTTTTGATAATCTACGGTAAAGTTGGCTCCAACCCCGACGGAAGTGCGCGGTCGGCAAAATGCATACATGGCGGAGCGGCATTTATCTGGCCGATTATACAGTCATTCCAATATCTAGACCTCACGCCTATGACGATTAACGTTGATTTGACAAATGCGTTGTCGCAGCAAAATATCCGCGTTGACGTGCCGTCACGTTTCACTGTCGGCATTTCGACAGAAGCCGGAGTTATGCAAAATGCCGCCGAACGCCTGCTTGGGCTTAGGACCTCTGAAATTCAAGAGCTTGCAAGGGACATCCTCTTCGGGCAGCTCAGGCTTGTTATCGCAACTATGGCTATTGAGGAAATCAACACCGATCGCGACAAATTCCTTGAGGCTGTATCGCACAATGTTGAGACAGAGCTCAAAAAAATCGGTTTGCGCCTGATAAACGTCAACGTTACAGACATAACTGATGAATCAGGCTACATTGAGGCTCTTGGTAAGGAGGCTGCCGCTAAGGCTATAAATGATGCGAAGCAGAGCGTCGCCGAGAAAAACCGCGACGGGTCTATAGGTGCTTCAAAGGCACTCTCGACCCAGCGTATCTCTGTAGCTGAGTCTGATGCGTCTGCGGTGGAAGGTGAAAACCGCTCCAAAGCGCTCATCTCTCAATCCGATGCGACACGACGCGAGCAGGAGGCTGAAGCCTTGCGCCGCGCCACTGCCGCAGAGAGGACTGCTGAGGCGCGCGCCCTTGAGGAGGCATATGCGGCGCAGCAAGCTGCGGAGAAAGCCAGGGCTGAGCGCGACGAGGCCACTGGCCAAGCTGATATCATCGTTAAAGCTCGTATTGCCAAGGAGCGACTTGAACTCGAGGCCGAGGCGGATGCAGAGCAAGCTAGGCGCCGGGCCAAGGGTGAGGCGGACGCTATCTATGCCCGCATGGAGGCTCAGGCCCGCGGTATGCAGGAGATTCTCGAAAAGCAGGCTGCCGGTTTTGGAAAGGTCGTAGAGGCTGCCGGAGGCGACCCGCAAGCCGCCGTTCAGCTCATGCTGACCGACAAGATTGAGGAGCTTGTGAAGATTCAAGTCGAGGCTATTAAGAACCTGCAAATCGACAAGATTACCGTTTGGGATTCCATGAGCGGCGATGGCGGCTCACCGACGACTTCGAATTTCCTTTCGGGAATGATGCGCTCGATTCCTCCGCTGAACGAAATGTTTAAAATGGCGGGGATGTCAATACCCGAATTTTTAGGCACGGAGCTTGCTGCACCCGATGCTGAAGCTCCCAGCGCTGCTACGGATGCGCCGGCTGATGGGGAAATACAATAGATTGGTAATAAAAACGCCTTGATTTTGGCGCAGAGATGCGCATATCGCACAAGGACTTGTTTGGATAGGGTGCTGCTCATTTGCGGCATCCTATTCCAATTTTGCGCAAAATTTGTGCAAAATAACCAGTGGGTATTTGTCCTTATAAATTGTAAAATCGTAATCTTATTGTGTAAAATCGTAATCTTGGATTTGACAACGGAACCTTTTCCATTGTATAATTTGCGTACGTTGCGTGCTTTGGAGGAATCCTTTCTTATGAAGCGTATATTTTTAATTGTTTTGTCGGCCGCTATTTTACTGGGCGCTGTTTTTTTGTTTTCTGGATGTGCGGAGCGGCACGAGCAAGGCATATGGTTTGACTCTTATCGCGATATCCCCGGTATAACTGAGGCTCAGATACAGGCCATCGGGCAACTCCGGGAGCGCTATGGGTATTTTATGTATGGCATGGTTCAAAACGATGAAGCGGTTTATACGAGGGATGGGGGAATTGTCGGTTTTTCCGCAAGGATGAGCGAATGGGTCGCCGAATTGTTCGGCATTCCATTTATTCCAGTTATTTATGAAACTATAACCGATTTGCTGGATAGCTTCGACAATGGCACAGTTCACTTTACGGGGCAGTTCCCGCGCATACCTGTGCTGGAGGCGAGATTTGCGATGACTGACCCTATCTCCAAGCGCTCGGTTGCTATTGCGCGCGTGCCCGGCAGCCGCCCATTTTCAGAAATTGAGCAGGAGCGCGATTTGCATATATTATTTTCGAGGGGTTCTGCCCTTCATAATGTCCTTAGGGACAACGGAGCGCTCAGAAATTTTGAGTATACCCACATGGACACCCCCGAAGAAGCCGCCGAACTTCTTTTGCGAGGCGAGGCGGACGCATATATCAGCGACGGAGTATTAACTGTTTCAATTGCCTTTCCTGGTTTTCGGGTGGAGCCCTTTTACCCATTTGTGTTTGGGTATGCGTCTTTTTCGGCGCTAAATCCCGAACTTATCCCCATTGTAGACGCCGTCCAAAAAATATTGGATAGTGGTGGGATGAGCATTTTGGCACAGCTTTATGCTGAGGGCAAGGAGGATGTCAACCGGCATAGGATGTCGTTGCTGCTCACCGAGCAGGGGCGGGAATTTATTGCAAACAACCCCGTCATCCCCATAGCGGCTCACGGTTTTAGCTACCCTATTAGCTTTTATAGTGAATGGGAGCGGGAATTTCAGGGCATTGCCCATGATATTTTAAGGCAAATAGAGTCTATTACAGGTATTAGATTTGAAATTGTCCGCCCGGATGTCAGCAATCTCAACGGGATACATCAGCTGTTGCGCAACGGCGAGGTTTATTTAGCTACTGGGGCCTTTCGCTTAGAGACAATGGGCGACGAAAGCTTTTTGCTGTCCGATGGCTTTTTCTCAGACAGCTACACCCTTTTGTCTCGCGTTGGAACGCCTATTATCGGTGTAAATGAGGTGCTATACATGCGCGTGGGCCTGATTGGATATGGCATTTTTGACACTATGTTCCACACCATGTTCCCAAATCACATAAGCACCGTGCGATTTAACAATCAGGATGACGTTCTGGATGCCTTGGAAGCGGGCGATATAGATTTGGCCTTTACCAGCCTGCGCGGGCTCTTGCGGGCGACGCACCTCCTCGAGCGTACCGAATTCAGAACAAACCTAATCTTTGACGAGAGCTATTATTTATCATTTGCCATTAGCGAGAACATGCCATTGCTCGTATCCATTATTGACAAAGCCCTTTCTGTTGTTGACATCGGGGTCATTACGAACTATTGGATGGGGAGGACTTTTGACTTTACTGTGAGGGAGCTCAGGGCTCAGAGGCCGTGGCTTATTGGCACGGCGGTTTTGCTCATATGCCTGCTGATTCTTTCGTTTGCGCTGTACCGCATAAACAGCAGGAAAGTGGCCATGGAGCATGCGGAAGAAAGCAATAGGGCAAAAACGCGATTCTTGGCAAGGATGAGCCATGAAATCCGCACGCCTATCGCATCGGTCCTGGGCATTTCCGAAATCCAACTGCACAACCCGGAAATGCCGGATTATGCGGAAGAGGCATTTTCAAAAATTTACGATTCTGCGAAGTTGCTCCTTGGTATTGTAAATGACCTACTTGACTTTTCAAAAATAGATTCGGGCAAAGTGTTTGTAGCAGAAGTGGAGTACAGTGTCGCAGGTATGGTTGTCGAAGAGATGCAGCTGCATATGGAGAACCTAGCTCAAAAAAATATCTCATTCCGTATGCAAGTGGATGAAAATTTGCCTACCCACCTGATGGGCGACCCGCTGCGCGTCAGGCAAATCATGAGCAACCTGCTGTCTAATGCGGTTAAATACACAATGTCTGGCTCCGTGACGTTGTCCCTGAGTTGCGAACCGGTGCAAGAAGGCATTAAATCGCTTATTATCTCTGTTAGGGATACCGGATTGGGAATGAGCAAAAATCAGATAGAGGCGCTTAGCAGCGGGATGGACTACCTGCGTTTCCATGAGAAAGAAAGCCCATCCGTGAGCGGAACGGGGTTAGGCATCCCAATAGTGTCCAGCTTGCTTGAAATGATGGGTGGCAGCATCAACGTTGAAAGCGACATAGGCAAAGGAACGCACATAACTGTTCGCATTCCTCATAGAGTATCTGGGGATGATGTGCTGGGTGCGGAAGAAGCGTTTAACCTTCAGAACCTTAAATTAAGCGAATGGTCTGCTGTAAAAAAGTTCAAATTTGCGCCGGAATTGATGCCATATGGCAAGGTTCTTGTAGTGGATGATTTAGAAGCCAATTTGTATGTTGCGCAGGGCCTGCTTTCGTTTTATGGTCTGCAAATTGATACCTGCGACAGTGGGCATGCGGCAATTGAGCTTATTAATCAAGGCAATGTGTATGACATCGTGTTTATGGACCACCTAATGCCGGAACTTACAGGGACTGACGCTATGCGCATGTTGCGGGATCAGGGTTATACTGCACCTATCGTGGTTTTGACGGCCAATGCTCTAATCGGGCAAGCAGAGGAATATATAGCAGCCGGCTTTGACGATTTTATTTCAAAACCGATTCAGACAATGTACCTAGACGCTATTTTGACCAAGTTCATCCGAGACAAACAGTCGCCGGAAGTCTTGGCGTCAATAAAATCTCTTGCGGCCGCAGATATAGAAAACTATCAAAGCAGTTCGGACGTACAAGATAAGCTGCGCTCGGAGTTTCTTAAATCGAGAAGGAATGTGTTTCAAGAAATAAGCCAAGCTTTGAGTTCGGGCGACATCGAAAAAGCCCATCGCTTATTCCACAACCTCAAAGCTCATGCGGGGCTTATAAGCGAAAATGAGCTTATGAGACTGGCAGGCGAAATGGAGGACTTGCTGAGCGTTGGTAAAAAACCATCGGAAAACCAATTGCAAGCGGTCAGCAAAGAGCTTATCCGCGTGCTGGAAGGCATAGACGCTGCTCGGAAAGCTCCCGCTCTCGCAACGCAAATGGATTTAGACAATGACAGCGTTGAGTCTCTGCTCAGCAGGCTCGTTGCAATGTTGGATTCTAACGATGCCGCATGTTTGAATATGGTTGATGAGCTTGCTGCGATTCCAGGAACAGATTTATTAGTCGAACAGATTGAGGAATGTGATTTTCCATCGGCAGCAAAGACCTTGAGCGGATTGTTGGAATCAAGAAGGGGGTGAACTTTAGTATGGATGAAAGTATACAAAAACAAACTATTTTGATTATAGATGACGAGCCGACGATAATTCACGCTCTGAGCCAGATTTTGTTGCCTAGGTACGAAGTGAAACTAGCCAAAGATGGCAAGTCGGGGATCGCGCTGGCAAGGAAATATGATATAGACCTGATTCTGCTGGACATTGTCATGCCGAATATGTCGGGTTTTGATGTGCTAATAGCGCTTAAAGAGTCGTCAAGAACAAGGGATATCCCCATCATTTTAGTAACCGGCAGCGATTCTGTCGAATCTGAGGAAATGGGGCTTAGCTTGGGAGCTGTTGATTTCATTAGAAAGCCCTTTGCAGCAGCTATTGTTACTTTGCGCGTTGGCTTGCATTTGCGCTTGATTAATCAAATGCGGACTATTGAGAGGTTTAGCTTGACTGACGGCCTGACAGAAATCAACAATAGGCGCTATTACGAGCAGCAGCTAAAAGCAGAGTGGAGCAGGGCGATACGTAAAAAGACCTGCCTCAGCCTGCTGATGCTGGATATTGATTTTTTTAAGTTATATAATGACAAGTATGGGCATCTTTGCGGAGATTTGTGTTTAAAGACCACCGCAGGTGTTTTGAAGGATAGCGTTAATCGCGGGGATGACCGTGTGTTTCGTTGGGGCGGGGAAGAGTTTGCCGTGATATTGCCGGAAACGCCTCAGGAAGGTGCAAAAGCCGTCGCAGAGAAGATAAGAATGACTATCGCAGCGACGCCAATACCCATAGGTAAGGAAAATACGTATGTTACAGCAAGCATCGGTGTATCTACTGTTTTTCCAAGCCTCGAAAGCATCGTAGATGATTTTTGCAAGGTGCTTGACGAAGCGCTCTATTCTGCGAAGCAAAATGGCAGAAACCGCGTGGAAGCGATGAACATGTAATTCGATCGCAGCTTCCTAATGCAAACCATTCTCTGCTGCCGGTCAATTTACTGTGTTTTTTCGCTAGTACGGGTCCTGTCGCCCTACTTACGCAAAAAAACACAGCAAACCGACCGGCAGCAGCTATCTAATGTGAAGTGTATTATGGGCAGGTTCCGAAGTCCGAAAATTTAGAATCAAATTGTTGTTGACAACTGGCTGCTACAACATTATAATGTTTATGCAAAAGCTAAAACTGAGTGCCCGCTGAGTGGCCCTTAAACGCACCCTCGGTGCGTGTTGGAGGGAGGGAAAAATGTGTCGGAAGTCCATGTCAAAGATAACGAATCTTTAGACAGCGCCTTAAAAAGATTTAAGCGTAACTGTGCGAAGTCTGGTGTCCTATCGGATCTGAGGAAGAAGGAATACTATCAGAGTCCTAGTGTCAAACGCCGGAAGAAGTCCGAAGCCGCACGCAAAAATAAGAACAAAAGGTTCAATTGACATGATAATTGCGCTAACCGGATTGTATGCAATCCGGTTAGTTGTTATTGTGGCTCTTAATGAAAATGCACATGGTTGTTGATGTGGTCTAAGCAAAAGCAGTGATAACCGTTGCAACGCGAACAATATCTAAACTCCATGTCGGGAAATTCGACGTCGGTCTTCCCGCAGACTGCGCATTTGTGTCGGTAAAGCTTGTCAGGGTTGCGCCTTGCCTTTTTTGCGGCCCGCTTAAAGTTAATCGTTTGCGGTGAGGCGCGATTTCTTAAGGGGCGCAGGTGCGACAAGGCCTCGCTCCAGCACACGATGAAGAAATTGAGCAGGGCGACGACGGGGAGTATGGCGATAAAAATCCTGCCGTTCATGATTTCGTTGATTATTGAATATAGGAAGAACGCCGCATTGAGCAGCGCCAGCCATTTAATCTTTATAGGGATGATAAAAAACAGCCTCACTACGTGGTCGGGAAATAACACGGCAAATGCGAAAAACATGGATAGGTTGAGGTAAATTGGCGCAATCAGAATCACCCTCCCGATTACAAGCCACATCACAAATCCATAGATTATGTGAAGGACGACGCCGAACAGGTAGTAAATCGTGAACTTAGGCGTGCCCCACTCCCGCTCTAGGGTGCTGCCGATAAAATAATAAAAATACAAAGTAATTGCCATAAAGATGATGTTCGTGCCGGGCGCCGATGGTGTGAACACCCATGTGACAATCCGCCAGATTTCGCCGCTCCTTAGTATGAGCGGAGGGTGGAATTGCAACCTATGAATTAGGTCGTTCCCAAAGATAAACACAACTGCTGAGATTATAACTATGTAAATCATAAGTCTGGGAATGCCAAACCGCCTGTGTTTCTGGCAGAATTTATCTATAGCCCGGCTCAAACCTCTCAAATCATTTCCCTCCGCAACGCTTGTTTGTCTTGTATTGCCATAAATGCAAGTATAACACAAATAACAAGACTTGTGCGCCACAGTTTATAAAAAATTTGTAAAGCCGTCGGCGCTGTCCTTTGGAGGTTACAGGGCGCCCTGTGGTTTGTAGCCGCTACCCCGCTTTTACTTC
This sequence comes from Oscillospiraceae bacterium, assembly GCA_009787995.1. GTDB lineage: Bacteria > Bacillota > Clostridia > Oscillospirales > Oscillospiraceae > WRMH01. The sequence goes on from WQSH01000025.1 coordinate 19,022, forward strand.
AAGCCCTTTTTTGCCTGCTCGTATTTTTCCGAAAACTCAGGGTCATTTTGCATAATTGTTATAAGCCTTATTGCTGCGTCATCGGGTTTGTCAGTGCCCATTTCCCACGACTTTACAGTTTTCTTAGACACCCCTATCACCATCGCAAATAGGCTTTGTGACATCCCAAGCTTTTCCCTGAGTGCCGTTATCTCTGTCGGGCTCACCGTTCCGCCCATTTTTTTACTCATTACCAAGCTCTCCAATTCTGGTCAATTTAAAAGCATGACCATAAACCATCTTGTTTCCCTATTTGCAATAATATACCCCAGCAGCGGGGGGCTGTCAAATGCTGCATCTGCCGAAGCTTTGAAAAAATACTTGCATTTGCCTTGTGAATGTGGTAACATTTCTTGGCGTATTTGAAAGAATCGCTTGTACTTATAATGAAAGATGGTCCGCTGCCGCCGATGAGCGGTACGAACATCTGAGCGAAGGGAGGAAATCAGCGATGGATTTAGTCAAAGCACTTAGCGACAAGTATTTGAAACCAGAACTGCCGACCATGAACGTTGGAGATACTGTTAGGGTTACCGTGCGCGTCACGGAAGGCAATCGTGAGAGGAATCAGGCCTTTGAAGGGACGATTATTGCAAAAAAACACGGCGGCATCAACCAAACGATTACTGTCAGAAGGATATCGTACAATGTCGGATGTGAAAAGGTGTTCCCCGTCCACTCGCCGTCGATAGTCTCGGTTGAGACCGTAAGGCGCGGCAAAGTTAGGAGAGCGAAGCTCTATTATCTTAGGGACAGAGTCGGCAAAAGGGCGAAGGTCAAAGAGAGAATATAGCTGCTGTTGTAAAAAAAAGGGGTGCAAACCCCTTTTTTTAATTCAGTTTTTGTGTATAATATGTTAAGTCACTTTTTTAAGGAGCATCTGGATGGACGAAAATGAGAAGCAGGATCTAAGCGCCGAAAACGAAAAAGGCACCTTCCACCTTGATGATGAGGGGGCGGAGTTTGATTTTGATGGCGGCTTTGAGCAGGAAGAAGAGGAAACCAGTGCGAGAATGGAGCTTTACGACTGGCTGCAATGTGTAGTTGCAGCAGTCATATGCGGCATATTCTTGTTTGTATTTGTGGGCAGGACTATAGGCGTTGACGGCAATTCCATGTTGAGCACCCTTCACGACCGCGACCGAGTCATAATGTCAAACCTGTTCTACGCACCCAGCAACGGCGACATAGTTGTTTTCCACTCGCCGGCTGAAACATTCGGCGGGACTCCGCTTGTCAAGCGGGTCATCGCAGTGGCAGGCCAGTCTATAGACATCAACTTTGAGACCGGAGAGGTTTTCGTAGATGGCGCCGTCATCTACGAGCCATATATTCTGGAGCCAACCACTTACAACAGGCATAGGTTTCAAGGGCCAGTCATGGTTCCTTATGGGTACGTGTTTGTCTTGGGCGACAACAGGAACAGCTCGACGGATAGCCGCGACCCTCAGGTGGGGATGGTCGACACGCGCTTTATATTAGGCAGGGTGCACTTTATTGCTATTCCCGGAGCGGATGAATTCAGGCCCCGCGACTGGGGACGCATGGGTGTGGTGCGATGAGGGGGTAGTGTCTTGCGCGAGGATATGAACATACAGTGGTTCCCGGGGCATATGACTAAGGCCCGCAGGATGATTGAGTCCAACATCAAGCTCATCGATGCGGTCTGCGAAGTCATTGATGCCCGGATTCCGTATTCCAGCCGCAATCCCGACCTTGACGGCATGACTGCCGGAAAGCCGCGGCTGGTCATCTTAAATAGGACAGACCAGGCCGACCCGGGGGCGACCAAGCACTGGGTCGCCAAGTTTAGGGACGATGGGGCGGCTGTTTTGGAAACCGACAGCAAAAGCGGGAAGGGCGTCGGCGGCTTTTCGCCCGCAGTGCGCTCGCTTTTGGCTGAAAAGATTGCCCGCTACAATGCAAAAGGGCAAACGGGCAGGGTTATTAGGGCAATGGTCGTGGGAATCCCAAATGTCGGGAAATCGTCATTTATCAACAGGGTTGCAAAGCGCAAGGCGGCGGATGCGTCGGACAGGCCGGGTGTAACGCGGGGCAAGCAATGGATAAAGATTGACAAAGGCTTCGAGCTTTTGGACACCCCCGGTGTGCTTTGGCCTAGGTTTGAAGACCAGACTGTTGCTGAGAACCTTGCTTTTACGGGCGCTATACGCGACCAGATTATGGATTTGGAGACGCTGGGCGCAAACCTCATGTTTCGTCTAAAGAAATTTTACCCCCAGCGCATATTCGAGCGGTATAAAATCGATGAAGCGGCAGGCTCGGGCGGGTTTGAGCTGCTTGAGGCAGCGGCGAAGAAGCGAGGGTTCCTCATGTCCGGAGGTGAGCTGGATTTGGGGCGCATGGCCGCCGTGCTGCTGGACGAATTTCGCGGCGGGAAGCTGGGAAGGGTCACTCTGGAAATTCGGGATGCCACGTGAGCTGCCGACGGAGAGGTGCTTGATTGGATATTTGGGCAATTGAAAAGGAGCTTGCCGCAGATGGCTATGAACTCATCTGCGGGATTGATGAGGCAGGGAGGGGGCCGCTTGCCGGACCCGTGTACGCTGCTGCTGTGATTTTGCCCCTTGGGGTGGATATCCGGGAGCTGGGAGATTCGAAGAAACTGTCGGAAAAGACCCGAGAGAGGCTTTTTGACGAGATTTTGGGCGTCGCCTCTGACTATGGAATTGGCGTCGCCGACCATGCCGAGGTTGATGAGGTCAATGTTTTGAAAGCCACTTTTTTGGCGATGAACCGCGCCGTCGACGCACTGACGCTTAAACCGGGGATTGCGCTTATTGACGGAAACCGCGACCCCGGTGTCAATTGCCGGAGCAGGTGCATTGTCGGCGGCGATGGAAAATCCGCCTCAATTGCCGCCGCTTCAATCCTTGCAAAGGTGAGCAGGGACAGGCATATGACGGAGATGGCCGTCAAGTATCCGCAGTATGCGTTCGAGAGGCATAAGGGATATGGCACGAAACTGCATTATGAGCGACTGTGCGAGCATGGCCCTTCTGAGATACACCGCACAACATTTTTGAAGAAAATGACGGATGGCGAAAAGGGCGGTAAGCAGATTGATGCGAAGCGCAGGGGGAATCAGGGCGAGAGGCTTGCGCTTGAGTATTTGAAAAAAAAGAATTATGCCACCGTAGCCGAGGGATTCCGTTCTCGCTTTGGTGAAATCGATTTAATCGTGAAGGACGTCGAATACATTATTTTTGTCGAGGTCAAGCTCAGGAAGAATGCGGAGTTTGCCCATGCGAGGGAGTCAGTTGGGAAGGATAAGCAGAGCAAGCTAAAGGCTACGGCGAATGTTTGGCTTGCAGGCAATAGCACAAAGCTCCAGCCGCGATTTGACGTGATTGAGATTTATGCCCCGGACGATATTGCTGAGCCGGAGATAATTCACATAGAAAACGCATTTTGATAAACGGCAAGGAAGCTTCGAAAACAGGGAGCTGCATCCATAAGAGCCTGTAATAGCGGAAATATTTCACAGGTTCTGAGTTTGCGGTGCCCTGAATAGGCATAAAAGAAGGGTGTAAAATGGCGTTGTATGCAATTGGAGACCTGCACCTGTCCTTTGGGACAGACAAGCCTATGGATGTTTTTGGCGGCGGCTGGTCTAACTATGTCGAGAAGATAAAAGAGGGGTTTTCGCAGCTTGGCACTGAGGATGTGTGCGTTTTATGCGGCGATACTTCATGGGGGATATCGTTTGAGGAGAGCCTCCCTGACTTTAAGTTCATCAGCGAGCTGCCGGGGAAGAAGATAATCTTAAAGGGCAACCATGATTACTGGTGGGATACCGTATCCAAGATGAGGGCGTTTTTTGCCAAGAATGGGATTGAGAATATCGAAATCCTCAACAATAACTGCTTCTTTTACGAGGGTGCGGCGATTTGCGGCACCAGGGGCTGGGTTGCGGAGGATGAGGCGGATGTAGAACATAACAGAAAAATCATGGCGCGCGAGGCGGGGAGGCTGCGGGCTTCTCTTGCGGCTGCCGGCGATGCGGATGTGAAGCTGTGTTTTTTCCATTATCCGCCCAGGTTCCGGAGCGTCGTTTGCCATGATATCATTTCGGTTATGAACGAGTTCGGGGTCAAGGGCTGCTGGTATGGGCATCTGCACAGCCATGCGCATAGCTATGCCACTCGCGGGGAAGCGGGTGGGATAAACTACGAGCTGGTGTCTGCGGACTTTGTGGGCTTTGCGCCGCAGAGGGTAATAACGGGGTAGCAATCAGTGCTATACCGCCACTAAAAAGACGGCATCGTCATCTTGGTCGAAAATGCGAAGGCAGAGGGGCGGTTTAGCAGGGGGGGCGTAATTTTATTATTGACAAAATTAATCCAATTTAGTTAACTATTATATAGAGGTATGGTTTCAGTTTCGGGTACCTATCATAATGGTGCAGAAGGAGGATTTTATGAGTACTCACAAGTTTGCAAGCATCCGTATACCAATTGAAGAAGACAATCCATCTATTATGCGCATAGAGAAGCTATGCACAAAATGCGGCACTTGCCGGCAGGTCTGCGAAAATGATATCGCAGTAGGCAAAATGTACGACCTTTCCAGCACAGGCGGAAAGGCGATTTGCGTACATTGCGGTCAATGTTCAAATATGTGCCCCACTGGTTCTATAACTGAGAAGTATGAGTACCAAGAAGTTCAAAAGGCTATAGAAAGTCCGGATAAAGTCGTTATTTTTAACACATCTCCATCTGTACGCGTAGGCCTGGGGGAAGAGTTTGGCCTGGCGCCCGGGACATTCGTCGAAGGCAAACTTGTGGCTGCCTTGCGCGCACTTGGCGCCGACTATGTGCTTGACACCAACTTCTCGGCTGACCTGACCATAATGGAGGAAGCCTCGGAATTGGTGGATAGAATTAAAAACCATACTAAGCCGCTGCCCCAGTTTACCAGCTGCTGCCCCTCGTGGGTTAAGTTTACCGAAACTTTTTTTCCCGATAAGATACCGCATATTTCTTCAGCCAAAAGCCCCATAGGCATGCAGGGCCCTACGGTGAAAACATATTTTGCTAAAGCCCAGGGTATAAACCCTGCGCAAATAGTCAATGTCGCCGTCACCCCATGCACGTCCAAAAAATTTGAAATCCGCCGAGAGGAAATGTGCGATGCGGGGCTTGAGCTTGGTATTGCTGAGCTGCGGGACATGGATCATGTTATAACTACTCGTGAGCTGGCATTGTGGCTAAGAGAGAAAGACATTGATTTCAATTCGCTTATGGGGGAGGAATACGATAAAATAATGGGCGCGGCTTCCGGAGCCGGCGTGATTTTTGGCAATACGGGCGGCGTTATGGAGGCAGCGGCAAGGACTGCCTACTTCATGATAATGGGAGAGAAGCCCGGGGAAGCGTTTTTTAACCTTCAGCCCGTGCGCGGTATGGATGGCATCCGGAGTGCGACAGTCAATATGGGCGGTGTTACGGTGCGTCTTGCTGTTGTACACGGGCTGGAAAATGCAAGGCGCGTTTTGGAAGATATGGACTCGGGCAAGTGTGAGTTTGATTTTCTCGAGGTAATGTGCTGCCGGGGCGGCTGTATTGGAGGCGGAGGTCAGCCAAAGGCTTTGGATACGGATTTGGATAAGGTGCGCGAAGCCCGAATAAAATCGCTTTATCAAAGAGACAGCTCTCTGTCTTTGCGCACCAGCCATGAAAATCCAGAGATTAAAGCTGTTTATGCAAAACACTACGATAAGCCGCTAAGCCATTTGGCTGAGCGACTTTTGCACACTGAGTATAGAAACCGCAGCGCCGATTTGGGGGTGAAAGGGAAGGTCGAAAAGAAGGCCTCAAGCAAGGTTGTGCATATCATTGTTGATGTGCTTATGCTTATTTCGCTGCTTGTAGCGCTGGTTTCTCCCAGCATAATACGAGTTATCCGCTGGGGCGGGGGCGCGTTTCCTGAATGGTCTTTTTATAGGGAGCTTCATATGTTTGCCGGATGGGCCATTGCTATCCTCATTGTCGTGCACATAGTCATCAATTACAGGCAGATATTGGCGGTGGGCAGTTTTTTCAGTGTACCTACAGTAACAAAAATTCAATACATCGTTATGTGTTTGATGCTTGTGACCATGGTCATTGCAGTTGTAACCGGTGCAATATGGGGCAATCAGGGTCTGGACGCCTCGCATTATGCCCGCGCGATGCACGGTCTGACGGCTTGGTTGGCATTTTTGTTCACCGGCATCCACACAGGCTTTAATGCAAGCAAGCTTATGTCCTATATGTCTTTGCCGAAGAAGGCTTGAGCTTCTTGGGCCGCTTGCCGATTTTGGCAACGAGGCAGCAAAAGAACATTCATTCCGTTTTAATCCGTGCGCTGACCAGATGCCACCGTTCTTATTTTCAACTACTCTTTGCGGCACTCATTTCTTTTGGGTGTCGCTTGCACATGCCGTATACAGAGTTGCTATAGCAAGGTGGCAAGTTCGTTCAGAGCGGAGAAGCCAATCTTTCATGGTGAGGAATGGAAAAACCTCTTGGGTTATTGTCAGTGGGAACTTTTTTGACAGGGAAAATAATTCGTGACTTTGCCACATGGTCTATATAGATACACGAAAATGCAAATTAAATAACCGCCAATCAAAAAACGCACCATAGGACTCGAGGTCTTCTTGGTGCGTGTACTAAGCTCTGGGCATGAGTAATTCAAAAATTTTAACTTTTACATAGCGTTTTAATGAGGTTTTTTACAAAATCTTGTCGATTGCTTTTTGCAGAAACAACGACCGTCAAAACCTTTCGTAGAGTATGCGACTCTACGAAAGATTGCAAACAAAAAAGCT
>WQSH01000026.1 GCA_009787995.1 Oscillospiraceae bacterium
CCGGCATTGAGAAGCCTGCACACTCCTCTACGCTCGGTCAGTTCCGTGACAGTAGCCGGAATTCCCTCTCTACGATGAGCGCACAGGCTTCTCAATGCCTGCCCTAGGTTTTCTTGGCTGGCACTGAATAGCAACGTTACTTCTGACGCAACTACTCACATCGTTCTTCACAGGGTAGCCCGGAATGGGCTGTTTGCTACGCTTTTTTTGCGTATGTAGGGCGACAAGACCCGTTCTAGCGGAAAAAGCGTAGTAAATTGACCATTTCGGGCGGTTGGCAAGCGACGTATGACGGTAACATTCAATAACAAATTCTAAGTGTACAGTAGCATTTTCCATGGACAATAAAAATACACTATGATATAATTCCCGAAGATTATCATTTTACTGTTTCAAAAAAGGAGGCAGATCGATTTTGGAAGATTATACCAAGTTTAAACTTAAGGGAAAGGAAGAGCTGACCGAGCTGCTTGAGCACAAGAATAATTTGCATGTGGTTTCATGCAACAAATGCTTTAAAGAGTTCGAGGCGGAGGACGAGCCGGAATGCGGCGAGCTTGCCGGACTCATCAGCGAGCAGGGCAAAACCCTCGTGGGCAGCACGAAGGTAGATTTCCTTTGCAACAAACTAATGACGCAAAAGAAGCTGGAAACGGCAATTTCGGCTAAGGCAAAGAATATTTGCGTTATTTCCTGCGGGTTGGGAATCCAGACAGTCGCCGATATCGCAAGCGTGCCCGTCTATGCGGCAAGCGATTCAGTGAGTTTTGAAGGCCGCCACGGCATGGCTCTTACGAAACGGCGCTGCGAAGCCTGCGGCCAGTGCTATCTCAACCTCACGGGAGGCGTTTGCCCAATCGTCGACTGCTCTAAGAGCCTTGTAAACGGACAATGCGGCGGCTCTAAAGACTGCAAGTGCGAGGTTGACAAAAACAAGGACTGCGCTTGGGACAAAATTTATGAGAGACTCTCAGCACAAAACCGAACCGACATCTTGCTCGGGGGTCCGATTCAGCTCAGGGACTATTCTAAGACAGCCTTCAAGGTCGTAAATGACTATGTCAAATCCGTCCGTGAAAAACGCCTTGTCGGTTTTTACGGCGGGCTTCACCCGACCGAGGGCAAGGAATTTGCCGAGCACTTGCCGCTCAAGGCATTCCCTGCGCCAAAAACTGTGGTCATCCCCCTATCCCAACATGCGGGCGCACCCGCAACGCCGCTGGTCAAGGCGGGCGACGCCGTCAAGGTCGGCCAAAAAATCGGCGACGCAAGCGGCTTTATCAGCGCAACGGTGCACTCGAGCGTCAGCGGCAAGGTCGCTGCTGTGGAGGACAGGCTGCACCCGAACACGGGGCTAAAGTCCTTGTCCGTCGTTATAGAATCCGACGGCAAAGACGAAGTGCACGAATCCGTCAAGCCCTGCGCCGACTGGACAAAGCTCTCTGTGGACGACATGGTGGAATTGGTAAAGGAAAAAGGCATCGTCGGAATGGGCGGCGCCGGATTCCCGACTTCTGTAAAACTCAAATCGCCCAAGCCGATTGACACTATTTTGCTCAATGGCTGCGAATGCGAGCCACTGCTGACTGCCGACCACCGCGTCATGCTTGAATACGCAGACGACGTCATCTTTGGCCTCGAGGTCATGCTGAAGACAATCGGTGCGCAAAAGGGCATCATTGTCATTGAAGACAACAAGCACGATGCAATCGAGCTGCTGGAGAAGAAGGTCGCCGATGTAGCGAATATTGAAATTTGCGTTGCGGCTACGAAATACCCACAGGGCGCTGAAAAGATGCTGATAAAACGCGCTTTGGGCCGTGCCGTGCCAAGTGGCGCGCTTCCGCTTGATGTTGGCGTAGTAGTCAGCAATGTTAGCACTGTAAAAGCTATTTCCGACGCTATCCAAACAGGCATGCCGCTCATCGAGCGCGTCTTGACTGTCACAGGCGAGAAAATAAAAAACCCGGGCAACTTCGTCGTTAAAATCGGCACGCCTGTAAAAGATATTGTCGATTACTGCGGCGGACTCACCGACGATGATACGGCCATCAAGCTTGGAGGTCCGATGATGGGCTTTGCGGTCAAAGACCAAAACGTCCCCGTCATCAAGGCTACAAACGGCATAATCGCAATCGAGCCTGCTGTATCGGAGCCTAACCCCTGCATCAGATGCGGCCGCTGTGCGGATGTTTGCCCTATGGAGCTGCTGCCGCTATACTATCCGATATATGCCGGAACCGACAATGCGGAGGGGCTAAAAGAAAAGACCGTCAAAGACTGCATGGAATGCGGCTGCTGCGAGTTCATTTGCTCTTCGAGAATCCCGCTTCGCACGTCCATCAAGTATGGCAAAAAAGTCTTAGCAGAAACGGAGGCCCGATAAGATGCTTATTACCCAATTAAAGACAGCTGACGAAATCAAATCCTTGGCAGGGTCAAAAACTGTCATAATCAGCTGCGAAGGCTGCAAGGAAGTCCACTTCCCCGCAGCTGCGGCAGGCGAGCTGCAAAAAGACCTTTTAGGCAGCGGAACCGCTTCAAAGGTCATAAGAACCGAATATGTGTGCAGCCCTGAAAACCTTAGTGTCCAAACAAAAAAGCACATGGACAAGCTCAATGCCGCCGACACTATCGTTGTGTTTTCCTGCGGCGTGGGCGTGCAGTCTGTTTCTGAGAAGTTTGCCGGCAAGCCTGTATTTGCGGGATGCGATACGCTCCCTCTACCCGGCTACCAGGGCGTGACCCCGCTTGAGGTCGACTGCGACCAATGCGGCGAGTGCTACCTGAACAGCACCGGCGGCATCTGCCCGATAGCCTCATGCTCAAAGAGCCTTGTAAACGGCCAGTGCGGCGGCTGCAAGGATGGCAAATGCGAGGTTGACAAGGAAATGGAGTGCGCATGGGACCGCATCTACAAGAGGCTTGATAAGCTTCAGCTCCTAGACAGTATGAAATACCCGGCAAAGCTGCGCAACTTCGCACCGGGATCTTAAAAGAATAGAGGAGATAACTATAAAATGAGAATTTCAGAATTATTTGCTCGCGGTGAATTTGTCCTTACTGCGGAAGTCGGCCCACCTAAGGGTTTTCATCTTGACCACCTTCTGCACGAAGCCGAGGAGTTCCTCCAGGATGTTCATGCTATAAATGTAACGGACTGCCAGTCGTCGGTCATGCGCCTGAGCTCTCTTGCAACCTGTAAGGCGCTCAAAGACAAAGGGCTAAACTCGATATTCCAACTCACCTGCCGCGACCGCAACCGCATCGCACTGCAGAGCGACTTGCTCTCTGCGGCATTTTTCGGCATAGACAACATGCTTGCGCTTACGGGCGACCACACCGTGATGGGTGACACTAAGCAGGCTAAGCCCGTTTTCGATTTGGACTCGGTCTCATTGCTCCACTGCGTAAAGACCCTCGAGAGCGGCGTTGACCTTGCAGGCAACGAGCTCGATGGCGAGCCTCCAAAATTTGCCAAGGGCGCAGTCGTTTCGCCATGCAGCGACTCTGTCGACGTCCAGCTGGCTAAGATGGAGAGGAAGGTCGAGGCGGGCGCCGAGTATTTCCAGACTCAGGCTGTCTACGATTCGGAAAAATTCATCCGCTTCATGGAGAAAGCAAAGCAGTTCAAGGTTCCGGTCCAGCTTGGCGTCATCATCCCTAAGAACGCCGGCATGGCAAACTTTATGAACAACAATATAGCGGGCGTCAGCATCCCTCCGGAAATCATTGAAGAGCTGAAGGCCGATAAAGAAAAAACCAAGGCCGGCGTAACGGGCGTCGAGATTACGGCCCGAATAATCAAAGAGTGCAAAGACCACTGCCAGGGCGTGCACATCATGGCGCTAGGCTGGGAGTCAAAGGTTCCCGCCCTTCTCGAGCAGGCGGGGCTGAAGGGTAGCTAACAATTGGCAGTTAGCGGTTGACAATCTGCCTGTTTTTCTGGATGGTTGCAGGGGTGGGTGCGGCAGTTTGCACCCTTGCCCCTGCCCTCTTTCTTTAGCTGCCGACCCATATTAGTAGGGCGTTGGAGGTTGTTTGTATGATTGTTGTTAATTATGGCGCCGATATAATTAAAACCGCTTACGACACTTTGGCCGCTTCGGATATTGGCTCTTATTTGAAGGCCTCCATGGGCGTATCGCTAAAGCCCAACCTTGTTGTCCCCTGCCCTGCCAGCGACGGGGCCACTACTCATCCTGAGGCTGTTGAAGGGGTTATCCTTTTCTTGAGGGATTTTGGCGTGAAAAGCATCAAGATTATCGAGAGCTCGTGGGTCGGCGACAGCACTAAGCGCGCTTTTATGTATTGCGGCTACGATGTGCTGTCTCAAAAGTATGATGTGCAGCTCATAGACCTTAAAGATGACAGCCATACATCCTACAAATATTCCGATTTTGATATCGCCGTTTGCGATGAAGCTATGAGCGCTGATTTTTTAATTAACATGCCCGTCCTCAAAGCCCATTGCCAAACTCGGCTCACCTGCTGCATGAAAAACCTAAAGGGCTGCATCCCCGACAGCGAGAAGAGAAGGTTTCACACGCTGGGGATACATAAGCCTGTTGCTGCGCTAAGCGGCATTATCAAAACAGGCTATTGCGTTGTTGATGGGATTTGTGGCGACTTATCTTTTGAGGAGGGCGGAAATCCTGTGGACTCTAAGCGCATCATCGCAGGGCGCGACCCGCTGCTTATAGATTCATACTGCGCTGAGCTGATTGGCTACAGCCCGGGCGAGATAGGGTATATTGACTATGGCGCTCAGATGGGGCTTGGCAGCCTTTATTCAAATGATACTGAACTTATCGAACTCAACACAGAATCAAGGCCCGTCGTCGATATGCGTAGAGACAGGATTTCGGACAAATATAAAAAGAGCATTGACGAGGACGCCGCCTGCTCCGCCTGTTATTCCGCTTTGATTTACGCACTGCACAGGATGGGCGGCAAAACCAGAACAAAAAGCAAACCGCACATAGGGCAGGGGTTCAAAGGCAAAAGCGGCACAGGGATTGGCATTGGCAGTTGCGCAAGGGGCTTTAGCAGTTTTGTGCCCGGGTGCCCGCCTAAAGCGACGGAAATAATTGAGTTTCTAGACCGGCAAAGTTTATAAAAGCATCCATAACCGCTCGTTAGGGGGAGGCGTTAAGTTATGCGTAAAATCAGCACCAAGCTTTTTTTAATTTCGCTTGCAAGCATTTTTTTAACTGCTTTGGTTGTACTGATTCCTGCACTAGTTGGGACGACGCAAATTATCGACGAGTTGGCCAGGGAAGATATGCAGTCGTCCATGAAAACTATCGAATCAGTGCTTGATCGCATGCGCAGTACGGCATTGGGCGCATCCATAGTAATTGCCCAAAATGCAGACACCGCAGATGCGCTGAAGAGGGGTGACGAGCAGGGGCTTGCTTATGCGTTAAATGCTCTCCTTTCTGAAATAACCATCTTTTCGAAGCCGGATTTTGTTACGCTGACAGACGCAAATGGGGCGGTCCTCCTCCGGACGCATAGTGCTGAAGTCGGCGACAATATCACCCACAGGCGCAGCGTAGCCCGCGCCCTTAACCGTCTGCACACATCGGATATTGAGCCCAATGGGGAGTCTGCTCTAGGCATCACCTCGACAGTCCCCATTATTGTAGGCGACATGATCGTTGGGACGGTATCTGTCGGCTACGACATGGGCCTTCCCAATTTCGTGGATTACCTTAAGTATGTCACCAACGCAGAAATAACGGTCTTTGCATATGATGTGTCCATCATGACCACCATCGTATCTGTTACGACAGGCGAAAGGTCATATGGGGTCACGCTTGCTCCCCATATTGCCGCCGTAGTGCTGGGTGCAAGAGAGAGTTTTCATAGGGAAACGGAGATCGCCCCGCGCCCCGGCGAGGTTTTCCTCGCTTATTACAAACCTTTTTTAGATGAAACGGGGGAAGTGCTGGGTCTTGTCTTTGCCGGGCAGAACCTCACCGCTGTGCGGGCCATTTCAACGCAGGCCACTATGTTGGCGCTGGGCTTTGCAGCGATAGTCGTCGTAGTCGTGTTCCTGGTAAGCCGGTACTTCAACAACAAAATAATCGTACGGCCCGTGAAGCTCATTATACAGGCCGTAACTCAATTGTCTGAAGGCAAGCTGCAAGTAACGGATATCGCAAGCACCTCAAAAGACGAGTTCGGAGAGTTATCTTCCAGCACAAAAAAAATGGCAGAAGCCATTATACGCCAGCAGCAGCTCTATGAAGCAAACCCAATTCCCGCCGGCCTCTGGTTGGATGGCCCCACTCTCATCGACTGCAATCATGCCGCAGTTGAGCTGCTCGGCCTGACAGACAAGCATGCCTACATTGATAATTTTTTGGATTTCCAACCGGAAACCCAACCTTGCGGCACGCCATCGACCGTGAAGTTCAAACAGCTGTACACACAGGCGTTTAAAGAGGGCTATGTTCGCAATTTGTGGTTGCAGAGGCATGCAAACGGCGAACCAATCCCCGGGGGGCTGACCTTGGTCAGGCTGGACTTGAAAGACACCCCCATGGTAGCCGCATACCTGCAAGACCTGCGCCCGCTTCGCGAGGCAAGCGAGAAAATCCGCGAGGCAGAGGAAGAAAGCAGGGCGAAAAGCCGATTTTTAGCCCGAATGTCCCACGAAATCCGCACACCGATGAATGCCGTTTTGGGCACTGTGGAGATTATGCTCCAAAAAGAGAGCCTGCCGCAAGATGTGGAAGATGCGTTTTGGCGCATACGCAATTCCTCGCACCTTTTACTGGCTATTATAAACGATATACTCGACCTCTCCAAAGTGGAGGCCGGCAAAATGGAAGTCGCACCCCATTCCTATGAGACAGGCAGCCTGATTGTCGACACGGTGCAGCTAAACCTGATGCATATGGGCGACAAGGACATCGAGTTCAAGCTTCGAATAAGCGAGCTTCTGCCCACGCACCTATTCGGCGACGAGCTCCGCATCAAACAGATTCTGAACAACCTGCTATCGAATGCGTTTAAATATACCGAAGAGGGCATGGTCACCCTGTCGTTCGACGTCGACAAGACGCCAGAAGAACCCGAGCAATCCGACATCGGTGGGCACGTGCTTGTCCTGAGGGTAATAGACACGGGCCAGGGCATGACGCAGGAGCAGGCAGATAACCTATTTAGCGGTGAGTTCACCCGGTTTAATATACAGAGCAACCACGCCATAGAGGGCAGCGGCCTCGGCATGTCTATCGCATACCAATTGATTAAGCTAATGGATGGGAATATTTCCGTGAAGAGCAAGCCGGGGGTCGGCACGAGGTTTACCGTGCGCATTCCCCAAAGGGCAGAGAGCACAGACGTTTTGGGCAAAGAGGCAGTTGAGAACATGCAAAATCTCGAGACTATCAAAAAACCTTCAAAGAAGATAGCCAAGCTGGTCAGGCAGCGCATGCCTCATGGCAAGGTGCTCGTCGTCGATGATGTGGAGTCGAACCTGTATGTTGCAAGAGGCCTTCTGATGCCGTATAAGATGACCGTTGACACTGCCAAAAGCGGCGCTGAGGCTATCGCAAAAATCAAAGACGGCAAAGTGTTCGACATTATATTCATGGATCACATGATGCCTGAAATGGACGGCCTTGAGGCGGCAAAGATCATGCGCGCCCTAGGCTATAACCATCCCATAATCGCCCTTACCGCAAACACTGTCAGAGGGCAGGAAGAGCTCTTCATGCAAAATGGCTTTTCCGGCTTTATTTCAAAGCCCATAGACCCCCATCAGCTCGATGAGTATCTGCTGCGTTTCGTAGGCGGCAACCTGCCTGGGTGAAGGCTGTCCGATAAGTATTTTTGGAATTAGCGGTGTTTAGCGCACACCAAAGATTGTGTTGACTAACAAACAAATGGAATGCTATAATCTAGGGCGGTGAAGCTGATTTGTCTTATATAAAAAAACTCAACAAAAAACTGAGCAAACGTTTCGACGACAGTGTGGAAGCCCGCGAGGAACGCGGCCTCTTGATACTGTCCGGCAGCCTGCCGCATTGGCATGATGTTGTCGCTGCGGGGATGATGTCTCTAAACCCTAAGCGATACGATGGGCTTGTCAACGACATCCGCTGTACGGCAGAGAGGCCTCAGCCGCTCCGTTTGCCATCTATAAAGGACAGCGCGCTAGCAGGCGAACAGCCTGATGTGCTCATTATCGGCGGTGGCGTGATAGGTTGCGCCATTGCGAGGGAGATGGTGCGCTACGACCTTGACGTGCTGCTTGTCGAAAAAGAGCATGACCTCGCCATGCAGACATCTGGCAGAAACGACGGCTTGGTCCATGCGGGAATGGACCTGAAAGATGGGACTCAAAAATATATTTACTGCATGGCCGGAAATGAAATGTTTGGTGATGTCTGCGCTGAGCTAGGGGTCAACTTTGAGCGCCCCGGGCAATATATATGTTTTGACCTAATCACCTGGAAACCCCTGCTGTACCTCTCAAAGCTGTATTGGTTCTGGATGGGGCTTAAGAAAGTCAAAGTGCTCAACAAAAGGAAGCTCAATGAGCGCGAGCCAGCGATTTCGCAAAACATTTGCGCAGCACTGTACTTTCCCTCTACCGGAATTGTCTCTCCCTACAACCTAACTATCGCATATGCAGAAAATGCTGTTCAGAACGGTGCAAGGGTGTTTTTGGACACGGTCGTGCTCGATATGGAAGTAGAGGACGGCATTATTAGGACTGTCAACACAAACAGGGGGAAAATCCGCCCGAAACTTGTCATAAATGCCGCCGGGGTATTTTGCGAGGACATATCTAAAATGGCACATGACCGGTTTTATTCCATCCACCCCCGCAAAGGCACAAGCGCTGTGATGGACAGGAAATTTTCAGATTTGCTAGTCCGCACTGCCGCCTCGTCATTTGCTACGGCTGCCACAAAAAAAGCGCACACCAAGGGCGGCGGCGTATTCCGCACAATAGACGGCAATGTGCTCGTGGGGCCAGACGCTTTCGAAACCATAGAAAAAGAAGATTTTTCCACTTGGAGGTACAACGTCGCCGACACCATAGCCAGGCAAGGAAATACCAGCCCTGCTTTATCCGAAGACAAGATTATTTCTTATTTTTCGGGAATTCGGGCTTCGACATATGAAGAAGACTTCGTCGTCTGCAAGGGTAGGTTCACCAAAAACCTGATTCATGCGGCCGGCATCCAATCTCCCGGTTTGACGGCGGCGCCTGCGATTGGCGTGGATGTCACGCGCATGGCAGTGGAGCTGCTGGGAGGCAGGAATATCGTAGCGCAAAGAGCCGACTTTAACCCCAAACGGGACGTAACTCCAAATTTGTCAAAACTGGACATAGAATCTCGCGCACAGCTTGTTGCGCAAAACCCTGACTATGGCGTGATTGTCTGCCGGTGCGAAGAAATCAGCAAAGGCGAGGTGCTGGATGCGTTGCGGCGCAACGTCCCTTGTGATACGCTTGATGGCGTTAAGCGGCGCGTGCGCCCGGGAATGGGGCGATGCCAAGGCAGCTTTTGCGGCCCATTGGTGCACGAGATTATTGCCAGGGAAAGGCATATGCAACTCAGCGATGTGAAAAAGGGCTCCGGCAAAAGCGAGATTTTATACGGAGCAGTGAAGCAGAAGTACAAGGAGAGACGTTAAAATGCCTAACAGGATTGACGTGACCGTCATAGGCGCTGGGCCTGCCGGGCTTGCAGCCGCTATATCTGCTTCTAGAAACGGCGCATCTGTTTTGCTCGTGGAGCGCGAGGCGCGGCTGGGCGGCATCCTAAAACAGTGCATACACGACGGCTTCGGCGTCCTCCGCTACAGGGAGAAGCTCTCAGGGCCGGAATATGCCTATAGGGACATCGTCGAGCTTGAAACTACCAACGCTCGGGTCATGCTCCAAACATATGTCTCGCGCATCGAGAAAATAGGCAGTAAGTTCATACTGACCCTCATCAGCAGTAACGGGCTGATACAGGTCGAATCCGGAAGCATTGTGCTGGCTACGGGATGCAGGGAGCGCACAGCTAAGCAAGTTGCAATACACGGCACTCGGCCTGCGGGGGTGTTCACTGCCGGCACTGCGCAGTACTACACGAATATTTTAGGGCAAATGCCCACCAAGCGCTGCATAATACTAGGCAGCGGGGATATCGGGCTTATAATGGCAAGGAGGCTGACGCTTGAGGGTGCAGAGGTCTTGGGTGTTTACGAAGCAAAATCTGAGCCGGGCGGGCTCTTGCGAAACGTCCTACAGTGCCTCAACGACTTTGAAATTCCGCTCCGCCTGGAGCACACAGTGACGCGCCTATTCGGAACCGACCGCTTGAAAGCGGTGGAAATCTGCCGTGTGGATAAAAACATGACTCCCATCCCAGGCACGGAAAAACTAGTGAAATGCGACGCCCTCATACTTTCAGTCGGGCTTGTTCCCGAAAATGAGCTGGCCGAGATGCTGGGTGCAGAGCTAAACAACAAAACGCTTGGGCCGGTCTGCGATCAAAACAATATGACGACAGTGAGCGGGGTTTTTACTTGCGGCAATTCCACGCACGTAAATGACTTGGTAGAATTCGTCTCTGAGAGCGGCGTGATTGCCGGAAGCAACGCAGCGCGCTACAACTACAGAGCGGCAAGGTCGCTCGTCCCGATTAGCTCAAGCGCCGATTTCCTCTATGTCGTTCCGCAGTGCATTGATGTAGGCAGCCAAGAAAACGAAGCGACGATTTACTTCAGGTCGAGCGAAGTGCGTAAAAACGTGACCGTAAGCGTCCTGGCTGATGGGCAGGAAGTATTCAAGCAGCATTACAACCACCTGCGACCACCGGAGATGGAGCGTATTGAGGTGTACTTCGGTGGCGAATTTCAACGGATGAGCAAAGTCACGCTAAGGATGGAAGATACTGTAATTTCTGAAGAAGAACCTGAAGAGGAAGATGCCCAGTCCGTGGAAACAGTGGGAGCACAGGAAGATTTGGGGTACGTTGACGACTCGGAACACATGGAATATGATGATGATTTTGCTGACGTCGGCGACTATGGGGATATAGACGACACGGAGGACATACGATGAACAAGCTGTACTGCATAGCATGTCCGGCAGGCTGCCTGCTCTCTGTCCGCGAGTTTGGTTATGACGATGTTGAAGTAGAGGGTAATGGGTGTGAAATGGGCATCGATTTTGCGAGGTCGGAAACAACAAACCCTATGCGCACGCTGACTACCACAGTCCGCACAACTTTTCCGGGAGTGCCTGTTTTCCCCGTCCGCACGGATGGCGAAATACCCAAGGGAAAGATTATTGAAGCTATGGTCGCTCTGAGCAAAATCGTCGTAGGCAGTGAGCTGGGCTGCGGCGACACTGTGGTTGAGAACATCGTTGGCAGCGGCGTGCGGGTCATCGCGACCAGCGATGCGCTTACCGCAGACAGCCGGAGCGCAGAACCCATAGGCAAGAACGCCCAGTTTGATGACGTACTGTCAATTGGGGTATACAGATCCGAAGAGCAACTTAACTCCTCTAGCGATGATTATAGCGAGCCGGATGCTGAAGACGAAGAAAAGGAGTCAGGTCGCCCGCACATTAGAAACTGACCGCTATGAAGGAGGTTCATTTTGTCAAAGCCATATAAAGGATTTGAACCTGCTTGGTTTCACGGCGAGGTCCCCGAGCGTTCCTACCGATCAATTTTCAAATGGGGCGACCCTAATTTTATTAAGCCGCCAAAGGAAACCTTGTATACCCTAATGAAAGACATGTTCGGGGTGACGGACGAAGACTTCAAGGAATATAGCGAAAACTTGGGGCTGGACGAAGTTAGCTTTGACTTGCCCATCACTTTGGCCGAGCCTCAGCTTGCGGCTTTCAGAGCCATTGTGGGAGAGGCTTTTGTCCGGACGGACAATTATTCCCGCTTGTCTGTCGCCTATGGGAAGACCATGTATGACATATTGCGCTTGAGGAATAAGATTGTCGAAAACGTGCCCTCCGCAGTGCTCTACCCCGACACTAAGGAGCAAATTGAGCAGATTGTGTCATTTTGCGCAAAGGAAAAAATCCCCATCTACATATATGGCGGTGGCTCGTCCGTGACGCGTGGCGTTGAGTGCGTCAAAGGCGGCATTTCGCTTGATTTGAGGCTTAGGTTTAACAAAGTAGTCAATTTTAACGAAGTAGACCAGCTCATTACAGTGCAGGCGGGCATCGGCGGCCCAAGTTTGGAGCAGGCGCTCAACGACGCTGTGGCGAGGTTTGGGGCAAGGCGCGCCTACACACTGGGCCATTTCCCGCAGAGTTTTGAATATTCGTCCGTTGGGGGCTGGGTCGTCACGCATGGCTCAGGGCAAAACTCAACATACTACGGCTGCATCCAAGACATGGTCCTAGGGCAGGAATATGCAACCCCGATGGGAAATATCAAGACAGACCAGTACCCGCGCAAAGCCACCGGCCCTGACCTTGACCGGATTTTGATGGGCAGTGAAGGCACTTTTGGGGTTTTAACGCATGTCACACTCAAAGTCAGCCGCCATATGCCTGAGACGACAAAACGCTTTTCTTTCATGTTTAAGGATTGGGAAACCGGGCAGGCTGCGGCAAGGGAGATTATGCAAAGCGAAGCGGGATATCCATCGGTTTTCCGCCTCTCAGACCCGGAGGAGACCACATTCATGCTGCGCCTCTACGGTGTGGACGAAAGCCCTCTGCGGCACCTATTTCATGCCCGCGGGTTCAGGGAAAACGAGATGTGCTTATTTTTGGGCTTCACCAATGGCGAAAAGCGGTTTTCGCGCAACTGCGCGCGGCACGCTGCGAAGGTCGCGCGGCGCTATGGTGGGATGAGCCTTACGGGCATGGTCACCAGAGGCTGGGAAAAGGGGCGATTCAGCGACCCATATATGCGCGACACTATCCATGATTTCGGCGTTGTTATGGACACTATGGAGTGCAGCGTCAATTGGAGCAATCTGAGCAAAGTTCACGCCGAGGTGAGGGCATACTGCAAAAGCCGCCCGAATACTGTTTGCCTAACTCATATGAGCCATGTTTACCCACAGGGTGCAAACCTGTATTGGATTTTCATCACAAGAATCAGCGACCCTGAGGAATTCAGGGAATATCACGCAGGTATTTTGGACGCAATCCAGCGCAGCGGCGCGACAATGAGCCATCACCACGGCATTGGCAAGATGTTCGGGCCTTGGCTCGAAGGCTCTCTTGGCCGCAACGAGTTCGCTGTGCTCAAGGCACTGAAAAATCATTTTGACCCAGACAACATAATGAACCCCGGAGGGACTTTGGGTCTTGATTTGGAAGATAAGTACAAACGATTTTCATTGTGAATAAGGAGGACTATTCATGAGCCAGACAACAAAAAACCTATCGCTCTCTGGAAACTTTCTTGCGCTCGGTCTTGTTTTGCCGTTTTTTATCATGCAAATTCCTGAAATCGGCAGAATGCTCTTACCCATGCACATCCCGGTTCTTTTGTGCGGCCTCATATGCGGACGAAAATATGGCTTGGCTGTAGGCTTTATTTTGCCTCTCATGCGCGGGCTGCTGTTTGGGATGCCGGCTTTAGTCCCCATGGGCATCTCTATGGCTTTTGAGCTTGCTGCATACGGCTTTGTCATTGGGCTGGTTTATCATACGTCGCGCTGGAAGTGCATACTCTCCCTTTTCAGGGCATTGATCATCGCTATGATCGCAGGCAGGGTCGTATGGGGCATTGCAATGGCTGTGATGGCGAGGTTTATATTGACCGATGCCATATTTACATGGCCGATGTTTGTCGGCGGGGCTCTTATAAATGCGATTCCTGGAATTATAGTACAGCTTGTCCTTATCCCGGCGGTGATGATAGCGTTAAACCATACAGGAGCTGTCCCCTTTAGCAAAAAACATAAAAAAGAGGTTTCAGGTGAATGATAGCACTGCAAGGGCGGTTCATGACAAAATAGGAGCCGCCCTCTTTGAAAGAGAGTTCGTGCTGGTCGCCATTGACGGCAGGTGCGGCGCTGGCAAAACAACCCTTGCGGCTCGCCTGAAGGAGCTATGCAAGTGCGAAGTCATTCACATGGACCACTTTTTTCCAAGGCTGGAGCAAAGAACCGCAGCGCGCCTGAACGAGCCTGGCGGCAACCTTGACCGTGAACGTTTTTTGGAAGAGGTTATTGCGCCACTTAAGCGCCGCGAGGCTTTCTCATACCGCCCATATAATCCCCAAAAACATGAGATGGACGCACCAGTGGAAATCGGCCTTTGCGATATAATCATCATTGAAGGGTCGTATAGTTGCCACCCGGCGTTATTTGAGCACTATGACCTGCGCATATTTTTAACTGTAGGCGAGCCGGAGCGCCTCCGCCGGATAAAGCAGCGAAACGGCGATGAAGGCCTGGCTCAGTTCCAGGAGAAGTGGATTCCCATGGAAGAACACTACTTTTCCGCCTTTAGCATTGAAAAGCGCTGCGACCTTTGGTTTGACATGGGCGGTTGCCCGCTATAACTCGTTGGAGGAACTTGGATCGTCATGAGCACGTTGCAGCGCATCAAAATTTTGATAGTGGCATTTGCCATACTTGCAGGCACGAATTTATTCGCTTTTATTTTTGCGGTGCGTGCCGAAACCTACATAAGCCAAGCGTACGAAGAAAGATATGCTCTTTCTTCCGCCAGATTTGAATTTAGCTTGGCTTCAGCCGCCTTGACCAGGTGGATGAGGTTTGTAGCTATCACCGGCGCAGAATTGCAGTATAACGCCTTCTGGGCCGAAATTGAGCGCGCTAGGCCAAACCTCGCGCTTGATGCCTTCATAGCCTTTGATGCTCCCAGAAGCGAAATAGAGCTTATGGAAGAGCTTGTAGCGCACAGGTCACAGATAAACGCCCTTTCCGCAGACGTCTTCCGCCTGCGTGCCGAAGGGCGTTATGAGGACGCCATCGCTCTGGCTCACGGCCAGAAGATAACTGACTTGGAAGCGCATCTCACCGCAACGCTGTCGGTTTTGACCTATTCTCTGCAAACCCGCACCCAAGCAACGGTGGACTTAGCCCTATTCCGGCTTAATGTCCTAGAAATCATAGTTATTGCCACCTCAGCTTTGCTCGCCCTCACAGGCATACTCGGGCTGGTTTTGGCAGCCAAGGTAAAGCATACGCGGCTGCTGAGGGGCATAGGCGCAGCATTT
The DNA here is from genome assembly GCA_009787995.1 of Oscillospiraceae bacterium. Lineage (GTDB taxonomy): Bacteria > Bacillota > Clostridia > Oscillospirales > Oscillospiraceae > WRMH01. The sequence continues at coordinate 15,204 of WQSH01000026.1, forward strand.
CTTGTCATTGTTATTGCATATCCAATTTTCCTCGCGGGAACCATGCGGCTGAGCAGAGAAAAAATCGCTGCTTACGAGCTGCGCGAGTCCCTTGTAACAACTGTTTACGGCATGGAATCAAGCACAGAAACTTTAACCAAACTGTTGCGGGTGTTCGTCGTAACCGGATGCGAAATGCATTACAGCGCATACCGAAAAGAACTGGCGCAAGACACATTCGAGCGGGCTATGGAAATTTTTCTGACAATGCGCGCCCCAAGCAGCGAAATCAACATGCTCGTGGACTTCGTTGGCAGGATGCACACACTCAGGCAGGTTGAGGCTCGGGCAATTGTGCTGCACAGGGCCGGATATGTCCAAAATGCAATTGCAACGGCATTTGGACAGGCTGCCGCCGCAGTCGGCATCCCAACGAATGCGCTGAGCAACGAAATCCGCGAGAATGTGGCCGCCCGCACTCAGGAAACAGTGAATTCCGCACTCAGAGTTTTCGACACTTTTAGCGCATTGCTGCTAACCGTTACATTGCTGCTTATCGCAACAGGCCTCTGGGGGCTGCTCGCTTTGCACCGGAAGTTTGCATTTTCCGAATCCCCGCATGAAGGCCACGTTGAGTCGTATATTGCAAAACTGACAAAGGGCAAGCATATCACAATCAGGCTAGTCGCTTCATTCGTGCTGATTATATCCATTTTTGCCATATATGTCGCCATCACCAGCATCTTCAACAACGCAATAGGCGAGTTAAATCGGCATAATTTCGAGTATATGACAGTGCAGTCGGAAAGTCTCCTGACCTATCACCAGGAGTTTACCGAAATGAGGCGTATTTTGCAAGAATCATTCATGAACCAGCAATGGCTTGAGTATGCAAACACCGCTTTCTGGCGCAGCTTTGAACAAATGCTGAGCGAGTCCCACGCAAGGCTGTCCTATTTGGCAAAAACTTACATAACCTCAGTTCTGTCAGACCAAGTTTTCCCTGCATTGCCTGACGACAGCCGGATTTATGCCATGACATCGATAATGGCATTTACCGATAAGGTATATGAGATTTTTAAATCAAACTTTTTCTTGTCTGGGAATATGAGCCTTGCGCATTACAATGTGCTAGACGGCACTGCCGATGTTGAAATTATGCTGCGGATGCTGCGCCACATGTTAGCCACCCACCAACAAATTGTAACGTCAAACATCGAGCAATACCAAAACATGGCTAATGCTGCTGCGGTGATAGCGCTTGTGGCGGCCACTGTTTTTGCGCTGTGCCTCGCTTTGCTGATGGTGAAGAGCTTTACCGGCAGGATTAAAGCCATTGAGGCAAAGGCTGCCCTGGTAGAGCAAGGAAATTTTGAAGACGCTCTGCAAGACGCAGCGGCAGACGAAATATCAATAATTTTCTCAAACCTAGTTGGAGTATTCTTAGGGCTTATTGAGGAAATTAGCGAAGCCGTTCGCAAAAATGCCGCCGGAGACGAGCATGCGCGCATAAATTCAGAGCGTTTCCACGGTGGATACCAAAAAGCTGCGCATGCCATAAATGTGTTGATGGACACGATAAAAGAAGCGGAAAAGTTCAGGGAGGCGGAAGAGCGCATCCTTCTTATGCTGGATTCCACACCTATGTCGATGTGCATGTTTGACGCTAACCTAAAATCCATTGCCTGCAATCAGGAGGCCGTGAGGATGTTCGCCGCTGACAGCAAAGCGCATTTCTTAAATGATAACTTCCCCTTTACGCCCCTTTTCCAGCCTAGCGGCGAAAATTCGAGGGCGCTGTTTAATTCGTTTCTTGCCGAGGCATTTGAAAAAGGCTCCAGCCATGCCTCAACATTTATATGCGAAAGAGCGGACGGAACCCCTTTCCCCACAGAAATTTTCTTTGTGCGGGTCGAGTACAAAGGCGGTTATGCCGTCGTTGAATATGCCCGCGACCTTAGCGACTTAAAGGCCGCCATAGAAAAGGAGCACATAGCCGAAGCAGAGAGCCTCGCAAAAACACGCTTCCTTGCGCACATGAGCCACGAGATACGCACGCCGATGAACTCAGTGCTGGGAATAGCCGAGCTCCAGTTGCAAAGCGGGGGCCACCCCCCGGAGACGGAAGAAGCATTTTCGCATATTTATAGCTCAGCGAGCATGCTGCTTGCGATTATTAACGACATACTAGACCTCTCCAAAATCGAAGCCGACAAACTAGAGATACTCCATGCTACATACGAGGTTACAAGCATAATAGTAGAGGCGGTGCAGCTAAATGTGATAGACATGGACAGCAAGCACCTAGACTTCAAGCTGGAGGTTGACGACCAGCTTCCGACCCACCTGGTTGGAGATGCGCTCCGGATAAAGCAAATCCTTAACAACCTGCTCTCCAATGCGTTTAAATACACGCAAGAGGGACGTGTAAGCCTGTCGTTTCACGCAGAGCAAACGGAAAACCCGGATGAAGTGCTCTTGCGCATCTGCGTTAAGGATACAGGCCAAGGCATGACAAATGAGCAGCTAACGCATCTGTTTGAGTCCGAATTCACAAGGTTTAACACAAACATCAACCCCACCATAGAGGGAAGCGGCCTGGGTATGATGATTACGCACCGCATCGTAACGATGATGCGGGGCAGCATCATAGCAGAGAGCGAGTTTGGCGTAGGCAGCATGTTCACCGTGCGCATACCGCAGATATTGTGCGGCACTGGCATTTTGGGTAAAGAGGTCTCGGCAAATTTGCAAAACACCATGGGGCTGCTGCAATCATCGCGGAAAATTGCAAAGCTCGTCCGAGAGCCGATATACCACGGCAAGGTGCTTATCGTTGACGACGTGGAGTCAAATTTGTATGTGCTTAAAAGCTCCTTGCTTCCGTACAAAATCAACGTAGAATCTGCCACCAGCGGGCATGGTGCCATAGAAAAAATCAATGCAGGCAATGTGTATGATATCATATTCATGGATTATATGATGCCGGGCTTGGATGGGATGGAAACAACAATGGCCATACGCAAGCTGGGCTATGGGCACCCCATAGTGGCTCTTACCGCAAACACGCTCAAAGGCGTTGAGGAAATGTTTTTAAACAAGGGGTTTGACGAGTTCCTCTCTAAACCGATTGACCTTAAGAGGCTCGACGAATGCTTAGTCCGCTATATGGGCCGCATGCAGCCGTCGGAGTCCATCGAGTCCGCACAGCGCCAATACTACACTGAGAATAAAACTCCTGCCGATTTGAAAAACCTGTTGGAATTATTTTCGCGCGATGCCATCAAAGCCATCGATACATTAGAGCCCCTCGCTATTGCTGAGAATCTTGACGACGATGCTTTGCGGGAATATGTGATTCACACACACGCAATGAAAAGCGCACTCCACAATATCGGGCGTATAAAGCTATCTCAGTTTGCATCTGTGCTGGAGGATGCCGGCCGAGCAGGCGATATCGACATAATAAAAGCGCATACAGCCTCATTTTTGACCAGCCTTGGAGAGATTATAAAAGAATTTCTTATGGAAGATGACCAAATCCACGATGAGTTTGACGAGGACCTAAACTTTCTTGGCTTTCAGCTCGATATAGTAAGAGAGGCCTGCGCACAGCTTGATTTTGACGCTGCAAACGACGCACTTTACGAGCTAAGCAAAAAGAGATGCTCTAAAAATACAAGGCACCTAATTAAAGATATTACTGCCAATCTTCTCTATGGCGACTTCCAAGAAGCCTCCAAGCTTGCGACATTATTGAAAAAGGACGCTTTTGAACAGTGAATAGTGATCAGAAAATTATAATTATAGTGGACGACGATGCCACCGCCCTACAAATGGGCAGGGGCGTGTTTTCCGGATCGTATAGGGTCTATACCTGCAAGTCCGGCGCGCTGATGTTTGAACTACTCGAAAAAATCATACCGAACATTATACTGCTTGACATCGAGATGCCGGATGCCAGCGGGTACGAAGTATTGACAAAGCTCAGAGCCAGCGAAAAAACAGCAGCTATCCCTGTGGTACTCTTGACAGCACTTACCAGCGAGGAAGCCGAGCTTAAGGGGTTTTCCATGGGGGTGGTTGACTTCATATCAAAGCCTATTTCAGCGCATCGCCTGCTGGCGCGCGTGGAGTCACATCTTTTGATTGAATCGCAGAGGCATGAGCTGGTAAATTACAGCCTCAACTTGGAAAAGATGGTAGATGAAAAAACCAAGTCGGTCGTCGAGCTTAAAAACACCTTGTTAAAAACCATGGCGGAGCTTGTGGAGCACCGGGATGCTATCACCGGCATCCACATTGACAGAACCCAGCAAGACCTGAGGGTTCTCTTAGATGCTATGAAAAAGCATGGGGTGTATGCAGATGAAATATCTATGTATGACGAGGATCTCATCGTGCATTCATCCGCATTGCATGACATAGGCAAAATTGCAATCAAGGAATATATCCTCTTCAAACCCGGGCCGCTCACTGAAGAGGAATTCGAAGAAATGAAAAAGCACGCTGCGCATGGCGAAAAAATAATCATGCAAATTATGCAAAACACAAACGACCACGACTTCTTGGAGCACGCAAAAACATTCGCCATATCGCACCATGAGAAATGGGACGGCACAGGCTATCCCCACGGGCTAAAGGGCCAAGACATCCCGCTTTTGGGGCGGATGATGGCCATTGTCGATGTGTATGATGCCCTTATTTCAGATAGATCCTACAAAAAAGCCCTTGCTCACGACGAGGCTGTCAAAATGATCCTCGAGGGCAGTGGGACGCATTTTGACCCCAAGCTGACTGAGTTGTTTATTAAAATCAGCGACAAGTTTGAGAAGAAATCTTAACTTGCGCCTCACGCCAAACCCTCTGCCCATTTTGAAAATCTATCCAATTTTTTTCTGCTCTCAGTGTGCGTTTTTCCATTTGCCATTATATATACTTTGACCTTCGGCTCTGTTCCGGAGGGGCGCACAATGGCGATTGTTCCGTCTGCGGCGTCGAAACGCAGCACGTTTGAGCCGGAAAGCTCCATCTGCCGCTGCGCGCCGCTGGCCATATCTACCTCAGTCCCGGTTTCATAATCCCTCCTCGCAACAATGGCGCATCCGGCAATCTCCGTAGGCGGATTCTTGCGCAAACCTGCCATTAGCTCCCTCATTTTATTAATTCCGTCGAAGCCCGGCATCAAGAGGTTTAGCGTTTTTTCTCCATATTGCCCATATTTTTCATAAAGCCCATTCATGGCTTCAAACAGCGTCATGCCTTGGCCTGCGTACCACGCCACCATCTCGGCAATCAGCATTGAGGCCGTCACGGCGTCCTTGTCGCGAACGAAATCGCCAATCATGTAGCCATAAGACTCCTCGTAAGCAAAAATCACCTCGCCGTCGCCGCCCGATTCGAGGGCATTTTTCTTTTCTGCCATGAATTTAAAGCCCGTGAACGTGTCGAAACATTTGACATTATTCACCTCCGCCACGCGCCTGGCCATTTCTGTCGTCACTATCGATTTTAAGGCAATGGGATTTTCCGGCATAGTTTTTGCCCTTATCTTCGCCCCAATAATGTAATCAAGCAGCAGCACGCCTGTTTGATTGCCTGAGATAATGGCGAAATCTCCCGAATCGTCGCGTGCCATAATCCCCACGCGGTCGCAGTCGGGGTCTGTCCCGATTATAAGGTCGGCCCCGTGCTTTTTCGCAAGCTCGATAGCTAGGGCAAATCCTTCCGGATTTTCAGGATTTGGCGACTGGACTGTTGGGAATGCCCCATCGAGCACCATTTGCTCCGGCACGCAAATCACATGCTTCATCCCCAGTCTATGCAAAACCTCAGGCACGAGTATATGCCCTGCGCCGTGAAATGGCGAATAAACCAGCTTGAAGTTGTCCGCTACCGCCTTTACTGTGTCAATGTCATTTGCTTGCGCCAGGACGTTTTTTAGGAAAAGTTCGTCTGTCTCCCCGCCCATAATGGTTATAGTGCCGCTTTTGACCCCTTCGCCGAAGCCGACCTTGCGTATCGAGGAAAATATGTCGAGCTTGTCCATTTTTTCCGCTACTCTTTTTGCATGGTGGGGCGGCAACTGGGCTCCGTCTGCCCAATAAACCTTGTAGCCGTTGTACTCCTTGGGGTTGTGGCTGGCAGTGATATTGATACCTGCCATGCAACCATATTCGCGTATGGCAAAAGACAGCTCCGGAGTTGGCCTGAGCGTATCGAAAATCCTCACCTTGATGCCATTTCCTGCCATTATGGCAGCTGCCTCTCTGGCAAAATCTTCACTGCTGCAGCGCGAGTCATAGCCTATGGCTACGCATTTGTCGCCGCCCGGCTCTTCAAGCACAAGCTCCGCAAGGGCTTGGGTGGTATGGCGGATGACGTGGATGTTCATTCGAAACAAGCCCACGGCCATAATGCCGCGCAATCCGGCAGTCCCGAACTCCAAGCGACTGAAAAACCGGCTCTCAATCTCTTTCTCGTCGCTTGCTATATTGCGCAATTCTTCTTTTTCTTCATCCGACAGCGCAGGGCTGCCCAGCCATATTTTGTACTGCTCCATGTAGTTCATGAACCGACTCCCCCCTCATTGTCCCCATCTCCCTTTTTAAACCCCAGTTCGTCACCTTCTTCCACGATGTCTGCGCTTAGAAGGTTTTGCGCATCCTCGAGCATGGTCTCGGGCACAAAAATTTCAATGCCGCTGGGGGGGTGCCCCATAATCAGCTTGCCAAAAAGCCCATTGTTCGGATATTCGCAAACATTCGGAATCCCATAGGCTTCAAGCAAACCCAAAGTCATTTCCATATCCATAGGCCCACCGCCAACATGCGTAAGAAACGCCGGAGGGACTGCATCGCCTTTTTCATCCTCGGGCCACTGCAGTCCCTTTTTCTTATCAAACAAACCCAAAGCGCACCTCCAGAATCACTTATGGTATTTCCCGCCTTCTGCAATATTAAGCGCCCTGTACAGCTGCTCCAGCAGCATTACCCTTGCAAGGTTGTGCGGGAATGTCATTTTTGACATTGACAACCTGATATCAGCATTGCTCTTTAAGCCTTCGTGCAGACCCACTGACCCGCCAACTATGAAGCAGATTTTCGAACTGCCGCTTACAGCGCAGCCCATGAGCAAATCGGACAAACCCTGACTATCAACATCTTGCCCCTCAATGCACAGCGCAGCTGTTATAGCCCCATTTGGAATCTTAGCCTCAATAGCAACTTGCTCTTTATCAAGGGACTGTCCGCGGTCTTCCGGAATTTCGACAATATCAAGCTTGCAATACGCAGAGAGCCTTTTGATATATTCATTTGCAGCCTCGGTATAAAACTTCTCTTTGAGCTTGCCGACGCAGATAATTCTTATATTTAGCATCTACACAACGACTCGGGGGACAGCAATTTCCGTCACGTCCCCCAATTCCTAATTCCTGATTCCGAGCCTACCCTATCTCCCTCGGCTCCGCCTTCGGCTCGTCCGGCAAGTCCAGGGACTTTATATCAGCTCCCAGCGCAGTCAGCTTTTCTATCATTTTCTCATACCCGCGCTCGATATAATTCACGCCCTCGATTACCGACTCCCCTCGCGCGCACAACCCGGCAATTACCAATGCCGCACCCGCCCGCAAGTCACCTGCTTTGATAGGCGCCCCGGTAAGGCATGGTATCCCCTCAATGATTGCAGTCCGTTCGGTCACTCTTATCGAGCTGCCCATTTTAGCAAGCTCGTCGACAAATTTAAACCTATTGTCCCAAACGCCCTCTGTGACCGTGCTCGTCCCATTTGCCAGACATAAAATGGTCGAAATCTGAGGCTGCATATCCGTAGGGAATCCGGGATACGGCATGGTCTTTATGTGTGTCCTTATTAGGGGATCCGTTCTCTCAACGACAACCGAATCCTCAAAATCAGTTATAGTCACTCCCATTTCGCGAAGCTTTCGGGAAATACAGTCCAGGTGCTTTGGAATCACATCTTTTATGACAACGCGCCCCCCGGTGCCTGCAACCGCCGCCATATACGTGCCTGCCTCAATTTGGTCTGGGATTATAGAGTAAAACCCGCCCCTTAACCGGCGCACGCCGCGGATTTTTATCTCATTGGTGCCGGCGCCCCGGATATCTGCTCCCATTGAGTTGAGAAAGTTCGCTAAATCGACGATGTGCGGTTCCCGTGCGGCATTTTCAATATACGTGGTGCCCTCAGCCAGCGCAGCGCCTAGCATAATATTTATGGTGGCTCCGACCGACACGACATCAAAGTAAATCGTCGCACCCCGAAGCGTGCCCCCGGTGACGGCTTGCACCACACCGTTTCTCACGCTTACTTTTGCGCCCATAGCAGAAAACCCTTTGACATGCTGGTCAATAGGCCGAACACCGCCGAAATTGCAGCCTCCAGGCATAGCAACGTCTGCCCTGCCGAACCTTCCGAGCAGCGCCCCTATGAGATAATACGACGCTCTAATACGCCGCATTTTCTCGAATGTTGCACTTGAAGTTCCGATGTGTGAGCAGTCGATATCAATCGTCCTCTTATTCACAACGCGAATACTTGCGCCCATTTCCTTTAAAATGTTCAGTAAAGTTGACACATCGGAAATACCGGGAAGGTTTTCTATCCTGCAAACGCCGTCCACCATAAGCGCCGCCGGTATGATAGCCACAGCCGCATTTTTGGCTCCGCTAATCTCAACATCGCCATACAGTGGCCTTCCCCCGTTAATGACATACTTTGTCACAGGCTCACTCCTTAAGAAAAAGACAAATCAGTCCATGTTTTGTGTGAAGTCTTGAGCCATATTACTACAATTTGAATATTTTTGCAAGGATTATTTAATTCTTTTGTTACTGTTTTGTGATTGTTGGTTGTGATTGCTGGTTGCTTATATCATATGGTTGTGGTAGGATATGTCAGTGAGTACTGGAAGGATTTGGCAGCATGGCCCTGGGTGCGCTGGGCATCCATTTCCATATGGAGGTTTGGTTATGACAAAAAAAGTTCTGTTATTAATACTGCTTTTCGCAGCTTCGTCAATCTCGTCGGGCTGCGGAGGAAACAGCAGCGACGCAGCGGCGTCTAATCCTGGGGCGTCCCTGCAAGGTGAGCTTTCAGAGCCGGCATATGCCCCTGAGGTTGGGGAGCTGCCACCCTCTGCCCCTTATTCACCCACAGAACCTCCTGAAGAGACAAACCTTGAAGATGCTATTGTGATTGGCGAGAGATTTTTCATCAATCAGATGTTTGAAATTTTCCTAAACCACCAGCTGTACCTAGGCCGCACGATTCAATATGAGGGCATATTCCAGGCAATCGAGTGGGATGGCGTCATTTTTCACATCGTGTTCCGCTACACTGCCGGTTGCTGCGGCAACGACGGAAGGGTCGGCTTTGAACTTATCATGGACGGCTTTGAACCCTTTCAGGACGACACATGGGTTGAGGTTACCGGCATACTCGAGTATGACAACGGATTTTTAGTGTTGAGGCCCATTTCCATCATAGAGATGGATGAGAGGGGTGCAGAGGTCGTTTTCTGATGCAGGGTGCCAAAATAGGGGGGGAGGAGAAATGAAACGAAGGCAAATTCGCAAAGCGCTCTTATTTCTATTGATTTTTGTCGCTCTTTATACCATTGTCTTCAGTTACTCAGCCTCGGCTCTCCACAGCTGCTGTGTTTACGAGCCTTATTGCACCCCCTGCCTGCACCTGGACAAACTGCGCGACGCATTTCGGCCCAGCGTACCACTGACAGCTTCCACAGGATTGGCTCTGCTCATGCTCTTGCAGTTAGTCATGATTTGGGAGCTTATGGGTCGTCGTGCTTCAAACCCAGTAGAACTAAAAGCACGAATGAGTAATTGAGGTAAAAACTTCTCGGCAAATACTTTGAAATTATGGGAGGTTTTTTTACCAATGAAGCGAATACCTTTTTTGTTAGCAGTTGTACTGTTTGCTTTGCTCCTGGGCGCGTGCAGCCGTGTGGCTGAAAGTTCGGATGCCGCCGTAGCCGTAAACGAAGCTGAAGCGCCAATTGAATCAGAGCCCGCAGAGCCCGAAACTGCAGAAGCACCCGAGCAGGAAGTTGACCAGAACGCCGAAGCTGCGGCAGAAACTGAAATTTACGACTCCGCCGCAACCATCAAATTCGTATCTAACCTGCAGCCCGGCCTGCCGGCGCCTATCCCGCCTAAGAAGGTGCAGCTTGACTGGCTCATACACGGCGCAGGGGGCGAAGATATTGCAGGCCGCAC
>WQSH01000027.1 GCA_009787995.1 Oscillospiraceae bacterium
GTCAGGCCCCTCGACCGTGATTGTCTGAGGCTCGAATTCTACGGGGGCGGCAAATAGGTCGTCCGCCGCCGTCCCGCCGGTGTATTCTCCGCGGACGGGGATTGTCCTAGCCGATAACCTGTCAATAAGCAATGATATGCGCTCGACGCTTCTTTGAACAGGCTGGGTGGTGTTTGGATTGATTCCGGACGGAAAAATAATAGTGTAATCCTCTGTTATGTGCCCGGCTCGAGTAACATTAGCAAGGTTTACTTCGGCAAAAACCGTTGAATTGCTCAATTGGTTAGCTACATTGAGCGGCACCTCAAAAGTGAGCACCAAGCTCTGTGGCTCTTTGTTCGTGATGAGCAAACCCCTGTCGCGCAGGATGTCTGCATTGCGGAAAACGATGGGCACGTCCGCCACCCGGTGGCTCTGCTCCTGGTTTTCCGTAATTTCGACATACATCCAGAGCGCACCCGCAACGAGCAAGGCAAAAATCACATAAAAAACCTTGCTGGAGAATATTTTGTTAAGAGTTTTTCGTATCATAGCCAACGCTAACTCTCCTTTATTCTGCCCTTCTTTGATTTGCCGTTTATATTGCCAGCCAATATTAGCTCCTTCTGGAGCAGCTTTTCGACCGTATCTTCCGATAAATGCCGCTTGAGCATCCCGTCGACCGCAATCGAGACAGTCCCTGTTTGCTCGGATACTATAAGGACGACAGCGTCGGAGCGCTCGCTAATCCCGACACCCGCCCTATGCCTCATGCCAAGGTCGCGGCTGAGGTTTATGTTGTTGGAAAGCGGGAGCATGCAAGCGGCTGCAAGAATCCGCCCTTCGCGTATGATAAGGGCTCCGTCGTGCAGCGGCGAGTTGTGGAAAAAAATATTCTGAATGAGCTCCGACGATGCCTTCGCATCGACGCTCGTCCCCGTCACCGCATAATCGTTAAGCCCAACTTCGCGCTCAAAAACAATAATTGCCCCAGTTTTGCTTTTAGCCATAACAATACTTGCCGCCGCCGCGCTCTCAATACCGGTCTCAATATTCTCATACCTGCCGCGTTTTAAAAACATGAAGTTAAACCTGCTTGTGCCCATGCGCTCAAACATTTTCCTGATCTCCGGCTGGAACAGGATTATGAGGACGATAATACCCATTTGCAAAACTTGCCGCAGCAAAAAGTTTAGGACAGCCATATTCATAAGGTTGGATATCCAAGCGACAGCAACGACGAAAACAATACCTTTCATAACGCTGCTGGCGCTTGTTTTGTGCATAAAGGATAGGACTCTGTAAATAATAAATGTTATTATTAGGATGTCCAAGACATCCCAAAAGCCGACTGTATTTCTAAGCGAAAGCAGCAGCACAGGTACCTGTTCAATTAGCTCCCTCAGCGTGTCCATACTATCACGTTCCCTTATCCTGGACGAGTCCATTGCCCCACTATTATACATTATGGCAAGCAAAATGACAACTTAGTCACTTGTAAACATTTATGTAACAAGCAGCACCGCCGCATACGATGCCACTCCGCTTCCGTCTCCCGTGAAGCCTAGCTTCTCTTCCGTGGTTGCCTTAACGCTGATGCACGCCACGTCAACAGAAAGCACGTCCGACAGCTTGCGCCGCATGTCCTCAACGTAAGGTGCGATGCGCGGTGACTGCAACACAATAGTTATGTCCGTATTCCCAAGCGAATACCCTTGCCCGCACACCAGGGCATAAATATGCTTCAAAAGTTCGGCGCTGTCGGCATTGCGCCACCTCTCATCAGAGTCCGGAAAGTGCGCCCCGATATCGCCTAAGGCAAGTGCGCCCAGCATAGCATCCATCAAAGCATGAATCGCAACATCCGCATCCGAATGCCCATCCAGTCCGAATTCGCAGGGAATCTCAACCCCACAAAGCACAAGCCTGCGACCCATTTTCAAGCGGTGGACATCATAGCCAAACCCAATTCTCAACCCTAAATCTCCTACTCCTAACCCTGCACTAATCCTTTGGCCTGCCACAGCGGCCTATGAGTATCGCCTCAGCGACAATTACATCATCACTCGTTGTCAGCTTTATGTTGTTTCGCGAGCCTTCGGTGACATATACAGGCAGCCCGACAAGCTCTGCGGCCATGCAGTCGTCCGTAATGTCCTGTGACTTAAGTTTTGCGCTCGCCAATGCACCCTTGATCAGATCGGCATTGAACACTTGCGGTGTTTGAATTTCGACCAGACCCACCCTAGCTACTGTCTCTTCAATCAACCCGCCCTTTACCTTTTTTATTGTGGAGCTGACCGGGATTCCCGGTGCAGCGGCATGATGCCTGGCTGCCTTTTGCACAGCACTCTTTATCACGGCGTCATCGACGCAGGGTCTTGCACCGTCGTGGATTGCTATGAGCTTCGCCTGTTTTGAAACGGCGTAAACGCCGTTTAATACAGAGTCTAGCCTTGTCTCCCCACCCGGCAGGACTTTTGTAGCTTTGACTACAGCGTGCTCCGCACAAAGCGACACTACCTGCGGAACAGCCTCTTCCCTTGCAACAACAACAATTTCGCTGATGGATTCGCACCTTTGGAGAGCTAATAACGTATGCACAATGACAGGTATTCCGTGAATTTCCAAAAAAAGCTTGTCGCTGCCGCCCATCCGCACAGAAGACCCGGCTGCCGCCACAACGGCTGCACAATACGGAGTGCCTCCGGAAGTTTTATTTAATAGTTTTTTAAAAAAAGGCATATCTACTCAACTCCCGCACAACAAATGTGCGGAGGCCACAAAACCTCCGCTGACTGAGCCATTAACGCTAGGCAAGCGAAGCGTTAATCTGCGACTCAACTTCCTCATATGAGAGTTCTTTTGACAGAACCAATTCGGAAATGAGAATCTGCTTGGCAGAATGGAGCATCTTTCGCTCTCCGGTGGAAAGTCCCTTCTCTACATCTCTAGACATGAGCCCTTTGACGACACGCGCGACCTCAAGCAAATCCCCGCTTTTAAGCCTTTGCATGTTCTCGCGATACCGCCTGTTCCAATTGGATGTCATTTCAGCGTCAATCGTCGGAATAGATGCCATAAGGGCGTCCGCTTCATTCGAATTGACTATGGGCCTGACCCCAATCTGCTCGGTGCTTTCGGTTGGAATCATGACAACCATCCCACCTGCAGGCATCTTCAAGATGTAGTATTGCCGGGTGCAGCCATTCATTTTTCTCTCTTCAATACTGTCAATAACTCCCGCACCATGCATTGGGTGCGCAATCATGTCGCCAATGCGAAACATATAGCCATTCTCTCCCAACCGTTGGGTATGCATCCAAAAAAGAATGAGGACATTTTGAAGATACATCCAAACCAAAGTATCTGTGGGCAGAAGCATAATCTCGCCGCTTTATAGCTGCAACAAAATCAGGTATTCCCCACGCATTTCATTATACCCTCTTTTGCCTCAAACCGCAAGCATTTACACAATAATTTTATATAAACTTTCGCTAGCGCACATAAAAAAGAGCCGGACACGCATTTTGCATTCCCGGCTCAAAGCGATTTTCAGAAATATGTGCTCTGCCACCAATAGCCGTTAGGCAACTGACCCATCATCGTCATCCGCTGACTCATCGTCAAAGGGCGGCGGGGCGTCCGTGTCGTACACAACCATCGGCCCTTCGTCCTGCTCTGCATGCTTAACAGCGCTGTCTGTATGCAGCTGCGAGGATGCCTCAAGCAGGGCTCTAATGCTCAGCGATACCTTCTTGCGGTCATTATCCACTTCAGTGATTTTCGCATCCACCAACTGCCCTTCCGACAAAACTTCCGACGGGAGCCCAATTCTGTGGTCAGTAACTTGCGATATATGGATAAGCCCGTCAACGCCAGGGCAAATTTCCGCAAATGCGCCAAAGGGCATCATTTTTACGATTTTTACATTGACAACGTCGCCGGCAGCATACTGCATTGTGAATTTAGTCCACGGATTATCCTCGTGTTTTTTATACCCGAGTGATATCTTCCTGTTTTCCTTGTCAAACGAGAGAACATAAACTGAAACCTCGTCCCCCACAGACATCACCTCAGAGGGTTGTTTGATACGGGTCCAGCTGAGCTCTGAGATATGGATCATACCATCGACACCGCCTATATCAACAAAAACGCCATATGATGTCATTGACTTGACAACGCCGTCATATTGCTTGCCGGTCTCAATTTCATTCCATACGCTCTCGGATTTTTCGCGGCGCTCGTCAACCTGCACGGCGCGTATCGAACCTACGACGCGCCTTCTTGACTGATTGACTTCGGTGATGCGAAGCCTTACGTTTTGCTTAACGATGTCCGACATCGGTGCCGATTTTGGAAGCCCAGTCTGTGACGCAGGCACAAACACCCGCACCCCCTTGACATTGACGACCACCCCACCCTTGTTTTCTTCCACTACCAAACCTTCTACGACGGTTTTGCTTTCTTTCGCCTGTTCGATGATGTCCCAGTTCTTAATTGCATCCAAGCGCTTCTTGGACAGCATGACCATTCCTTCAACATCGTTGACGCGCATGACGAACGATTCAATTGTATCGCCGACTTTGATTATATCGTCGATATCTGTGTTTACATCATCAGTAAATTCGGCAATCGGTATGTACCCTGACTGCTTCGTGCCTAAATCGACCGAAACCTCCGTTGCGGTTATAGAAGTGACTACGCCCGTCACCTTTTCACCGGTATGCAAGGTTTTTATCGATTTCTCGAGCATTTCCTCGAAGGACTCCATGCCACCCGACTCTCCATCTGACTCCTCGTTCTCGCTGGGCACTGATTCTGACAGAGCCTCAAGTTCATTAGTTACGTTCTGTCCGACTGATGTTGTTTCTCCGGACTGCTGCGCATTTTCCTCGGCTGCAGGGGCGGGGACTTGAGCTGCTGTATCAACAACCTTCGAATCGCCATCTGTTTTCCGATCCGCAGTTGTGGCCTCAGCGGCTTCTGCGCTTCCCGGCTCGGGTATGGAGCCCTGCTCCAATTCACTCCGAGTGTCCATAACTTCTTCGTTCATTTTGTGGGTGACCTCCTTAATAATCCACGCCGGCGTAGACGCACCGGCAGTTATGACGACGGTGTCCGACTGGCGGATGCTCATGCCCTCAAGTTCACCTGCATCTTCCGCAAAAATGACCCTGTGGCAGTTCTCCCTGCAAATATCCGCTAATCTGAGGCTGTTTGCGCTATTTCGACCTCCAACAACTATCATAACATCCGCAATTTTTGAAAGCTCTATGGCCTCCCGCTGGCGCTTGCAAGTTGCATCACATATTGTATCAAAAATTTTTGTATTTGTACACTCTTTTTTTACAATTTCAACACATATCTTAAATAAGTTTTCCGAATTTGTTGTTTGGGATACCATTGAAATTGGTTCATTCGCAAAATCACCGCTCTTAAGCCATGTTACAAGCTCGTCGGCAGTCTCAAAAATCTCGCACCTCCCGCACCAACTTGAGATAGCGGTTACCTCCGGATGCCTGCGCTGGCCTATGATTATAATCAGCCTGCCCGCCTGTGACTGCTCACGTACTATATCGTGTATTTTCCTGACGTCGGGGCAGGTTGCGTCAACCAAGTCGACCCCCATTTTAGAAAGTGCGCCAAATTCCGCTTTCGCAGCGCCATGTGCGCGTATTATGACGGTATCCCCCGGCGAAACCCCTGCTATCCCAGAAGCTATCCTGATTCCTTTTTTCTCCAAGTCGACGGTAACATGGCTGTTATGGATTATCGGGCCAATCGTCACACAGTTCGCACCCGCTTCTGCGGCTTTCTCACACATCGCAATGGCGCGCTGCACCCCAAAGCAAAACCCTGCTGTCTTGGCAACTATTACGTTCACTACGCTGCCGCCGCTGGATTGAGAGCCTCTATACGAGCCATCAAGTCTTCAACAAGTTTCTTGTAATCCTCCGCTGTGCGCTTATCGCTCATCTTTTCAATGTAGTATGGCTCGCCAATCACCAGTGGGAGTTTTTTAAACCAGTGCTTCTTTCGGGGGACGTAAATCGGCACAATAGGCACCTCTGCGCGCTCAGCTATCTTTACCGCCCCGCTTTTTGCCGAAACCTCGTCAACATGCGCAGCCCTCGTTCCCTCCGGGAAAATCGCAACCTTTTCACCCTTTTTGAAATAAGAGAAGGTTTGCTTGATAGCCTCTACGTCCTGCACATCCCTGTCAACGCTGATTGCCCCAAGCTTTATGACGATAGCTGACAAAACCGGTATCTTAAACAGTTCGATTTTCGCAAGAAAATGCAGGAAATAGCTGATGCCAAAAGCAAAGGCAACAAATAAGGGGTCAATCATACTCGAGTGGTTTGAACAAATCATCGCAGCACCCTTTGGAATCCTCTCGCGCCCTCTTACGTCAAACCAATAGATAATCCCCAAGATTGCGTGAGATATGTGGTAGCACCCCCGATAAAACTTATAACTTGGTTTCAATTTCTGATTTGACCTCATAGACCGAACCTCCTAGAAATAATTTCGCAAAGCGCTTCGAAGCTCTCATCAAGATTAAGCAATGTAGTATCAAGCAAAACCGCATCATCCGCAGCCTTGAGCGGCGCAACGGTGCGCTCCCTATCTTTTTTGTCGCGCAGAAGCATTGCCTCCCTGACCTCTTCCAGCACCGTATCAGAATTTTTTTCTTTGAGCTCCAAATAGCGCCTTTGTACCCGCTTTTCCATATCGGCTGTAATAAAGATTTTTAGCCCCGCATTGGGCAAAACGACAGTCCCTATATCTCGCCCATCCATAATCGCGTCATATTTTACGACCATTTCGCGCTGCATTGACAACAAGAAATCCCTCACCTTCGGCATAGGCGAGACGTCTGAGGCGTATTTTGATGACTCGGGCGACCTGATTGCATCGGTCACGTCCTCGCCGCACAGCAGCATCCGTTGCAAGCCATCACCGTCATGCTTCATTTCAATGCTTATTCCGTGGAGCAGCCCCGCAACACCCTGCTCGTCGGATGAGTTTATCCCATTTCTGAGCGCATGCAACCCGATACACCGGTAGAGTGCGCCGGTGTCGACGTAAATAAGCCCAAAATGCTCAGCTGCCCTCCTGGCCAAGGTGCTCTTACCCGCTCCTGCGGGCCCGTCCAGCGCAATGCTTTTTTGTTCCATCGTAAGTTGCCATCCTTTATTTAGTGTGGCTGTCCAAGAAACCGACCTGCGACTGCAGTTCCTGCGGCGTAAGCGGTAGACCAAGCTATTTGGAGATTGTACCCACCTGTGTAAGCATCCGCATCTATTATCTCCCCTGCAAAATATAGTCCTTTAACTAGCTTGGACTCCATGGTCTTTGGAGTTATCTCGCTGAGCAAAATACCTCCCGATGTCACTATCGCTTCCTCAACAGGCCGAGGCCCATCAATATCAATACGGAAAGATTTCAGCAACTTGTTAAGACCCATACGCTCTTCTCGGCTAATAGAGTGAACTTTCTTTTCCGGAGGTATCCCCGACCTATCGACAACAGCAGGAATCATAGACCTGCTAAGCAGCTCTCCCAGCGAATTTGAAAAAGTCCTACCCTTATACTTCTCAAAATCGCGCAAGATGCGCAAATCCAACGTTTTTTCGTCAAGCGCAGGCTTTAAGTCTATATTAACATAATACTTCCTGCTTTCAAAGTCCCGCATATGGGCGCTTGCCGACAATACAATCGGGCCTGATACACCAAAATGCGTAAACAGCAATTCGCCGAAGTCCTCAAAAATCGGCTTCTTGCCGCCATCAAAAACGGAAATCCGCACATTCTTCAAAGCTAGTCCCTGCATTCTCGCGCAAAGCTCTGGTTCTGCGCAAAGCGGCACGAGGCTGCCTCTGAGTGCTGTGACGCTGTGGCCCAATGCCTTTGCGATATCATACCCGTCGCCTGTCGAGCCTGTTTTGGGGTAAGACTTGCCCCCTGTTGCCAGAACTATTGCGCCGCAATCAATCTCCCCACTTGAGGTGACAACGCTAAAGCCCTCGTTGTGATCTATAACCCTTTTTGCCCGCCCTTTTTTGAGCATCACCCCAGAATTTTTCATATAATTCCTGATAGCGCCTACAACATCAGATGACCTATCTGAAACCGGAAACACCCTTCCCCCGCGCTCAGTCTTGAGCGGAACCCCCAGAGAGGCAAAAAACGCCATTGCATCACTAGGTGAAAACCTATTTAGTGCGCTATATAAAAATTTGCCACCTGTTGGAATGTTGCTTAAGACTTCGTCAACTGTGCAATCGTTGGTGAGATTGCAGCGGCCCTTGCCCGTTATGAGCAGCTTTCTGCCGACTTTATCGTTTCTTTCCAGCAGTAGCGTTTTTGCGCCGCTCGCCGCTGCGACACCGGAGGCCAACATGCCTGCGGGCCCCCCTCCAATTACAATTACGTCATACATAAATCATATCTGCTCATACACGCCATATTCGTCCCAAATCTCTTCCAATCGCTCAAATCTTGCATACAGGTCAACAGGCGCTTTCTCGCTTATTGCGATAACCAGCGCATTGACCAAGCTGAGTGGCGCGACGAGGGTGTCAAGAAAAGAAATCATATCGCTCCTTGCGCAAAGTGGGATGTCTGCCAGCTCAACAATCGGCGAAAGCCTTGCATCGGTAATCGCAACTATAGTAGCCCCCACGTCCCTAGCATACTGCATCGCTTTGATTGTCCTCCGGGAGTAGCGAGGGAAGCTAATCGCAATAAGCACATCCCCCTCAGACAGCATGAGCAGCTTCTCAAAAACCTCATTATCCGGACATTCAGTTATAATGCGCGAGTTGCTGAAAAAAAGGTTGAAATAAAAACTCATGAAACTCGCAAGAAAAGAGGACGACCGCATCCCAATTATATAAATGTTCTTCGCTTGTACTATAGCATCGACTGCGCGGGAGAATTCCGCACTGTCGAAATCCTCCATCGTCTGGCGAATCTGCTCTATGTCTGTTGAGAGCACGTGCGTAAGGATGTCTCGGCTTCCCATGATATCCTTGGCGACCTTTATCCTCTGCACCGAGGTAAGCTTGCCCCGTATCATATCAGAAAGTGCCCGCCTCATTTGCGGATAGCCTTCATATCCCAACTCAGCGGCAAACCTCACAACTGTCGATTCGCTGACCCCGGCAAAATGAGCAAGCCTTACCGCAGTCATGAATGCAGCTTTGTCATAGTTTTTGATTATGTATTGGGCAATTTTTTTTTGGCTCTTTGAAAATTTCCCCGAAGCCGCCTCGATGGCAGATAGTATATCCATTTCCAAGTGTATATGTGCCTCCCTATCAATTTCCGCAGAGCGACCGGCGCTCGGCCTCCGTCAAATGCCGCCACTGCCCCAAAGCCAAGCTGCCCAGCTTAAGTGTTCCAATGGACACACGCCTCAGCGACAGAACTTTCAGCTCAAATACATCGCACATTTTCCGTATCTGCCTGTTGCGGCCTTCATAAATTGAAACGCTCAATATTCCGCCGCCCGCTGTTTTCTTTATCAGCTCGACTGAGTTTGCCCAAACCATGCGGGAATCTATTAATACCGGCTGGCACAGGAACTGCACCGCCCCGACAGCATCCCCGCGCACCTTCACTTCGTATGTCTTTATTTTGCCGCGCGATGGGTGCGCAACTACATTGGCGAATTCCCCATCGTTTGTCATGAGCAGCAAACCCTCTGACGCCATGTCCAGCCTCCCGACGGGATACACCCTCGTTTCAACATCAGACACTAAATCCATAACTGTCTTCCTTCCGCGGTCGTCGCTAACAGTTGTTATAAACCCCCGGGGCTTGTTGAGCATAATGTAGACCGGCGAGGCCCGGCTGGAAAGCGGAGCTCCATCAACTGTTATTTCGTCGTACTCGGCATCTGCGCTCTGCCCAATCTCAGCGGCAACACCATTTACGCAAACCCGCCCTTCCCGAATCAGCCTCTCCGATTCACGGCGCGACGCTATGCCGCGAGCAGAAAGAATCTTAGAAATACGCTCAGGCATTGCTTAATTGCTTTTCTTGGCTGGGCCGCCTGTTTTGTCCGAATCCCCTTCCTTGGCAACGCCCATAATGTCGGACACCCTGTCAACTAGGTCCGGAATTGCGTCGAGAACTTTGTCAACCGGAGAGTTGCCTTGAGGTGACATGTGTAAGAGCTTCACGCTGTCATTCTTGACTACGATAAACGCAACCGGAATGATGTTAACGCCAGCTCCGGCACCTCCTCCGAACCCATCGTGCGCCCCCTGTTTCTTTGCAAAATCCGTACCCCCCCCAGCAAAGCCAAAGGTTACTTTTGAGACAGGTATCAAGGTGATTCCATCCGCAGTTGTGATCGGCTGGCCTACAATCGTGTTGGCATCCACCATCTCTCTGACCTTTTGCATCGTCGTTTCCATCAAATCACTTATTTGGTGCTTCTCCATTTTTATTACCTTCCTTTCCATCTTTTTTTGACAGGTTTGCTTTTAAAAAGTATCTTAATCAGCGGAAACAAGGCAAAAACTATATAAACTGCCTCCCATACCGCAAGCGAAAATGCCGCATTTACATAAATGCTCTGCTGCTGCTCCAGAAAATCGGAACTGACACTAAAATTGCGGCGCCTTATCCTAAAATTATTCTCAAGAATAGGGGTCAGCATACCGATGGCCGCATTTGCCGCCCCATATGCCATTGCTGTCTTTGAGGCATCTTCCCCTGCCGACGTAAAATGAATTGTCAATTTTTTTATAAGAAGCCTGCGTCTGATGCGAGAGAGCGTGCTCCTTATCGGCGGAACCATTTCAAAAAAATTTGAGACGCTGCCACCGAATTTCTTTTCAGGCTTGTCCTTTTTAACCCGCTTCTTATCCTGAGGGAAAAGCTTAAATCTGAGAAAACCTGCGCGGGCAAAAGCGACTATGCCCTCTGAGCTGTATTCGACAGATACCCCGAAGCGTATAAGCGCAATAATCAAAAGTGCTGCAACTATAATGCCTAACGCAATCATAAGCTCTCTTCCTTAGCTCTTAGTTCCGCAATTGCTGCCTGAATGCCTTCCCTTCCATCCTCAGGTAATTCGATTTGAGGCAGTACAGGCAGCTCGCTAATCGACTCCATCCCAAATGTCCTCAAAAAAGCATGGGTGGTCTGATAAAGCATTGGCCGCCCCGGCGCATTAAGCCTTCCACAAGCTTCAATCAGCCCCCGCTCAAGCAAAATCCCAACTGTATAGGCGCTGTCCACGCCACGCACTTGTTCAATATACGCCTTTGTCACTGGTTGAAAGTAAGCAACTATCGACAAAACCTCAAGCGCAGGCTGCGATAGCTGCGGTGGTTTTCTTGATTCAAGTGCCAATCTTATATAGTCGGCATACTCCGGAGATGAGCATAGCTGCAATGTATCCTCAAGCTTTAACAGACGGATGCCGCGGCGCTCAAAGCTATACTTGTCGCGCATTCTGTTTGCTGCGGCCTCAATATCGAACTCATCAACCCCCATAACGGCGGCAATCCTTGAAAGCTTCACTGGCTCGCCGGATACAAACAGTATAGCCTCGATCACACATTCTATATCATGATTTTCCATTTTTATCCACTAAATTCCTCTGTCATATCTACGGTTGGCGGTTCCCGGCCGACACCAGTGTAGGTTACAATCATTTCCCCAGGA
The DNA here is from genome assembly GCA_009787995.1 of Oscillospiraceae bacterium. Classification (GTDB taxonomy): domain Bacteria; phylum Bacillota; class Clostridia; order Oscillospirales; family Oscillospiraceae; genus WRMH01. The sequence continues at coordinate 11,671 of WQSH01000027.1, forward strand.
TGGCCTGCAAGGTTTAGACTCCCAACCTTGCAAAGCTCAAGCACTGCGATTAACGTGGCAATTAGCTCTGTCCTGCTCTGGCTGCTATCAAAAAGCTCCGAGACAGGCATTAGCCCGACTCGCTTGAGCTTATCCAAAATCTCCGCTATCTTCTCAGGTATTGAAAAAACAATCCGATGCGGATATACGGTTTCCCTAGGGTTGATGCTCTCAATCCTGACATTTTCCCTTCCCAGAATCCTAAAAAAAGACTCGAGCAAATCTGTGCTGACATGAACGTACCTATACTCATTGTCGGGCGGCAGGTATTCTGGCGGGCCGGTCATTAAAGCGCCGTCCTGCGAATACATGCCGGAAAGCAGCTCCGCCGCCCCCTTGATTTGGAGGTAAATATCGCCCCGCTGCAATGCCTCTAGAGATGATATGAGCTGCTCCAGCTCAGATATTTCTTCATCGCCCCCGCTGAGCAGCATCTTTGTTTTGATATATGCAAGGTGGGATGCCATTGTAACAAACTCGCTTGCTATATTGAGGTCGAGCTGCTCCATTTTCTCAAGGAACGCAAGGTACTGGTCGAGGATTTGCGATATACTGATATCTCTGATTTCGATTTTGTCCTTGCTCAGAAGCTGCAGTATAAGAGCGAGCGGACCCTCGAAGTCAGACATTTCATCTTTAGTTTTTACAATGCCCTCAAGCCGGAAAACAGGAGCTTCCATAAATCAACAATCACCAATCTAAAAAGGACCCAGCACAGTAACAAAGCTGGCAAATAAGGTGCTAGTTAGCCTTCCTATTGTGTTGCGGAATACAGGGGTGTTGAGCACGAGGATTAAGAGAAACATGCCATACCGCTCGTATCTCATAAGCTTATAATAATACTCCTCTGGCAGAACCGAAAACAAAATTTTAGATCCGTCCAGCGGAGGTATTGGCATCAAATTGAAAACCGCCAAAGCGATACTTATAAACGCTGTGTTAATAATAATCTCATGTACAACAGGACTTAAGCCAAGCAGTGCTTCAAAAAGCAATCCATACAGGGCAATGACTATGAGGGCTAAAATAATATTTGACAGCGGCCCGGCGAAGGCAGTCACAGCCATATAGGTTTTTGGATTTTTAAAGCTGTGCATGTTGACTGGAACCGGCTTTGCCCACCCAAATCGAAAAATAATCATCATGATGAGGCCAAAAGGGTCTATGTGCTTTATGGGGTTTAGTGTGAGCCTGCCCATATCCTTTGCCGTCCTGTCCCCCAGCCGGTATGCGGTATACCCGTGTGCCAGCTCGTGAAATGTTATGCATATGAGCACGGGTATAATGCGAATTATTATAGTTTCGAAGTCCAAAGCGCCGAACATATTACCAAACATCGTTCCATCCCTTTACAGCATCATCAATCGATGCAATCAGCAATTCCTTGTTTGTGCCTTTTTCAGCAGAAAACGGGATAATCTTAATGTCCTCGACAAGCTCAAGGGTCTGGCGGATAGTTTCCAAATTCCGCTCTTTTTCGCTGTTTTTCACTTTATCTATTTTGTTGGCAATCACTACCATGCGGCAGCCCGTAGCCTTAAACCACTCCGCCATTGTGACATCGTCCTTTGTAGGCTGGTGACGGGAGTCTACAATCATGACGCCAAGGGCGATGTGCCCGGCACTGGAAAAATAAATCTCCATTAGCTTCGCCCAGCGTGCGCGTTCCGTCTTTGCTACCTTTGCGTAACCATAGCCCGGCAAATCAACAAAATATGCGACGCTGTCGATTAAAAAATAATTTATATGTACCGTTTTGCCTGGCGTAGAGCTCACCCTGGCAATGTTCTTCCTGTTCAGAAGTTTGTTTATCACAGAGGATTTGCCGACATTAGATTTTCCGGAAAACACAATCTGAGGCACCCCATCGTGAAGTAGCCCTTGCGCAGCAGCTGCCGACTTGATAAATTCAACATTGTGGAGATTCATAGATCAATGCATTATCGACGTGCCGACATTTGCTGCATGCCCTTCATCGCTGTGTATCGGGGCTACCGCATTAATTGACTCGTTTCTGCGAGCTTCTGAGAAATCAATAGCTACGTCCAAAATGCTGTCAATGCTGTCTGCGGTAATAAAATTCAATGCCTTGCGCACGCTCTGGTCGATTTCCTCAAGGTCAGGCTCATTCTCGGCAGGGATTATCACTGTTTTCACACCAGCCCTGAGCGCAGCCATGGTCTTTTCCTTCAGACCTCCAATGCGCAACACTCGCCCCCTCAGCGATATCTCTCCAGTCATTGCGATTTCCCTTCTCGCAGGAGCGCCGCAAAGCGCCGAAATCACCGCCACGCACATAGTAATACCCGCTGACGGGCCATCCTTTGGGATAGCTCCCTCTGGGAAGTGAATGTGAATATCGCTTGTTTTATAAAACTCATGGTTAAGCTGCAGCTTCTCTGCCCTGCTCCGTATGTAGGACACAGCCGCCTTTGCAGATTCCTTCATAACATCGCCAAGGTTGCCCGTAAGTTCCAATTTCCCCGTACCTGGGAGCACGTTGACCTCAACCTCCAGCACAGAGCCGCCGGTTCTAGTCCATGCAAGCCCATTTGCCAAGCCAACCTCCATGCCCTGTGATAGCGTTTCAGGCTTGTACTTTCTCACGCCGAGAAATTCCTCCAGCAGATCTACGCTTAATTTCACCGACTTTATGCCCTTAGATGCAATCTTAGCCGCCGTTTTGCGGCAAACAGCAGCAACCTCTCGCTCCAAGATACGGACACCGGACTCGCGCGTATAATTTGAAATAATCCCCAAGACCGCATCGTCCGCAAATTTCAGCTGGCTAGCTTTAAGTCCGTGCTTTTTCCGCTGCTTTGGTATAAGGTGCCTCTTTGCAATCTCGAGTTTTTCTATATCGGTATAGCTCGTAAGCTCAATTACTTCCATCCTGTCCAGCAACGGGCGCGGTATTGTTTCGGTGGTATTCGCAGTTGTAATGAACATGACCTCAGAAAGGTCAAAGGGTACTTCCATATAATTATCGCGAAAAGTGGCATTTTGCTCGGGATCCAGCGCTTCCAACAGCGCAGATGCGGGGTCTCCCCTGTGGTCTCTGCCAAGCTTGTCAATTTCGTCAAGCAGCATCAGCGGATTACGGCTGCCCGCCTGCTTTAGAGATGAGATTATCCTTCCGGGCATAGCGCCGACATAAGTTTTCCTGTGTCCCCTGATTTCGGACTCATCGTGGACACCGCCCAACGACAGGCGTGCAAGTTTTCTGTTTAATGCTTTTGCCATGCTGACTGCGACGGAAGTCTTGCCGACACCGGGCGGCCCTACAAGACAGATAATGGCACCCTTGACATGGGGAGAGAGTTGTCTGACAGCAAGAAACTCCAGTATGCGCTCCTTTACCTTTTCCAAGCCAAAGTGGTCGTCATCTAAAATTTTGCGCGCTGCCGTGATGTCTAGGCGCTCATTTGTCGTCGTATTCCATGGAAGCTCCAAGCAAACATCGAGGTAATTGCGGATTACTGAAGATTCTGCCGAACCGAACGACTGCTTTTCGAGCTTGTCTATTTCCTTTAGAATCTTCATTTCAACTTCTTCAGCCAGCCCTAACGCAATAATCCGCTCCCTATATTGGCGGAATTCAGATGGCTCATCGTTAAATCCGTCCCCCAGTTCAGACTGAATAACCTTCAGCTGCTCCCGCAAGACATGATCCCTGTGGTTGCTTTCCAAACGCATCCTTAGCTTAGAATCAATTTGACGCTCAATCGCCAGCACTTCGATTTCCCTTGCAAGCATGTCGCAGATAATCTCAAGGCGTTTTATGGGCTTGATTGTCTCAAGAACCTGTTGCTTTGATTCCGGCTTGGTATACATGTTTTGAATGATATAGTCCGCAACCCTCCCCGGCTCCGAGAAACCAAACAAAGCAAGGACGGTCTCCTTCGCCACGCCTGCCGAGAGTGCCGCATAGGTGTCGAATAAGTTGACACTCTTGCGCATAAGAGCCTCTACCCTAGCCGTTTTCTTAACAACCTGCTCTTCGGCTATAGGCTCAACCTCGGCCATGAAGAACTTTCTGTCGGAACGCATAGATAGGAGCCGCGCGCGGCAGGTGCCTTCGACCAGCACTTTCATGCCTCCGCCGGGAATCTTTAAGACCTGTTTGACATAGCAGATTGTGCCAATCTTATATAAATCGCGCTCGCTCGGGGTCTCTTTCGTCACATCTTTTTGAGCAAGCAGAAAAATCTTCCTATCTCCGTTTGTCGCAGCATCAAGTGCGCTTGTCGACATTGTGCGCTCGACATCAAAATTGAGCAGCATGTTCGGAAAAACAGAAAGGCCGCGCAGCGCAAGCAGCGGCAGATATTCCGTTACCATTTCATCGTGTTCGTTCATAAAATGTCTCCCTAAGACGCCGAAATCGCATCAGGGTCAATTTGCGGTTTTGGCCTCTTTGTAATCATTGGAGGCGCAAAGTCAGTTATGCATTCCTTTGTGATTTTTACCCGCTCAATTTTCCTATCCGAAGGAATGTCATACATGATTTGCAGCATAGCTTTTTCCATGATGCTCCGCAAACCGCGCGCTCCGATTTCCATTTCAATCGCCTTGTCGGCTATCGCACCTAACGCATCTTCAGTGAACTCAAGAATGACATTGTCGTATCCAAGCAAGGTCATATACTGCCTGACAACCGAGTTCCTAGGCTCCTTTAGGATGCGAATCATGTCCTCCCTCGTAAGCGATTTGAGCGGGGCTATGACGGGCAAACGCCCCACAAGCTCTGGGATAATCCCATATTTGAGCAAATCATGCGATTGGATATTTTGAAAGAGCTCGCCCACATCCTTGTCCTTTTTGCTCTTGATATCCGCACCGAACCCCATGCTCTTCCTGTCAAGCCTGTGTTCGATTATTTTGTCAATGCCCTCAAAGGCGCCGCCGCATATAAATAGGATGTTTGTGGTATCTATGCTGATAAATTCCTGGTGCGGATGCTTCCGCCCTCCCTGCGGCGGAACGTTAGACACCGTGCCTTCGAGGATTTTGAGCAGGGCCTGCTGTACCCCCTCACCAGAAACATCGCGCGTGATGGACGTGTTTTCGCTCTTTCTGGCAATTTTGTCCATTTCGTCTATGTAAATTATTCCGCACTGAGCGGCCTCAACATCAAAATCCGCCGCTTGTAGCAGCCTGAGCAGAATGTTTTCCACATCATCGCCAACATATCCCGCCTCAGTCAGTGTCGTTGCGTCTGCAATCGCAAACGGAACTTTAAGTATCCTTGCCAGCGTCTGTGCAAAAAGCGTCTTGCCGCTGCCAGTTGGGCCGATGATAAGGATGTTGCTTTTTTGAAGCTCTGTATCATTCTCGCTCATATGGAGCAGCCGCTTATAGTGATTGTACACGGCAACTGCGAGCGCAACTTTCACTTCATCCTGACCCACGAGATATTCATCCAGCGTAGCCCTGATTTCTGCCGGCTTCGGAAGCCGACCTAACTCGATGTCCAGCTCCTGCCGCTCGGGTTGAAGTATTTTCATTGGAACAAATTCATCGCCCAAAATGTTTGTGCAAAGCGCAACGCACTCATTGCAAATATACGATGCTCCCTGACCTGCAATTATGCGCTCAACTTGGTCTTGCCTTTTTCCGCAAAAACTGCAACGAACGCCTTTGCTTTCGTCATACCTTGCCATTATTCTTTCTCCTTTAGGGTTTATCGCTTAAAAATTACGCTGTCGATGAGGCCAAACTCCTTTGCCTCTTCAGCGGTCATAAAATTATCGCGCTCCGATGCTTCTTGGATTGCCTCTTTTGATTTTCCGGTGTTGTCCGCAATAATCTGGTTGAGCTTATCTTTTGTGCGCAAAATCTTTTCTGCATGAATCTGGATGTCAGTCGCCTGACCCCTGAAGCCTCCTGATGGTTGGTGAATCATGACTTCGGCATTTGGCAGCGCAAAACGCTTGCCTTTTGCGCCGGAAGAAAGCAGGAATGCCCCCATGCTTGCCGCAAGGCCTATGCATATCGTCGATACGTCAGCCTTAACATATTGCATTGTATCATAAATTGCAAACCCTGACGTAACTGAACCACCTGGGCTATTGATATAAAACTGAATATCCTTGTCAGGATCCTGCGCCTCAAGATAAAGCAGCTGCGCAACAATGAGGCTTGCAGTTGTGTCATTTACTTCCTCGCTCAAAATAATAATCCTGTCATTTAACAGTCTTGAAAATATATCATAAGAGCGCTCGCCTCTGGCGGTTTGCTCCACTACATATGGCACTAAACTCATGTACTATCACTCCCTAATCATGTAAATTTTTATTTTGCGTCCTCAGCCTTTTTCTTTGCTGGAGCTTTCTTAGGTTTCGACTTAGGCTCCTCCGCTGCTGCCTCATCTCCGGCAACGGTTTTTTTAGCAGGTGACTTCTTGGTCTTCTCTTTTGGAGCCTCAGCTGCGATATCGTCCACGGAAGCCGCAGCTTTCTTGGTAGGCGCTTTCTTCGCTTTCTCCTTAGGCGCCTCAGCTGCGTCGTCGTCAGTGTCATCGGCTTTTTTTGCCGTCGTCTTTTTTGTCGACGATGCTTTGCTTTTGGATGCGGGCTTCTTCGCTTTCCCTTCTCCTGAGTCTGCTTCACCTTCAGGAGGAGGCGCCTCGGCCGTCGCATTTTCTGTAATGACCCTTGCGGCGTGGCGCGTTTTTATTTCCGCAATAACCTTTTCCTCATCGACATTTTTCTTTATTTCGTCAATTTCCATACCAAAGCGCTCAGATGCCTCTTGGTACTCCTTTTCTATCTCCTCAGCTGTGACCTCAAATGCCTCAATCTCGGCGATTTTTTCAAGAGCGAGATTCACCCTCACTTGCTTTTCTGCGTTGCTGCGTATATTTTCCCTGAAAGTCTCCGGCGTCAGATTCATCATTTGGAGGTAACTTTCGGGCTTCATGCCATAGGCCTGAATTTGCTGCGAAAAGTTGTTTATTGCCATGTCCATTTGCTCTTCAATCATCGCATCGGGAATGTCGACCTCCAAATTCTCAACGACTTTTTCTAGCAGTGCATTTTCAAATGCGGCATCCGCATCCGCCTGTCTGGCCGTCTTTAGTCTCTCCCTTATGTCGGCTTTATACTCGTCAAGGGTATCAAACTCTGATACATCCTTGGCAAATTCATCGTCCAGCTCCGGAAGGAGCTTCTCTTTTATCTCATGCAGCTTGATTTTGAATACAACGGGCTTCCCTGCAAGGTGTTCCGTATAGTTTTCCGGAAATACCAAGTCGATATCGCGCTCCTCACCAGGCACCATTCCTATAAGCTTATCTTCAAACCCCGGTATGAATGCTTTCGAACCGAGCTCAAGCTCATAGCCCTCTGCCTTGCCCCCTTCAAACCGTTCGCCGTCCAAATAGCCGTCGTAATCAATTACTGTTACGTCTCCCTCGACTGCTGGGCGATCGGCCTTTTCGATACGCGCTCCGCGCATCCTAGCTGCGGCGATTTCCGCATCTACTGCGCTCTCGGGAATTTCCGCATCGGGCTTCACCGCAGATAACCCCTTGTACTCCCCAAGCTTGACCTCTGGATAAATGGCTGTCATAACCGTGATGTCTACGCTGTTTTCGCCTTCTTTTATATCTACATCAGATATTTGTGGATATCCGACAGTCCGCACTGTCGTCTCTTTATCCGCAAATTCCAGAACATCCGGGAGAAGCATATCTAGCGCTTCAGAGTGGAAAACCGTCGCTCCATACATTCTCTCGACTATCTTCCTAGGTGCTTTTCCTCTACGGAATCCCGGCACCGATATGCTTTTTTTGTTTTTTAAAAAAGCTTTACCTACCGCCGATTCAAACTCCTCTGGGCTTATTTCGACGATAATCTGGTATTGACTTTTTTCTTTCTGCTCACACGATTTAATGTTCAAAATTGCTTCCTCCTGCAGATTCTGCCAATATGTACTAGGGCACATCCAAGTTATTCTAGCAGAAATGTATTTATATTGCAAACATTTTTTAACTATTTAGCTACCACCAATCTAAAAACTATGCTATACTGTTGCCTACCTATATATATGAGAAGGAGACTGAAATATGCCGTACATAGAATTCAACATGCCTGAGCCTAGCGCAGGCTTTGCCTTGCCGACTATGAACGTTTCAAAAATCACCCGAAAGTGGCTTGACGTTGACTACACCCCTCAAAAACCCCACCCATCCCGCAAGCTGGACATCTATCTGCCGGAAACAGGAGATGGTCCGTTCCCAACTCTGATTTGCATGCACGGCGGGGCATTTTGGGCTGGCGAAAAGCACGACTTTCAATGCGCCGCATATATGGAGGCGATTCCGCACGGCTTCGCAGTCGTATGCGTTGAACAGCGCCTGTGCAAGATGCTGCCGGAAGGCGGTTACGATTCCGCCGGACTTTTTCCAAACCCGGTATTTGACTTTAAGGCATCAATCCGCTTCCTGCGCAAGAACGCCGGGCTATACAAGCTAGACCCCAATAAATTTGCGCTGTGTGGGGGGTCTGCCGGTGGGTATCATGTTACGATTGCTGCAGCAAGCGCTGGGAATGATGCGCTATATGATAATTCGCTGGGCTTTGAAGATGTCTCAGGCGAGGTTCAAGCCGTCGTCAACTGGTTTGGAGTGGGCGACTTGGTGATCCAGTCCGAGTTTTCTGCAAAGACGCCGTACATGCTCCTGCCAGACGGCACGAAGTTAGCGCAGGACAATTTTGCGGATGTTTTCCTGGGTGTAAACGCCCGCGAGAATCAGAACCTTGCCTATTTCGCCTCCCCCTCGACATGGATAACCGGAACTATGCCGCCAACGCTAATTCAGTCAGGCGCAGCGGACGAGGTCGTGCCAGTAGAGTGCTCTCGCGAAATAGCTGCAAAAATCAAAGATGTCTGCGGCTCGGACCGTATCACCTACGACGAGTTTCCAGACTACACCCACGGCGACCCCAGATTCTCCGAAGATAGCAATATCAACCGCATGATTGACTGGATTAAGAAGGCGCTATCCTGAAAGAAAAGCCCTTGTAGCGCATGCATAGCTAGCCAAAACTCTTGGAAGCTAAAAACTCCTCCTCAGTTCGCTTGTTTGCCTCAAGCCTTGCCTCCAACTCCCGCAATTTTGACTTTAGGGTCGAGTTTGGATGCTGTGAATCGAATCCTGAATCCTCTCGACCCCATCGGCATTATCCACCGAGCCGTTTGATAACATAAATGCTTATTTACAGGTAAATTTATTTATTCACCATATCTGCGGCACTTGCCGTCATTTCTACCCACGCAGGTTTAAATCATATGCACCTATCGCCGTCCTGTCCAAATGTTTGCGCTTACCGCTACCGGTAACGGCACTCCATTCGGGTCTGTCATATAATTCTAAATATTCATCAGGCTGCATAATTCTTAATTCATAACCACAAGAAATAGGTTTAATTAAACTAACGTCGGGCAAAGGACGCTGTGCGCAAAAAGTAATTTGACCACCGTGTTTTCTGAGTTCATCGTTAAGCGTAAATATATTCGGAGGTGAGAAGCAATCTTCGATTTTTTTGCCTTTAATAATACTCCGAAACAAAATCAGCAATATCGTCATCAACTGAAGCAACTATATTGTTTCCGAATGAAGTGAGCGCGCAAAAGAATGGCAATTTCAAATAAGCCCGAGCTTTGGGGTTTTATAATAATATACCTAACTCCATGCGGACTTCCTTGCGGTCTAAATCGTTATTTTGATAAGCGCAAGCATCGAAGCCGATAAGCGTAAACCCGTAATTAAGGTAAAAGTCAATTGCTCCCTCGTTACGGGATTGCGTTTCGAGCATGAGTACCCGTCGCTTTTCCTCTTTCGCCCGCTGTACAGCAATATCCATCAATGCCGTTGCTATCCCTTTGCGGCGGTAGTTGTCATCAACCCAAAGTTCGGTCACTTTAAGCCGATTGCTCCATTCCTCAACCGCAGTTTCAATAGCGGCAACCAAGCGTCCGTTTTCCACAATGCCCCAAGCCTTAATATCGTCCCACCACGGCTGAAACAGTTTATCGTATTCGTTCGGCAAATGCTCGAATGGCGTGTCGAAAGGCTTCTTTACGAAAGATACATCAAACCCTTTGTCCGAACGATTGATTTCTACATCGTAATAGTTATACGATACATAATGGAACGGAAGCTCGTAATCCTGCCATTTTTCATGGTCAAGGAGAACAATACGGTTGTTATAATGGTTTTTTTCAATGTCGCGCTTACGTATTGTAATCAGTTCTTTCATACACTCTACCGCATCGACGTTTGGGTTGTTGAATCGAAACGTAATGCCGCAAACATTATCAAAATCCCTTCCGAATATCGTTTTACGTTTCCTTCCCATGCAACCACCGCAAGCAGCTTCTGAACTGCCGCATATATCCACATTGCCCCATGCGATTTTTTTATGTTCTTCGTTTTTATGTTCTTCGTCTAAAGGGGAATCAGCGAACCAACTTGAACCACTATCGTCAGTCCAAACAACCCACGGCTCTGGGGAATCTTCTGCGTCCATGCGCTTGAAACCTATTCATTTTTTTGGCATAACACTCACTGAACTAACGGTTATCTCTATAAAAATACTACTTTCATTCCTGTCCTAAGTCAAGCAATTTCGCTTGCGAATTTGAGAACTCGCATGCCTCGCACACTAGTTTTGCTACATAATTTATGTTATACTTCGCAATAAGAGATTAAACTTGTGTATTCATTATACTTGAAAGACGGTGAGCACCAATCCACACTATCCCCAACAGTGTAGCATATTGTCCTTGGAGAGGGACATTAAAAACTACTACTCTATAATACGAGGCGGTAGGGCAATGCAAATGGAGTGGACAGGATTTTCGCCCGGCGAATGGATGGGCGAGGTTGACGTGCGCGATTTCATACAACAAAACTACACCCCTTACGAGGGGGATCACAGCTTCTTATGCGATGCGACAGAAAAAACGAAAAAACTATGGGAAAAAGTCCTAGTCCTGCTAAAGGAGGAAACGGAAAAGGTCGTGCTGGACGTAGAGAACAAAAAACCTTCGTCCATCACCGCCCATGCGCCCGGGTATATTGATAAAGACTTAGAAGAAATCGTGGGTCTTCAGACAGACAAGCCATTAAAGCGCGGCATTATGCCCAATGGCGGGCTCCGCGTGGTGAAAACCGCACTGGAATCATATGGCTTCGGCTTGGACGAGGAAACGGAAAAAATATTTACAAGCTACAGGAAGACCCATAACGACGGAGTGTTCGACTCGTATACAGAAGAAATGCTCAAAGCAAGGAGCTCAGGAATAATTACAGGCCTCCCGGACGCCTACGGACGAGGGCGCATAATAGGCGACTACAGGCGCGTCGCCCTGTATGGCACGGACTTGCTGATTCAGTTTAGGAAAGAAGACCTACTGGCAATGGAAGCCTCCGAAATAATATCGGACATAATACGGGACAGGGAGGAAATCTCCGAGGGCATCAAAGCATTAGGCGAGCTACGCCGGATGGCTGAGTCATATGGCTTCGACATCTCAAAACCGGCTGCAGATGCGAAAGAAGCCATCCAGTGGACATATTTTGGATACCTCGCCGCCACAAAAGAGCAGGACGGCGCTGCAATGTCGTTAGGCAGAGTAACCACATTTCTTGACATCTATATCGAAAGGGACCTTCGAAACGGCGCAATCACCGAACAGCAGGCGCAGGAATATATGGATCAGTTCTGCGTGAAGCTCAGGATGATTCGCTTCTTGCGCACGCCCGATTACAACCAGCTTTTCTCCGGCGACCCAACTTGGGTGACTGAGGCCATGGGAGGGATGGGCACGGATGGACGCACGCTGGTGACAAAAAACAGCTTCCGCATGCTCCATACGCTAAATACGCTGGGCCCCGCCCCTGAACCCAACATGACTGTGCTCTGGTCTGTAAAGCTCCCTAAAGGCTTTAAAGACTACTGCGCCAAGGTGTCGATAGACACAAGCAGCATACAGTACGAAAACGACGATTTGATGCGCAGCCATTGGGGCGACGACTATTCCATCGCCTGCTGCGTCTCAGCCATGAAAACAGGCAAGCAGATGCAGTTCTTCGGAGCGCGGGCAAATCTCGGCAAGGCGCTGCTTTATGCCATAAACGGCGGTAAGGACGAAAAAACAGGCGAGCAAATTGCACCGGAATTCGCACCGGTGACATCGGAATATTTAGAATACGACGAGGTGGTGCGAAAGTTCGACCAGATGCTAGAATGGCTGTCGCGGCTGTATGTAAATGCACTTAACACCATCCATTACATGCACGACAAATACTGCTTCGAAAGGCTTCAAATGGCGCTGCACGACAAAGAAATCCTGCGCACCCTTGCTTGCGGCATAGCAGGGCTTTCCGTAGTGGCTGACTCGTTATCCGCAATTAGGCATACAAAGGTACGGGCAATACGGAACGAACAGGGGCTTGCGGTGGATTACGAAGTCGAGGGTGAATACCCATGCTTTGGCAACAACGATGATTCTGTCGATAAAATGGCTCACGACATCGTAAAATCGTTCATGCAAAAGCTAGAGAAGCATAAAACCTACAGGCACGCAGTCCCAACGCTTTCAGTCCTCACTATAACGTCAAATGTGGTATATGGCAAAGTCACGGGCTCTACTCCCGATGGCAGAAAAGCGGGAGAAGCCTTTGCCCCCGGCGCAAACCCAATGCACGGCAGGGACAAAAAGGGAGCCATTGCCTCTCTCGCTTCCGTCGCCAAGCTGCCCTATGAATATGCCAAGGATGGGATTTCCTATACTTTCTCGATTATCCCAAAAGCGCTGGGCAAGAACGAGGCTGACCGTATCCACAACCTATCTTCCATCATCGACGGATATTTCAGCGACAATGGGCATCACATCAATGTAAACGTCTTTGACAAGGAAACCCTTCTGGATGCAATAGAGCGCCCCGAGCTGTATCCCCAGCTCACCGTCCGCGTTTCGGGATATGCTGTGAATTTTGTCAAACTAACAAAAGAGCAGCAGCTTGACGTAATCAGCAGGACTTTTCATGAGAAATTCTGACGAGATTGGGGGGCGGCATGACTTATGGTATCGACTGTGCGAATTCATTCAGTTGAAACCTGCGGGACCGTTGACGGACCGGGGCTTCGCTATATCACGTTTTTCCAAGGCTGCAACCTGCGCTGCAAGTATTGTCACAACCCCGACACATGGAGCGTGGGTGGCGGCACGGAAATGACTGTGCTGGAGCTATTGGAAGACGTGATGAAGTACAAGTCATACATAAAGTTCAGTGGCGGGGGCTTCACTGCATGCGGCGGCGAGCCTCTGTTGCAAGCCGGGGCTATCGCCGAGCTATTCAGGCAATTGAA
>WQSH01000028.1 GCA_009787995.1 Oscillospiraceae bacterium
GGTCATTACGCTCCCTGCCGTAAAGCCATGTGTAAAATAGTCGCTGGTCAGGCCTTCCGTCGCCAAGCTGAATTCCGTGTCGAAGCCGTCTGGGCCGTACATAAACTCAATGCTCTTGTCAACTACATCCTTTGGCAGCCTGTCTCCCAGCACAAGCACGCAAAACAACGCCAGGGTAGCGGAGTCCGAGCGCTTGCCTGTCTGTGCGTTGAATGCGAACCACTTTGTCCCATCCCAGAACTTCCCCGGGATTTTCGATATCAGAGCTTTGCTTTTCGCTTCCCACTCGGCACAGACATCCTCGGGCTTTCCGATTTCCCGCCCGAATTTGCCGAGGGCTTCCATGTTCAGCGCAATGAACGCATTTAGCTCAGGCGACGCACATGGGAACCCTACGTTATAGCACGGTGCGTCCTCCCAGCCGGTTTCTATTATGCTTAGAAACTCAACAACGCCATCTCCGTCCGTGTCGTGCTTTTCTAGGAAGTATTCCGTCCAGCGCCTCAAGCCTTCCCAGACCGCTTCCTTTTCGGCCTTCGGAACAAATGATAGGTCGCAGTTTTCCATCAGCCAAAGCAGCGACAGTCCATGCACGGGAGGCTTAAGCGCAGCCCCGCCCGGCGGCCCGACAAAGAACCCAAGCGCATCCACTAAGCGTCCGTTTTCCTCTTGGTGGTCAAAGCCTGATTTGAAGACCTCCCACGCAAGCTTCATGTCGCGGCTAAGCCAAATGGCTTGCATGGGCATCTGCCACACAAATGCCGCTTCAAAAATCGAATGAACCATTTTGACCATGGTATGCCTGTACGCAGATTCCCCATCCGGGTCAACCATCATGCTCCATGTCTGCCACAAAGATTGAATCCGCATGGGCTCATATGCAGCTGGGAGCGAGGGACATACGCTTTCGCAAAACGAGCCAAAGTCGTCCTTGACGCTCTGCACGCCTTTTTCATATGATGGGTAGTCGCTCGCAGGGCGCGGCTTGATTGTCTGCTCCGCCACCCAGTCTTCAAATGCGACCTCCATGACGCCTTTTTCGTCCGGCGACATAATCAGTTCCCCGTCTGTTTCCGTCAACGCGCCTGTGATTGGGACTATCAGGAGCTTTGACAACCTCCTAAACAGCATCACGTACCCGCCGCTGCCGTCTGTCATTTTTGTGAGCGGCTCGTCGGGCACGACCGGGCCAAATAGCCCTCCGGGAATTTTTTTTGTAATCAGGAGCGACAACCCCTCAGTGCTCCTGCCGAGCGCCAGTTTGCGCTCTGCGATTACGAATCGTATTTCTCCATAACGGCTTTTAAGCACTACTTCTTCTGTCGTTGTGTGGATGTGCGTCGGCACGCACCTGCCTCCGTGCATTAGCTCGAGCCTGATTTGCCTAAACCCGTTCGGCGCATTGATGTCCGCCCCTTGGTAGAGGGAGAGGCTGTCGCGCGTGCTTGCCAGCCAAAGCGTGCATTTGCCATACATGTCCCAGCCGTTTGTCCTGTTCGCAAATGCGATGTACGAGCCGCGCCGCCCGTAGGGGGAGTCGAGCGGGTTTACAAATGATTTTTCGTAAAGCATCTTTGTTCCTCCTTTATAATTTTTAGTGCTTCAAATTATACATGACGCCTAATGGATTTGCAATGTGTGGTTTTAGCGCGCGCCCTCCCACATCATGTTCCTGCTCTCGAAGACCCGCTTGCCGTCGAAGCTGTCGTATTCGCCGTCTTCGAAATAGACAAAGCCCGCCTTTTCCAGCACTTTGCCGGAGGCGGGGTTTTCTTTTGCGTGCATGGCAAAAAATTTGGTTTGTTTTAGCTCCCTTGTGCCAAAATCGAGTATCTCCCTTACGACTTCAGTGGTGAGCCCTTTGTTCCAGTATTTTTTCATAATGCAGTACCCTATTTCAAAGACGCTGCGCTTTTCATTATAAAAAATCCCGGCGGAACCGAAGGTTTCGCCGCTTTCCTTGTGTATCAGAACCCATTCATAACTGTCGTCAGAGGGTATGCCCTCTACGGTGCGCGCAAGCCATTCAAGGGTTTCGTCTATTGAGGCGTGGGCGTTCCAGCGCAAATATTTTGTCACCTCGAAGTCTGTTGCCCAGTTGGCAAAAACCGCTTCGGCATCCGTAATTTGCGGCGGGCGCAATAACATTCTTTCTGTTTCAAGTATCGGTGTGTTCATAAAAGACCTCTTCAAATGATTTTCATGCTTCTGGCCTGTCACTTGCATGACCCCGCCAGAGTACCACATTTTCGCCAAAATTGCCACCGCAATATAGCCGACTTGCCCCCATGGCTATAATAGCAATTTGCCCCGCAGTATGTTATAATGAGGCTTAATATTAATGTAAAAGTGGGGATAGATGATGCTGCTTGCCAAATTCAAGAGCTTGTTCGGTGCGCAGGACATGACAGTGGGAAATCCGCTGGCGGTGATGATGAAGTTTTCATTGCCGCTTTTGTTCGGCAATATCGCACAACTCACGTACAACATCGTAAACGCGCGCATCCTAGGGACTATGGTGAGCCCGCTCGCACTCGGCGCAGTAGGCGTCTCGATGCCGATACAGAATCTGTTTTTCGTTTTCTTCATGACCGTCGGCGCAGGCATATCTATCGTCGTGGCGCAATACTTCGGCGCAAAGAAAAAAGAGGATTTGTCAAACTCCATCGGTTCGTCAATTGTCTTGACGCTCTTCACGACATTGGGCATAGCCGCATTGGGCATCCCGCTTTCCGGCGCTATACTCAACTTAACGAACGTAAATGAAGACATATTTGATTTGGCGAGGCAGTATTTGAGCATAATGTTTGCCGGGGCTATCGGCGTTGGGTTCTACAATGTCCTATCAGGCATTTTGCGCGGCATGGGAGACACCATGTTTCCGCTGATTGTGCTGATTTTTACGTCCGTCCTCAATATAATTTTGAACCTGATTTTTGTCGGCGCACTTGACATGGGCGTTGGCGGCTCCGCATTCGCCACGGTTTTGGCGCAGACGCTTTCGGCGATTATCTGTATGCACAGGCTGCTAAAGATGAAGGACACTATCGACATAAGCCGCAACACGCTGAGGCCTAAGAAGCGCTATGTCAAGGAAATCCTGCGCATTGGGCTTCCGGCGGGCGTACAGCAGACTGTGCTGACTATGGCTTCCGTCTTTGTTCAGGCTTTTGTCAACGGCATCATGGTTCTTGACGCAAGAGGTGTTATGACGAGTGCGATTTTTGCCATTTCCGCTGCTACGCACACTCAGGTCGAAGCGCTTGCCATGCTCCCAAAACAGGCATTTTCCCTAGGCGGCTCTACCTTCGCAGGGCAGAACATCGGTGCGGGCCAAATGGACCGGGTCAAACAGGGCTTCCGAATCATCCTTGCAACCTCGATGATAATGGCGATTGCGCTTTTTTTGATTATTTATTTCTTCGGCGGTCACCTTGCCCGCTTTTTCATAGACCAAGCAGATGTTAACGCAGGCGTCATCGTGTATTGGAGCGTATATATCCAGCGGATTATGATTTGGAACTTCTTCTTCACGGCGCTAATCCAAGCCACCACCGGAATTATACGAGGCGCAGGCGACACCATGGCGGTAATGGTAATCACGATAATCTGCACGGTGGCGCTGCGCGTGCCGATGGCATATATCTGGGTCACTTTGGGCAGAAACGAGTTAAACCCCGGCGGCGACCCTGCGGGCATCTACTGGTCGATGGTGATTTGCACGGGAATTGCCGCTGCTATGTGCATTGGGTACTATATTTCCGGCAGCTGGAAGCGCCGCGCGGTAGTAACTGCGGGATCGTCGCCGAAGTGACGCCAAGCTAATCAAAAAAGGGGGACGTATCTAAACTTTCGTTTTGATGCGTCCCCAGTTTTCCGAAGCGGCCGCTATTATAACAGCTTACTCTGCCAATGTCGCTTCAAAAGGCATTGGGGGGCCCATCCCCATGTCCATTGTGCCGGATATTTTGTCTGCGTGGACAGTTGCTTGGATTTTGGATGTCATATCGCCCATGGGTGACGACGCCTTAATGACGAACGTGATTTGGTCTCCACTAATTTTGCCTTCCGTGATTGGAGCATCACCCATTCCGGTGGCCGTTGCCGTTCCGGTGAAGGTGTCGCCAGTAACGTCAAAGGTAAAAACCCCCTCTATTTTGCCGCCACCCATCGGATTGTCGACGCTGTTCGTGTACTTCTTTCCTAGTGCCATTGCTTAACTTCTCCTTTACTAATATTTTTATGTATACAATGTTCTCATATACACCGTGCGGCACACCATGCACCGCTGTTAAGGATATCATATCATACAATAGCGCAAAATCAAGCTGTTATTGCATAGTGGCACGCCACATAATGGCCGCCTCCTACGTCGCGGAGCGTCGGGGTGCTCTCTGAGCACTCTTTATTCGCCCTTGAGCAGCGCGGGTGGAACGAACAGCCGGAGGGCGGGTTGATGGGCGTTGGAATGTCTCCCTCAAGCACTATCCTCTGGCGCTTTTCTTCGGCGACCGGATCCGGCATCGGTTGCGCAGAGAGCAAGGCTTGGGAATAGGGGTGCAGCGTATTTGCAAAGATTTCTAGGGAAGGGGCCGTCTCCACTATCCTCCCCAAGTACATCACCACTACCCGATCACTAATGTATTGTACCGCAAGCAGATCGTGGGATATGAACAAGTAGCTCATCTTCTTGTTCCTTTCCTTCATATCTTGCAGAAGGTTGAGTATCTGCGCCTGCATAGATACATCCAGCGCCGATATAGGCTCATCGCAGACAATCAGTGACGGGTCGCCTGCCAAAGCCCTCGCTATTGACATTCGCTGCCTCTGTCCGCCCGAGAACTCATGAGGATACCGGTCTGTCATATCAGGGTTTAGGCCAGTCATTACAAACAGCTCTTCGACCTTGTCCTTGTATTCCTGCCTGCTCTTTGTCAAGTTATGGATAACAAGCGGCTCCCCGACTACGCTACCCGCACTCATGCGCGGGTCTATTGAGCTATATGGGTCTTGGAATATAATCGCCATGTTGCGGCGCACGGAGCGCAGTCTCGACTGTGATTCATGGGTGATATCTTTTCCGTCAAACACAATCGAGCCGCTTGTAGGCTCGTACATCCGCAAGATGCAGCGACCCACAGTAGTCTTGCCACACCCGCTCTCCCCGACCAAGCCCAGCGTTTCTCCGGGCTTTATCACAAAAGACACATCGTCGACAGCCTTTACAGCGCCTGCCTTGAACCTCAGCAGCCCGCGCCTTATTGGAAAGTGCATCTTGAGGTTTTGCACCACAATATTGTTTTCCATCCTCGCTGCCACGGTTGCTGCGGAGCTTGATGCCAGCCCTTTTTCACTCATAACAGGCCTGCCTCCTTTAACTTGATATTGCACGCCGTTGCGTGGCCTTTGTCAATATAGGTCAAATCTGCCACCGGTTCAGAATAGCATGGGTCCTGCCTGTATTTGCACCTCGCTAAGAACGGACAAGTAGGAGGCCTGTCGATAAGGGAGGGGGGCATTCCCCTGATGGCCTCCAGCTTCTCTCCAAGCTTGGGCACGCAGCTAATCAGCCCTTCCGTGTATGGGTGCAGCGGGTTTGCCCAAATCTCCTTGACCGTGCCTGTTTCAACAACTCTCCCGGCGTACATTACATTTATCCGCTGGGCATATCTCGCCACGACCCCCAGGTTGTGAGTGACCATGGCGAGGGCCACCTTGTATTCGCTGACCATCTTGTAAAGGAGCTCCAGCAGCTGGGCCTGTATAGTTGCGTCCAGTGCCGTCGTCGCCTCATCGGCGATAATCAGCTTTGGGGTGCACAGCATCGCCATTGCAACCATGACGCGCTGGCGCATCCCTCCGGAAAATTGATGGGGGTAGTCCTTCAGGCGTTTTGTCGCATCCGGAATCCCCACTTGCGACAACATGTCTGCCGACCGCTCCAGCGCCTCCGACTTTCCAATATCCAAATGCGTTATGAGAACCTCCGACATTTGGCTGCCTATGCTTATCGCAGGGTTTAGCGATGTCATCGGCTCTTGGAATATCATCGAAATCTCCCTGCCGCGTATGCTGCACATTTCCCTGCTCTTGCGCGGGTATTTAAGCAAATCGACACCGCCGAATTCTGCAGTGCCCGCCACGACCCTACCGGGCGGGCTGGGCACAAGCTGCATCAGCGACAGCTGGCTGACCGACTTGCCGCAGCCGCTCTCGCCGACAATTCCCAATATCTCGCCGCCGTCTATGTGATACGATACATTGTTAACCGCTTTGACCACCCCCCGTTCTGTACGAAACTCGGTGGACAAGCCGCTGACTGTTAATAGTCTTTCCATTTTCTGCCCCCTCCCTTATTCCATGGTGCCGCGCATCTTCGGGTCAAGCGCATCGCGAATCCCGTCCCCGACCATGTTAAACCCAAAAACCAGCAGCACTAGGGCGGCAGAGGGCGCCAACGACAGCAGCGGCAGATGCGCCAGGTGCATATAGCCATCGTTTGTCATTGTTCCCCACGCAGGGCTCGGCGGGGCAAGACCCAAGCCTATGAAGCTCAGCCCTGCCTCAGCCATGACCGCCCCGCCCAGCGACATAGTCATCGTCACTATCAGCGGCGTTATACAGTTGGGCAATATGTGACGGAATATTATGCGCATTTTAGAGTCGCCCATCGCAAGGCTTGCCATTATATAGTCGTTTTGCTTGACTGTCATGACCTGCCCATAAACTAAGCGGATATACCCGGGGAACATTCCAAGCGCAACCGCAAAGACTATACCGACTACGCCCCGCCCCAATATGACACCGACGAACATCATTATTATTAGCGGCGGCAGCGAAAGCCATGCGTCTGTGAGGCGCATAATCAAATCTTCCACAACTTTGCCGGCAAACCCCGCTACCAGCCCCAAGACCGAGCCAATGGCGCTGGAAATGAATACGGTGCTCACGCCCGTTATCAAAGCCAGCCTTGCGCCGTGTATTATGCGGCTCAGGAGGCACCGGCCAAGGTCGTCCGTCCCAAGCAAAAACTCGCTTGACGGCGGCTGCAGGTTGTTGAGCAGATTTATCTGGAAGGGGTCGTGGGGCGCAATCTGATATGAAAACAGCCCCGCAACCAAAATTATAATCACAAAGACAAGCCCAACTACAACAACTTTCCTGTGGAGGAACACTTTCATAAAGCGCTTAAACTCGTTTACCGGAGGAAGCGGCTCTTCAAAAAGCACCTCAAAGGCTTCTTCTCCCGGCGGCGCATTGACTGCACGTTTTGGATTGTTTGTCATTTCTGTAGCCATTGTTCTCCCTCTCTTTCCTACGAGTATTGGATGCGCGGATCGACCCAGCCGTATAGGATATCTGTTATCAAGTTCGAAATGACGGTGATAAACGCCATCAACAATGTGACGGCCTGGATTACTGGGTAATCCAGCGAAAGCATGGACATTACCAGCAGCTGCCCTACCCCGGGGACTACGAAAATCGATTCAACGATAACAGACCCGCCGAAAAGCCCGCGAATCATGCCTCCCACACCGGAAACAATCGGCATCAGTCCGTTTTTTAGCACATGCTTGAAGATAACTGCTTTCTCGCGCATTCCCTTCGCCCACGCAGTGCGCACATAGTCTGCGTTGAGGACATCCAGCATTGCCGAGCGCGTCATTCTGGCAAGGCCCGCTATGCCGCCGAGGGACATGGTCAAAACAGGCAGAATGGTCTGCCGCACGCTTCTGCCCGGATCTCCCATCCACGGCAGCTGAAACCCAAAAATCGGCAGCAAATCCAAAAGGAAGCCAAATACCCATATGAGCAGTATAGCTATCATAAAGCCCGGCACCGTCATTCCGAAGTTGGAAATCGAAGTTATGACGTTGTCTATCAATTTCCCATTGCGGACTGCGGCTATCGTTCCGAAGAGTATTCCAAAGATGAGGGTCACTACCATCGAAATGATTGCCAAATATATGCTGACGACCATCCTCCTTCCCACTTCGTCCACTATATCGAACCCGCGCACCATTGACCTCCCGAAATCCAATCGGATCACATCGCCGAGCCAATGGGCAAATTGCACAGAAACCGGCCGGTCGAGGCCATGGTAAGTCATAAGCTGGTTTCTTAAAAATTGCTGCATTTCGAGATCTGGCGCATGTCCTGCCTGCACCATCTCAGCTATTTGCTGTTCCACCATGTCCATCACCGGGTCGCCCGGAAGCATGCGCATTAGCACGAATACCACAATACTGACTAGGAAAACCAAAAACACTGAATAAATCAGGCGTCGGATGATATAATTCACCATATAGCGTTATACACTCCTTCCTTTTGTACAAAGCGATTCCCAATAAGAGAAGGGAAGCGAAGGACGAAATGCCTCCGCCTCCCAACTGAGATTTTAGGCAAATTTCCCCTAGTCTTCCATCCACAATCTGTAGAAAAACAGCATATGGTCAGTTGGAGTATAGCCATGGATGCGCGGGTGCACAATGTGCATGCGCCCTTGTTGCCACAGCGGGATAAGGTGCAGGCGGTTGTGGTCTAGGACGTATTCGGCAAGCGCTACGGCTTGCGCCGTGTTGTCGCCCACAATCCGGATTGCCGTAATCAGTTCCAGCATCTCTTCCGACGGCACTAAAGACACCCAGTTTGGCAGAAGACCTTCCCTATGCTCAAAATTCACGCTTGCGCTGTCTTCTGCATGGAACCATGATATGAAGTTTCCGACAAGTATGCCTTCCCATCCCGTTTCGCGGCGCATTTCCGTAAATGGGGTTCCTTCCATTACCATGATTTCTACATTAATCCCAATGTCGGCAAGGTTTGAAGCCATCGCAACGGCTTGTGAGTCGGTGACCGAGCCTGGCTGTGGGAACAACTGTGTGCTAAAGCCGTCCGCAAAGCCCGCTTCAGCCATCAACTCCCTCGCCCTGCCGGGGTTGAATGCCGGGGCGCCAAAATTCGGATCGAAAACGTGCCCGCGCATCAGCGAGGGTATGTACTGCAAAGTCGGAATATGCACGCCGAAACCAAGCGCGCGGGTAATCCCATCGCGGTCAATAGCCATTGAAATTGCTTGGCGCACAAGCGGGTTCATCAGCGGGTGGTCGGCAGGGAGGTCATTTTGCATGACTATGGTTATTGTTTGGTTCGGCAGGTTCATGATGTGGTATCCCATATCTTGGAACATGCCCGCTTGCTCTGCGGTGTTGGTAGCGACGGAGTCAACGCGGCCTTCACCCTCCGCCTGCAGCGCAATGTTCTGCACTAAGACATCGCCAAGGTACACAATCTGCACGCCATCGAGGTACGGCAACCCTTCGCGCCAGTAGTTTTCAAAGCGCTCGAATATGACATGGGAGCCGGGGACACTTTCAACCACTCTAAAAGGCCCTGCGCTTACAGGGTTTGCATTGAGGCCTTCCTCTCCATATGCTTCATAAATCAGCCGTGACGTCACCCAGCCACTCGTTATTGCGGGCGTGGCATTCCTCATGTGGTCCCAGTAGAAGCGGACTGTCAAGTCGTCTATAGCTACGACATCAATCATTCCGTCCGGCCAAGTCCTATAATAATTTATCCTGTCGGCAAGCCAGACTATGAGCTCTGCATCCACCGGCTCTGCATCGTGCAGTATGTGCGGGTGGAGGACTATGTTTGGATGCAAAGTATGGTCAACATAGTACAAGCCCAGTTCATCGTCGAAGCCTACCACATATCCGGATGAGAGAACAAGTCGGGTACTGCCATCCGGCCATTGTGCTGTGAGCCCTTCTGTGAATGGCTCCGTAACTGATGCAAAGCCCAGTGTAGGATCCCACGGCAACCCAAATTGGGAGGGTCCATCAGATCCGGGAGCGTAAATAAAGACTCCCCCTCTGGTCGCACCATCATATACAATGGGCGCTTCTTCCGGCGCCCCCGGCAGCTCTTCCGGTCGGCCTGGCGGTGCCGTAGGGTCTGCCGCACCCGGAGCCTCTGCTGCACCCGGTGCCACCTGCACAGAGTCTCCTGCGCAGGCAACGACGAGCAACATTACCATCGTTGCTGCAAAAAAAATACCTACCACTTTCTTCATTGATGCGCCTCCTTTAATTTGCTCAGTCGATTGCGTAACACAAGAAACCTATCCAGCGTGGGTGTAGAGCGGCAAATAAATTGTACTATTTTACTCCATTTTTATGGCAAAACATAACCATCCTCAAATGCAGCTATACACTTATAGTCCTGCATACAAATGTCTGATGGATGTCATATGTAGTTTTTGGCATATGCTAATTTTCTCCCTACCTTCCCCTAGGGCATATACTTTCACAATTGGCTGCATGATTTGCTCCCAAAACCCAAATGCTTCATAGGATGGCTAACTTTATCACATATTACATAAATATTGCAATACATTTCAAAATATTTATGAAATATATACAATTATGCTAATCTGTCTTGGTCAGCCTTCACACCAAGCTTTGCAACGCCCCCCAGGGGATTTGCAAGGCATACCCCCCTGTTTCGTTTGTTCAGTCAGTAAACATTGTATTGCATGTTGAGAGCAAACGAGAGCAAGCGCAAGCAATGCATTATGCGTGCATAATGCATTGCTTGCAAAATACATTATCTCATTATCAGACAAGGTGGCAAGCTACATAGTGCTCGCCGCCGACGTCGCGGAGCGGGGGTATGCTCTCCGAGCACGCACTCGTAGCCTTTGGGCAGCGCGTATGAAACGAGCACCCCGGGGGCGGGTTGATCGGGGTCGGGATGTCTCCCTCTAGTATAATCCTCTGCCGGGTTTCCTCGGCCACTGGGTCCGGCATCGGCTGCGCCGAGAGCAGGGCCTGGGTATAGGGGTGCAAAGTTTTTGAAAATATTTCCCTCGAAGGAGCAGTTTCAACTATGCGACCTAGGTACATGACGGCTATGCGGTGGCTGATGAACTGCACGGCGAGCAAGTCGTGCGAGATGAACAGATAGCTCATCTTGCTGTTTTTCGCCTGCAAATCCTGCAATAGGTTCAGTATCTGCGCCTGCATCGACACGTCCAGTGCAGATATCGGCTCGTCGCACACAATCAGCAGCGGGTCCCCCGCCAGCGCGCGAGCTATGGACAGGCGCTGCCGCTGTCCGCCGGAAAACTCATGCGGGTACCTGTCCGTCATGTCCGGATTGAGCCCGCAGATGTTGAACAGCTCATGCACTCTCTCCTTGTACTCGGCTCTGCCCTTCGTCATCTTATGAATGATGAGCGGCTCCCCCACACAGCTTCCCGAGCTCATGCGCGGGTCGAGCGAGCTGTATGGGTCTTGGAATATTATCGCCATGTCCTTGCGGATTGGGCGCAGGTTCTTGTACGACTCGTTTGTTATGTCGATGCCGTTAAAGTTTATCGTCCCTGACGACGGCTCGTACATGCGGAGCAAGCAGCGCCCCAGCGTGGTCTTGCCGCAGCCGCTCTCGCCGACTACGCCAAACGTCTCCCCCGACCTTATGTGGAAGGACACGTCGTCAACCGCTTTGACATACCCGATAGTCCGCTGAAGCAAGCCGCGCCTGAGCGGGAAGTGCATTTTTAGGTTGTCCACCTTTACAATATTGTTTTTCCCGGCAGCCGTTGCCGCCGGAGCAGCTAAATTCTCTATGTTCCCACTCATAACAAGCCGGCCTCCTTCAACATAACATTACATGACGTCGCATGTACATCATCGACAAATGTCAGCTCTGCGGCGGGGTCGTCAAAGCAGGACTTCTGCCTGTACTTGCAGCGCGCGAGGAATGGGCAGGTGGGCGGCCTGTTTATGAGGGTGGGCGGCATTCCGGGGATTGCCTCGAGCTTCTCGTCCAGCTTGGGCACGCAGCTTATCAGCCCTTCCGTATATGGGTGCAGAGGGCTTGCCCAGATATCCTTGACCATCCCGGTCTCTACTATGCGCCCGGCGTACATCACATTCACCCGCTGGGCATAGCGCGCCACCACGCCGAGGTTGTGCGTCACCATCGTCAGCGCCACGCCATGCTCGCTCACTATGCTGTACAGCAGCTCAAGCAGCTGCGCCTGGATAGTTGCGTCAAGGGCGGTGGTCGCCTCGTCCGCAATAATCAGTTTCGGCGTGCACAGCATCGCCATTGCTATCATGACGCGCTGGCGCATCCCTCCTGAAAATTGGTGCGGGTAGTCTGCGAGGCGTTTTTTTGAGTCGGCTATCCCAACCTGGGCCAGCATGTCCGCCGAGCGTTCCAGCGCATCGGCTTTCTCAATCCCCAAGTGGGTCATCAGCACCTCGGACATCTGGTTGCCTATGTTCATCGCAGGGTTGAGCGAGGTCATCGGCTCTTGGAATATCATGGAGACCTCCCTGCCGCGGATGGCGCACATCTCGCGGCTCTTGCGCCCGAACTTCAGCAGATTCACGCCGTCGAATGCGGCCGTGCCGGCCACTACTTTGCCGGGAGGGTTGGGCACTAGCTGCATCAGCGACAATTGGCTGACGGACTTGCCGCTGCCGCTCTCGCCGACTATGCCGAGTATTTCGCCCTTGCCGACGTGGTACGAGACATTGTTTACGGCCTTTACGATGCCGCGCTCCGTACGGAACTCCGTAGACAGCCCCTTTACATCTAATAATTTTTCCATACTTTCCTCCCCGCCTAGTTTAGCGTCCCGCGCATCTTCGGATCCAGTGCGTCGCGGATTCCATCGCCGACCATGTTAAACCCAAACACGAGCAGGACTATTGCAGCCCCCGGAGCCAGCGACAGGTGCGGGTAGCTCGCCAGCCACTGCCGCCCATCATTTGTCATAGTCCCCCAGGCGGGCGTGGGGGGATCCATGCCCAAACCTATGAAGCTGAGGCCCGCTTCAGCCATCACTGCGCCCCCCATCATCATGGTCATGACCACGATTATTGGCGCCAAGCAGTTTGGCAGCACATGCCTCAAAACAATGCGAACCTTCGAGTCGCCCATTGCCATGCTCGCCATTATATAGTCATTTTGCTTGACCGTGAGCACCTGCCCGAAGACAAGCCTTATGTATGCCGGGAACATTGTCACTCCGATGGCGATTGTCATTCCGCCGATGCCGCGTCCGAGGACGGCGCCCAGCAGCATCATTATGATAATGGCGGGGATGGATATCCAGGCGTCCGTCAGGCGCATGACCACTTCCTGCGCAACCCTTCCGCCAAATCCGGCTACCAGCCCAATCGTGATGCCGATGGTCGCTGAAATAAATACAGTGCTTACGCCGGTCAGCAATGCCAGCCTAGTCCCATGTATGATGCGGCTGAGCAGGCAGCGGCCTATTGCGTCGGTGCCCAATGGGTAACGTGCAGAGGGGGCATCAAATGTGTTAAACAGATTAATCAGGTATGGGTCGTGCGGCGCAATTTGGTCAGCAAAAATGCCTGCGATAAGCAGCAAAACGA
Source organism: Oscillospiraceae bacterium (assembly GCA_009787995.1). Taxonomy (GTDB): domain Bacteria; phylum Bacillota; class Clostridia; order Oscillospirales; family Oscillospiraceae; genus WRMH01. The sequence continues at coordinate 13,422 of WQSH01000028.1, forward strand.
CAATTGCAAAGCCTACCCCTACAATCGGCCTGCGGAAAAAGACCTTCGCAAAGCGCTTAAATTCATTTACCGGCGGGAGCGCCAACTCCTGGTGGACGTCGTACTCGTGGTCTATTTTTATGTTTTTCAAGCTATACTCTTTTGCCATTTTGACTCCCTCCTACGAATGACGTATGCGCGGGTCGACCCATCCGTACAGCAAGTCGACAACTAAATTCGCCATAACCGTAATGAACGTGAACATCACGGTTACGGCCTGTATCACCGGGTAGTCAAGCTGAGTCATGGAGTCCACCACGAGGCTCCCCACCCCCGGGACATTAAATATCGTCTCGACGATGACGGAGCCGCCGACGATGCCGGCAATCATGCCGCCCTGCATTGAGACGATGGGCATCAGGCCGTTTTTCAGCACATGCTTGAATATCACGACTTTCTCGCGCATGCCTTTTGCCCATGCCGTGCGCACATAGTCGGCATTGATCACCTCCAGCATAGACGAGCGGCACTGCCTGGACATCCCGGCTATTCCCCCGAAGGTCATTACCATCACCGGCATCACCGTCGACCTGACGCTCACGCCGATGTCGCCGCGCCACGGCAGGTTAAACCCGTGCAGGGGCAGCCATTCCATCGTGAACGACAATATATACATCAGCACGACCGCCATCAGGAATCCGGGCACCGTCATCCCCAGGATTGCCACCCCGGACACCACGTTGTCGACTACCGTGCCGTTTCGTACTGCGGCAATCACTCCCCAGAATATGCCAAAAATATTCGTCACAATAAAGGCTATCAGGCCCAGGTACAGCGTTATGGGCATGCGCCTGCCTATTTCCGTTGCAATGTCAAAGCCCCGCACTATGGATCTGCCAAAGTTTCCTTGGATCATGTTGCCCAGCCACTGGGCATACTGGATGGGTATAGGCAGGTCTAGACCGTGCTGCGCGCGCAAGTCGTCCAGAATTTGCTGTGCCTGCTCAGGGTCCATCCCCCCGCCGCCTTCAATGAGGCGCTGCTGCTCTGCGTCGACGAGAGCGGACAGCGGGTCCCCCGGCACCATGCGGATGAGCGTGAATACTATCATGCTGACGAGCAGCACGAGGAAAACTGAATTAATCAGACGCCGAATGATAAAATTTACCATCATATCCAACCTTTCGTATGGTTTAATCTAAGCCGCCGGGGAAAGGATGGCCTCTCCCCGGCGAAGTCGGTTTTCGCAGTTTCCCTAATTAGCCGCCAATCCAGAGTTGCTCTGGGAATAGCATATGGTCGCCCGGCGCCCAGCCGTACAGCCGCGGATGGAGGATGTTTATCATGCCTTGATACCAGATTGGTATAATCCACAAGAAATCGTCGTCAAGGATGTAGTCCGACAGCTCCATTACCGCAGGCACTACATCTCCGAAGAACATTGACGCTTCGATGAGTTCAAGCATCCTATCCGAAGGCACCAGCGACAGCCAGTTCGGGTTTATGCCGGGGATGTGCTCAAAGTTCATGCGCCCGCTGTCTTCAGGCTGCATCCAGCTTATGTATGCGCAAAGCATGATGCCGTCCCAGCCGGTTTGCTGGCGCACTTCTGTGAACCCGCCTATATCCATGATGTTAAGATCAGCTTCAATCCAGATTTCTGTGAGCATGTCTTGGATTACGACCGCATGGTTATCCGTTACGAGGCCGGGCCTTGGGATGAGCGTTGTGCGCAGGGGATTGTCGGGGCCAAACCCGGCTTCCTGCATCAAAGCCCTGCCTGCTTCGACATTAAATGGGGGTGCGCCGTATCCGGGGGTCGCGTTAAACCCTCCGAATTGCGGGGGGATATGCTGGAGTGCGGGAGTATGCACTCCAAAGCCCAGATGCGTCGCGATTGTATCGCGGTCTATTGCATGCGACACTGCGCGCCTGACCAGCGGGTTTGCGAGCGGGTTGGCAGGGTCGTCATTTGGCAGGACAGCTACTATCGTTATGTTGTCCATCGTAATGATGTCAAAGCCATCGCGGATGAACTCGCTTGCAAAGTCGGCGGCCAGCGTGCGCACGGAGTCTACGCGGCCTTCGCCCTCTGTGCGCAGCGCCAAGCCCTGCGTGAGCCTGTCGCCGAGGAATACGTATGTCATGCCGTCGAGGTATGGCTGGCCTTCGCGGAAGTACCTGTCGAAGCGCTCATATATAACGTGCGAACCCCTGACATACTCGATTACCCTGAATGGGCCCGCGCTGATAGGGGTCTCCGCAAGTACATCCAGACCATAGGTTTCGTAAATCATCCGGGAGGTAACCCAAGGCATCGTCATGCTGGGCGTTGCGTTGCGCAATTGCTCCCACACGAATGCCACATGGTATTCGCCTACTTCATAGACGTCAATCATGCCCGTAGGCCATGCGCTGTAGTATTGAACCCTGTCTGCAAGCCAGACGATCAGGCTCGCATTGACTTTTTCGCTATCGCTCAGGCTGTGCGGATGCAAGTAGACGTTTTCGTGCAGGTGGTGGACGACAGTCCACGTGCCGTCTCCGTTGTCGGTAATCTCGTAGCCTTGCGACAGAATCAGCCTCGTCCTGCCATCGAGGTATTGCGCCGTGAGCCCATGTGTAAACGGCTCAATGATGGCAGCGTCAGCCGGGTTCACATCCCAGGGAAGCCCAACAGGAGCCACACCGGCTTGCGTCGCCGGAGCGATAACCGAATGGCCGCCCCTAATGGGTTGTCCCGGTACAGGAGCTGGCGCATCTGCATCTCCGCCGTCTTGGCCTCCTCCGGCTTGGCCTCCTCCAGCTTGCTGACCACCGTCTTGCCCGCCACCAGCAGCGCCACCCGGGGCTGGAGCTGCGTCACCAGCGCATGCCGCAACGAGCAATAAGATCATTGTGGCCGCCAGTAGGATTGCTAGTACCCTTTTCAATTTCATTGGTGTGCCTCCTTTTAAAATTTAATCCTGCCTAGCTTTCACATTCGCTTGACAGAATCATTAGGATGCCTAAAGACTAGCATATATTACACAAATATTGCAAGATATTTCGAGAATATTTATTAACTTTGTCTAAATGCCCCAAGCCTCGTTAGCGACGTTGCACAATTTATATACGCTCCTACGCCTTTGTTTTGGGCATTACGCCAAGGGCGTTTTCTGGCACATTTTTCGATAAAATTTCGGCGGTTGTTGTGCACATAAGCGAATAATTCCCTTGTCGAACGGTATAAAGTGGTCATTTTGACTAACGATTTTGTTTATTAAGCCAATATTGCTTTCAGCGCAGTTTATGATAAAATTGCCGTGCTGGCTGTATAAGTGAGGGGCACAGGCTGTAAGGAGGTTTCGCATATGTCAACTTACGAACAAGAGGTTACCGCCCGACTATGGCATCTGCCGGAGGTCGAACGGAAAGAGCGGCTTTGTCTCCCCTGGCGAAGGCTCATTGCCCGCATTGTCGATATGGTTTTTTATACGTTGCTGTGGTGGCCAATCGTATACCTAGCTTTCCACTGGAACATGCTGCTCATGAATTGGGCTGCATTTGGTGCCTCACTGCTTGTGTTCAGCCTTGCGCTGATGATTCTGTTGGAGCCTATATTCCTCGCCTTTTTAGGCACAACTCCCGGCAAGCGGTTGTTCGGCATACGTTTGCGGACTGAGCATGGGGGCAAGCTTTCGATATTGCAGGGGTACAGGCGAATATTTCGCGTTTTAACGCATGGGTGCGGCTTCGTGGTGATTCCCATTTACAATTTTGTCCGCATGTACAAGGCGTGCAAGCGTTGCCAAATTGAGGGTTCTGTCGAGTGGGACGAGGGCATAGAATATACTTCTTCCGGCGAGTTCCCCATCCAAGCTTTCCTTGGTGTCATCTGCGTTGCGGTTTCCATTTTCATTTTTGGCGCCGTGTACTTTGCCGCCGACATGCCTAGGCATCGCGGTCAGGTTACGGTTGCACGATTTGAGGAAAATCTGGATGCTTACTGGCGGTTTCACGGCTCAGCCTGGAACACTGCGCTTTATTTCCATGTCGGGCTGATTTTTTACGACACGCCCATAGGGCACATCTTCGACAGAATGGATCCTCCCGAAGTGGTATTCCAAGAAGCTGATGGCATAGTCACTGGCATTAGCTTCCGGCTTGTCGATGAGACGAGGCTTTCCCTCGCATCGCTTCCTGAGTGGCTTCGGGCTTTCGCTGTGTCGTATGTAGGCGCACAGCGCAACATGAGCTTCACACGGATGCACATGCGCGGCGGCGTCCTTGATTCGCTACTTGCCCCCCTATATGAAATCGGCAATAGGGAGGGCTCTGGGCGCGCAAGCTTCATTGCAGCCGGAGTTGAGGTCAACTTCGACATCAGCGTCGGCCACAGAGTAAACGCATATTTTAGCATGAGAAAAATATAAATTCACAGGAAAGGAAGTATACACATTGGAAAATTTAAAAGGTAAAACAGCTTTTATCACAGGAGGCGCAAGCGGAATCGGGCTGGGGATAGCCAAGGCATGTGCAAAAGAGGGGATGAACGTCGTCATCGTCGATATGCGGCAAGGCTCGCTCGACGACGCACAGAAGCTCTTTAAAGAAAACAACTGGCCCGTCCTTTGCCTGAACCTTGACGTCACCGACCGCAGCGCATACGTGAAAGCCGCCGACGACGCGGAGAAAGCGTTCGGCAATATTCACCTGCTTATAAACAACGCAGGCATCGCCTGCGCCGGAGGGCCGCTGTGGAGTGTTTCGCAAAAGGAAACAGACCTTGCGCTGGACGTCAATCTGACAGGCGTTTTAAACGGCATCCAGACAATCGTGCCCCGCATGATAAAGCATGGAGAGGGCGGTCATATTGTCAGCACATCATCCAAGGCAGGCTTGCTTGCCGTTCCGGGTTGCGGGCTATATAATGTCACAAAGCAGGCCGTCGTCGGCATAATGGAAACTCTGGCGATGGACCTCGCAGGGACGAACATCGGCGCCAGCGCATTTTGCCCGGGTGGTTTTCAGACGGAGCTGGGCATGTCCTCATCTGCGGTCACTGCTGCTCACTTGGGGGATTCGGCGACGCCCCCTCCGCCACCGCCTCCACCTCCGCCAAAGGACGGCGACGCCCCATCCCCATTTGCAGCTTGGGACGGTCTTATCCGCTCTCCTGACGATGCCGGGGAGCGCGTCGTCCGCGGCGTAAAGCGGGGTGACCTTTACATACTGACGCACTCAGAATTCAAAGAAGGCGTGCAGTCCCGCGCAGATGCAATGGCAAGGGCCTTCCCCGACGAGAAGCCAAATCCGCGCTATGGTGAGGTATTCCCAATGCTGGTGAATAATCCTATTTTCGATAAGCAAACCCAAGTTCCCGCACTTTAGTCCCACATGTGCCCATGCACCAGCGGGCCAGCAGCACGATAAACATGAATGAGCGCCAAAGAAGCGCTGCGGAAATATCTAATTTCAGCAGCGCTTCTTGTCTTGCATGGGTGTGCGGAGGTTTACGTTGGAAATGGCATTAGCTTTGGTGCGCCGGGGATTGTGTAGATATGGCGCTGCTTTTCGTTGTAGTAAATTTCGTCGATTTTGCAGACGAAGAATATGCAGCTTTCGATGTCTATCATTTTATCGACAGTGCAGACAAAAGACACTCGGCTGTGAATGGGGAATTTTACAGCAGCATCGACAAGCTCTATGCCATGCTTCTCGACCTTGTCAACCTCCCTGCCCGACACAATCCCGCATTGCATGGCTTCATCGGCGAGGGATTCCCCCGGCAGGCTGACCGCCACTTTCCCCGTGCTTTTGATTAACTCACTGGAGTAGCTGCCCTTCCACATGGAAAACCCCATCATCGGCGGTTCGTTTTCCAGATATGTCCACCATGCGACTGTTGCAATATTCGTCTTTCCCTCAGGCGTTGTGGAGCACACCAGTGCCACCGGGGTGGGCGATGTTTTTTCGAGCGCTTCATTCAGAGTTATTTTTACCATTTATTAATCATTCCTTTTTTGTAATTATTCAGCTTTATTAAAAACCCTAAATGCCGACTTAGTTTTCCCTGCCCAGAGCATATAGGCGAAAAATGAGGCGGCTACGAAAGAAATCATGGCCCCAAACATTGGGCGGTAGCCAAAATGTGTTACGAGCACACCGGCGAGCAACCCGCCAAGGCCGCTTGAGATATCGTGGGAAATGCTGAATGTGCTGGTGGCCGAACCTCGTTTTTCAATTGGGATTGTGCGCATCGCCATTGCCTGCATAGCAGGGTTCATCACGCCGAAGCCAAGGCCAAAGGCAAGCCCCGAGAAATAATACCCCACGGAACTTCCCTGAACCAGCAGTGACAGCGCAACGGCGAAGCAAATGCTGCCGAAAATAACCATGGGACGCTCTCCCAGCCTGTCTATCAAGCGCCCGGAAAGCAGCCTTGACGTGCCCGAGCCTGCGGCAAGCAGTATAAAAAATAGGGCGCCGCTTCCAATTTCATAATATTCGCCATACAGGGCAATGAACACCATTACCCCGCCAAAGGGGACGGAAGCGAGCAGGAGCACGACAGATGCGGGCATCGCATCTTTGCTAAATAGCTGTGCCGGCTTAATTTTCTTGCGCTTTGTTATGTCGATTTCCTTGAATGTGAAGTTTTTCCCGGCTATCAGCGCCATGCTCAGAATTGCTATGCCGACAATAAAGAGCGAGGTAAACCCCAAGCTGCTCATTATGGCAAGCCCGATTGCCGGCCCAAGCGCTGAGGCCAGCGTGTTGCCCAGCCCCAAATATCCGATGCCCTCCCCAAAGCGGGATGGCGGGATGGCGTCCGCCGCATTTGTGCCGCTGGCTGTGCCGGTTCCGGAATTCACGAATCCCATTACTATGCGGATGCCGATTACAAAGCCAAGTATGGGAATCAGCGTCATGAGAATCAGCGCTGAAATAGAAGAAACAATTCCGGCAAAAAACAGGATTTTCCGACTCACATTATCTAAAAACCAACCTGCGATTGGGCGCATGCACATCGCCGCAACCGAGGTAATTCCTGTCGTCAGACCTATGATAAATTCGTTGCCGCCGAGTTCAATCATGAAGAAAGGAAACGGCGTCCCCAACATGAACCCCCATGATACCAGCAGAAGGTTTATTATCCATATACAGACGAAGTTTTTCGTCCAGAGGCGCTCTTCGGGTCGATCGGGGCGTTGCGGCCTATGCGTGCAACGCCCCCGTTTTGTATCATTAATGCCTAATTACCTCCCTCTACACTAGGTAGGGGTTCGGGTTCGTAAAAAAACTTTCGTCCACCTCTTCCGGCACGCCGTACTTGCCAATCATCACATATATTTGGGACTCCTTGCCCTCCATCGTCGAAGTGCCGAAGCCGCGACCGACGCTATACATGCGGTTCCAATTATCCAGGAAGCACAGCGTATTGCTGCGGAACATGATTTTGTCGCCGATGATTTTCTCCATGTTCTGTTCTGTGACGCTGACAAGGTATACGCCCTCTTTGATTTTGACATAATAGGCAGGCTCATCCGAGCTGGGCAGCTCCTTCAAGATATTTTGGAACATCTCGTTTTGCGCCTCAGCTTCCTTGGACATCTGCCTATCCTTGGGGTATCCGATGCGGTACCAGTTAGTGCTGTGGTACACGTGAACAGTAGCAAGCTCATGGCCGTATACCCACTTTACGCTCGTGCCCTTGACGTCCTCCGTAAAGCCGTGCCGCTTGTAGTCGGCATGTTCCACTCCCTCGCGCTTTATATAGCCAAACCCGAAATGGCTCTCAACGATATACGGCCAATATGGGTTCTCTCCGAGCGAGCAGCGGAAAAATGTGACAAGGCTCTGCTCCTTGTCGATTACCCATGTGTGGTTCTCACGCGGGGTTTTGCCCTCTATGCAGTACGTTACCAAGTATGTCAGGTCGTCTGCTTTGCGGCATTCGTAGTCTTCCACCTTCAGCTGACCGTTGCTGGCCCCCATGCACCATTCGACTTTTGTTCCATCGATGAAATTCAAAATCGCATCTCCGGTCTCCTCGCCCGTGTCAATGACGAAATCGAATTTTTGCCCTGCGAGCTCATAGCAGGCAGGGGGGCAAAACTGCCCAATCGACAGCCCCGATGCAACCTTTGCATATTTTTCTACTAAACTCATAATTAGCTCCCTTTTAATAGTTATTTTTATCTGCCGAAGTATTTAAGGATGTCGAACGAACCTGCCGTGCGCGAGTATGCCCCCATGACGGACAGCCGCACGCCGTTTTCATCAGCTCCGAAGAAGTACCCCGCATCATGCATGATGCTTGGATTAAACACCATCAGCCCCTGGCTGCCGTTGCAAAGATCCTCGACCCAGCAGAATAGGTAGGCATCGTCGCGCAGTTTCACAAAAAATGACGGCGACGACCATGATGAACCGCCCGCGTTGTTGTCCATGTAAATTGTCCACGAATAGCTCTCCGGCGACGAATAGACATGGATGCTCTTCATTGTGTCGCTATACGCCCATGTCAGGCTCTTTCCGACCATGTCGTCGGTGAAGTGGTGGCGCCGCACAAGCGGAGGCGTAACCCCGGGATACTCCAAAACCCCAAACAAAGTGCGGTTTCCAACCTCCCACTCGGAATGCCAGTTGCCGATTTGCGAATCGACGCATGTAACAAGTCCATTCTGGAAGTCAACCGCATGGTTGAGGCACCGGTAGTCCGGGTCGCCCGTGCATAGGTGCGCAAAGAGAATCAAATCCTTGTTTGTCTCAAACGCCTGATACCTATCCTCCTGCCAAGAGCCGCCGGGTGCGCGCCATTTAAGCGTTTCGACATCAACGAACTCGTATTCCCAAGCTGTATGCCCAGTGCTGGCAAACGGAGCCGGGATGTGTGCGCCGTCGAATTTGAGTGTCAATTTCTTTCCTACAAGATAGTCGGAGACAGGCATATTGTTCGCCCCGGACATGATGGACTCGGCATTAAAAGGTTTGATTGGATTTTTCTGGACAGCCTTATCAACATCCGCCTTTGTGATTGGCGGGTGCATATCGCTGGGGCGGTATGTCATGCGCCAGCCCTTGGGCGGGTCCGGCGGCTCAGTCGGCAGATTCGTGCCATAATCGGCGAAATCCTCAAAAATTGCGGCTTGGCCCGTAATCGTAAGCTCTGATTTGCGCAGGACATACTCAAGCGCATCATTTTCGTCAATTCCGAGGCGTATCCCCGCCGCTTCCTTTTCAAACAGGTCTATAAGCTCGATAACGAGCGTCCCCGAATACTCGCACTCGCCGCGCGAATAAATTAGCTGGTGGTCGGTGATTATGAAATAGTCAGATGGGGCGGCGACGGTGATATCCCCCCACTCCCTGCCCAGCTCAACAAATGTGGATGTTGTAACCGAGGGGTGGAATGTGAGAATTTCTGTCCCAGCGTCGTCCTTCCAGTGGAGCCCTTTGCCTTCAAGGCGGTTTGTCCTCGTGTGCAGCTTTTCCGGCGCTGTCTGCCCTACGTCGTTATAACCATGATATATCTCGCGCTGAACCTCGCGCGCGATTTCACGCGTGCCTGTCGGCTCTTTGAGGCCAAAAAGGTCTCCCCCTACGGGCACTGTGATGCCGAACCATGTTTCAAATACCGTGACAAGTTCTGTCGCTGAGTCAAAAAACACGTGCCACCCCCGCTGCGTGCCGGGGATTAGGTGGGTGAAAATCCATACACTCCCAAGGCATGTCGATGAATATGGCGCTTCGCACGATTTGCCGTTTTCAGTCACGGTGAGCGTGCCGCCGTCCTTAAACGTATAATCCAGCTGCGTGGGCGCATGCTTCCCGCTGAGCCTGAGCTTGAGGGTCTTTCGCTCCGCAAAGCGGCCGCATTGCTCCATTTTGTTGAGGGCTTTCTTTCCTGCTGCAAGCAGCGATGAGACGGTTTCTGAGCTTAGCGTATTGTACTTGTGGAAAAACATATTGCAAAAATCCTCCCATTCCGATATACCTTATATGATACAGGAATTTTCACGAATTTCAATAATATTCACAAATTTCATAAGTTTTGCACACAATGGTTTGTCTGCTTTCACATAAAATTTTAATCAAAGGATTGACCGAGCGAGTGAACTTCTGTATAATTAATCAAATTCTTTAAACAAAAACAAACAAAATTTGAGTGAGGTGAAATTATGGCTATACCAAAATTCGACCCAAAGGAACTGACCATAATCCGGGAGGAGCCTGGGATGTTTGGCGGCATGTTCCCACCGACGCCGGTGTATGATTACCCGGCGACAATGAAGGATGCCGTCAACGCATTGTACCGACGCGAGCCATATTGGCAGATGTTTGCGCTGGACTGCAAGATGATGTCGCCTAGCGTGAACCCTGAT
>WQSH01000029.1 GCA_009787995.1 Oscillospiraceae bacterium
GTAGAGAACAAAGTAAAAGCAACGATTCCTTGAAACCGTTGCAATTACTGGTGCGGATGAAGGGACTTGAACCCCCACGCATCGCTGCATAAGAACCTAAATCTTACATGTCTGCCAATTCCATCACATCCGCGTATTAAATTGTTCCGGACAAAGTAGAGAACTCCAGTAGAGAACTCGCCGGATTTTGAAAAAATCTAAACTAAAAAACATAGTGTTTGCAATGGGTTGTTGACCTTTCACTTCCAAGTGTCACACAAGAACCTAAATCTTACATGTCTGCCAATTCCATCACATCCGCATGTTTAACGATTTTAGCACATCATTTCTTATTTTGCAAGTGCTTAAATTTATCAGCCGCCGCAAGCTGCTCTGCTGCGCTTGTTAGGGCGGAGATTGTTATGTTCTCTCCCCCACTTAGCCTTGCAAGCTCCCTCTTCCTTCCCTCAAAATCCAGCTCGCTTACCTGTGTGAATGTCCTGCCCTCAGCCACCGTCTTTTGAATTTCAAAATGCGTGTCCGCCATGGCGGCAATCTGCGGCAAATGCGTTACGCATAGTACCTGCCTAGCCCCGGCAAGCATAGCGAGCTTCTCGCCTACTCGCTGAGCAGCAACTCCTGACACCCCCGAATCCACCTCGTCAAATACAACGGTTCCAGTGTCCTGCTCGCCGCTTAGCACATTTTTCAGCGCAAGCATTATCCTCGCAAGCTCGCCCCCGGACGCTATGCGGCTGATTTTCCCCGGCGCCTCTCCCGCATTTGCCGACATCAGGAAGCTTACTTCGTCCCTGCCGTCCGTGCCTAGGCCGTGCTCGGTTTTTGCAATATCGAACGCCACGAGGAAATTCACTCCCGGCATGCTGAGCTGCGACAGCTCTTCCCGCACGCACCCTTGGAGCTTTGCGCCAGCCGCATTCCTGAGTTCCGTCAGTTTCTCTGCATACCCCATGGCTTCCGCCAGGCAGCTCCCCAGCTCCTTTTCCAGCTTTGCCAGCCTGTTCTCCCCATCTTCAATATCGGCAAGCTCGGACTTGCCCTGCTCCAAGAACTCAAGCGCCTCGCCCTCGCTGCCGTACTTGCGGTTTATGCGCTTTAAAACATCGAGCCTTGCGTCCAATTCGTCAAGCTCCTCGGGCAAAAAGTTGAGCTCCGCACGAAAATCCCTGAGTTCATCAGAAATGTCCTGTGCCGTGTACCGCAAGTCCAGAAGCCTTTCTGCAAGCTTTTTTAGCCCATCAGAATAACGCGAAGCATGCTCAAGCTGTCCTTGGGCATCGCTTATCAGCGCAACTGCGCCCGACGTGTCCTCTCCGCCATAAAGTGACTCAAATGCGGTTTCTACAGCATCAGTCAGCTTTGATGCATTTAAAAGCAACTCGCGCCTGGATACGAGCTCTTCAAACTCCCCTTCCCTGAGCCTGGCTCGCTCGATTTCCTGAACTTGAAGTTTCAAGGTGTCAATCCGCCGCTCCCTTTCGCTTTCGTCCATAGAAAGCCTTTCTATTTCAGCCTTCTTATCCTTGTATTTTTTGTAGGCCTCCCGATATGCTGCAGTTTCTGCCCCAAGACCGCCAAAAGCATCAAGATAAGACAGGTGCGAACCCTCGTCCAAAAGCTTGCGCCCATCATTTTGGCCATGGATGTCAATAAGCTCCGCACCTAGCTCCCGCAGCTGCGTTGCGGATACGGGCATGCCATTGACTCGACACACGCTCTTCCCATCCATCGTTATTTTTCTTGAAATAAAAATATCGCCGCTTTCATCTTGAGAGACTCCACTCAACTCAAACCACCGGCTTTGAATATCGGAAAAAACAGCAGTCACCGACGCAAATTCCGCACCGGTTCTGACAACCTCGCGCGAAGTCCTGCCCCCTGTGACCGCCGACAGCGCATCTATGACAATCGACTTTCCCGCACCCGTCTCGCCCGTCAGAACGTTTAGCCCGAACGCAAACTCGATATCCGCCTTTTCGATAACGGCAATATTTTCAATATGTAGCAATTTAATCATATTAACATCATTTTCTCAACATATCTTCTATCTCTTTGCAAAAACGCTCGGCGGACACCACGTCGGACATTGCCAGAAAACCCGTGTCGTCCCCTGCAATCGATCCGACCAAACTCTTAATGCCCATTGCATCGATAGCTCCGCAAGCCGCAGGGGCAAGCCCCGGAAGCGTTTTTATGACCACCATGTTTTGAGCACTGGCATATGAGGTAACGCTTTCCTTGAAAATTGATTTGAGGCGCTCTGTGTGGTTTTGTGAATCAGCCCTACTGCCTGCAACATATCTGTAGTTTCCCATCGGGGTTAGCTCCTTGACCAAGTGCAATTCCTTGATATCCCTCGAAACTGTTGCCTGTGTGCTTTCGATCCCCACGTTTGCCAGCTCGACAATCAATTGGTTTTGCGTATCGACATCTTTTTCGGCTATTATCTTCAAAATGGCGTCCTGTCGTTCCCTCTTCATGGCCTCTCCCCCAGCTTCTCACTGACTTTTTCGTAAAAACTCCTATTTGATAAACGCACCAGATGCGTATATCTCTCGGATTTATACACGTATATTACGTCCCCCCTTTCGACACTGCGATAATCGCCGCCGTCAACTGAGATAAACGCCGGATTGTGCCTCCTGTTGCCCAACTCAACTGAAACCCGCCTATCGGAGACAAGCACAAACGACTTGACTTCGATCACATGCGCACATATCGGTGTCAGAATTATATTCTCGGCCGCTTCTTCAACAATCGGGCCCCCCGCCGCCATTGAGTAAGCGGTTGAGCCGGCAGGTGTCGCAATAACTACTCCATCGCCAGAAAAATGGGTAATCCGCTGCCCATCTCCAAATAATATTAAATCGATAACTTTATTATCCCCGCGGACTACAACATCGTTGAGTGCAAAATCCCTATATATGGCCTCGCCTTCTCTGTGTATTTCCACGTCTAGCATCATGCGGCTCTCTACCTTGTACTTGCCCTTTGCCACATCATCAATAAACCCAATGTCCATGGACTCAAGCTCTGCCATAAAGCCTTTGCCGCCCAAGTTCATCCCCAATATCGGCACTCCTGTGTCCGCCGCTGCCCTTGCTGCGCGAAGGATCGTGCCATCCCCTCCGAAAGTTATAATCATTTCGGCGTTTGAAAGCTCCACTTCTAAGTTCGCAGGCTTTATTCCGGGCGGCAACCCGCATCCAAAGCCTTCGTTGGGCGTCTGGCATATCACCGTCTGACAGCCTCGATCTTTCAACATGCCGCTCACCCTGAGTGTCATCTCAAGGCCAAGGTCACGCTCCGCATTGGGGTACAGTATAACTTTTTTTCTATTACTCATAGAAGCAAATCCTCATGCGCTTCCGATACAAGCGAACTAATGTCAACACACGCACTCACACCCTGACTGCACAACCACGCCAGATATTCTATATTTCCCTCCGGCCCTTTCACAGGCGAATATGTCATGCCGTTTATGCAAAACCCAATGCCCTCGGCGTTTTGAACAAAGGCCTCCAAAACCTCCACGTGGGTTTTTCGTTCCCTGACCACACCCTTTTTGCCCACTTTCTCGCGCCCCGCCTCAAACTGAGGCTTTATTAGGCAAACCACCTCGCAATCATCAGTGAGCAGCATCGCTAACACCGGCAGAACCAATTTAAGAGAGATGAAGGATACGTCAATAGTAGCGAATTCAGGCCTGGTTTCAAACATCTGCGGCGTAACGTTGCGGATGTTCGTGCGCTCCATTGCAACTACCCTAGAGTCGTTTCTTACCTTCCACGCAAGCTGGCCATAACCAACGTCAACAGCATACACGAGCCTGGCCCCATTTTTGAGCAGACAATCTGTGAATCCCCCCGTCGAGGCACCGCAATCAATGCACACCTTTCCGTCGGGCGATACGCCAAAATGCTTCAACGCTTTTTCCAGCTTTTGCCCTCCACGGCTGACAAACTCAGGCAAGCTGCGGATTTCAATATCCACACTCGAATTTAGCTGTGCGCCCGGCTTGTCCACCCTTTGCCCGGAGACGAAGACATTTCCGCTCATGATAACAGCCTTTGCGCGTTCCCGGCTCTCTATGAGCCCCCGCTCAACCAAAATGGCATCAAGCCGTGTTTTGCCCATTAACCCTCACGCATTCGCTTCCAATTTTCCAATTTCCACCTTCAATTTTCAATTGGGTCCCTATGCGTTCCCTAATAGTTGCACAAACACTTTCCGTATCTATCCCGCAAAGTTCGCGCAACTGCTCTATTTCGCCGCACGGCGCAAAAGTATCCCCGGTATTTAGCAGCACGACGGTTCCTGGGCAGCGACCTTCTTTTGCGAGCATGGTCACGATAGCCTCCCCTGCGCATCCTGAGGCTGCGCACTCTTCAAGCACGAGAAGCCTGCCCGTTTTCGAAACCGACGCCGCAATAGCGCCCATATCTATTGGGTTTATACAACCAAGCTTGATTATCTCAACTGATATTCCTTCATCGCCAAGCTTTGCCGCAGCCTCAGTCGCCGTATTAATGCTTATTCCGTACGTGACTAGCGTGAAGTCGCTTCCGTCGCGGACTTTTTTAACCATTTCGGCACCGCCCTTTGTATAGGCGCCTTGGGCACCGCGCGGGAATCTGACGGCGACCGGCCCATCAACCTTTGAAACTGCATGCAGAAGCATATCGCCGAGCTCCGCATAGCTCGCTGGGCAAAGCACGGTCATCCCCGGCACAGACCTAAGGTACGCAACGTCAAACACTCCCTGATGCGTCTCCCCATCGCCGGGGACAAGCCCCGCCCTGTCTATTGCGAGCACGACATGCTGCTTTGTTATCGCCACGTCGTGTATGAGCATATCGTACGAGCGCTGCAAAAACGATGAATAAACTGCAAATACAGGAATCGCCCCCCTGGTGGACATGCCCGCAGCCATGGCAACAGCGTGCCCTTCTGCAATGCCCACATCAAAAAAACGCTCCGGGTAAAGCAGCGAGAAATCCTCCAGCCCTGTCCCTGACGCCATAGCAGCAGTTATTGCGCAGACTTTTGGTTCGTTCCCTGCGATTTCTGCCAAACGCTCCCCAAAGACAGACGAAAATGTCTTTCCGGTTCCATTGACAAGCCCAATTTTTTTGTCAAACGGCTGGACTCCGTGATATTCGGCGGGCGCCAGCTCGGAAGGCTCGTAGCCCCTGCCTTTTTGCGTCAGAACATGCACGACAGTCGGCACATTCTGGCGTTTTGCCCATTCCAACGCCTCGGTCACCCTTTGTATATTGTGCCCATCTATCGGCCCTGAATATTGGAGGCCCATGTTCTCAAACATGCTGCAACGGAGCAGAACCTCCTTGACTGCGGTTTTTACGTTGTGGGTAAACTTGTATATTGCACCACCGCCTGGTAAAAAATCCATTAAGCGCCTGTAGCGTTTTTTGAAAGCGGAGTAGGACGTCCTCATTCTTTGCCGCGACAGATAGTGCGCAACGCCGCCGACGTTTTTCGCAATCGACATGCCGTTGTCATTTAAGATTATAACCATCGGCTCTCCAGATTCGCCTGCATCCGAAAGCCCCTCATAAGCAAGCCCACCCGTCAGTGCACCATCGCCGATTAAGGCAATAACGGAGTAATCCCCCCTCGACAATGTCCGCGCGCGCGCAATGCCGAGCGCCGCCGAAATAGACGTTGAGGCGTGTCCGGCGACACATGCGTCATGTATGCTCTCCGATGGCTTAGGAAAGCCTGATATCCCCCCCTTTTGCCGAAGGGTATGAAATTGCCCCTTCCTGCCGGTTAGCAGCTTGTGGACATAACTCTGATGGCCGACGTCGAACACCAGCTTGTCCTTGGCTGTATCAAAAACCCTATGTATTGCAATTATCAATTCGACGGCACCTAGATTAGCCGCCAGATGCCCCCCTGTTTTGGATATGCTGCTTACCAAAAATTCGCGCAATTCCTCACAGAGCGGATATAGCTCGCGTTCCTGAAGTGATTTAACATCTTCCGGTGAGTCGACACCATCTAAAATACTCAACCTCACAAAACCCCATTTACTTTAATTTTGATTTCAGGCGCAAAATGTTTATAAGCTTTCCCACCCGCAGCACGATTGCCGTGCTGTTGTTGATTGCGCCATTTTTGCCTATCGCTTTGCCACCTACCGTGAGTCCGGTCACTGCGCCCGAAATAAGCAGTGGCACCAGTATGCCCTCTGCGGCAGCACCTTCCATCAGCCTCGCCGCAATAAGCCCTGCCGTGGCTCCGCTGATGATTCCCGTGACGTCACCCACTACATCGTTGCAAAAGCTTGATACCTTGTCTGCGTTTTTTATGAGCCGCAAAGACTCCGCCGCCCCTCGTTGTCGATGTGCCGCCATTGAATGGAAAGGGGCTTCCGTAGCTGCGGTAACAGCTACGCCGATAATGTCAAAAATAATCCCTAAGACAACAAATACTGCCAAAACTGCAAAGGAAACCACGTACCCCGCACGCCCGAGCACTTCTGTCGAAGCAATAGTAAAAACCGTAGTGCCGGCGACACTGATAAGAATAATTTTTACAAGCCAGCGAAAATCTATCTTTGTTTTCATTTATTACCCTACGCAACCTTCGCCCAATCCGGAGCCCCCGCAAGACCTGTCGTATGAGGCTATAGCTCAGCGGGCCCGCAGTTTGCTTATGAGGAGCGCTGAAGGCGGCGACGCACTGAGTAAATCTTACGGCTTAGGTCGGGCCGGATTTCCCCCGCAGGTACCTCCCGTTGCCGGTAAGGCGGTTTCCCATTAAACCTGCGTCCGGAGTGTTTCCCATCTCCGTTGCCCGATTGCCACTTAGTCCGTACTGCAATCCTCTTTGCGCCCCGGGCATAGTCGCTCCAAGCCCGGACAGCCTAGGTGTTTTCCACTGCAGTCAAAACCGTCTCTTAGCCTCTTTTGCAGGAAATATTTCAAAAGGCAATCGCATATTTTGCTAGGGCCCTAGCAAAAATGCGTAGCTCCTCTATCCGCATTTGCCACTCAAGGCAGGCTACTCTGCACACAGCACTCGAAGTCCGTTACGAGTTGACGGCTTCAGGCTTTCGCCCGGGTAAGGCTTCTTGCAAAGCTTTATGCCCCTACGCACCGCAATACAGGTTCACGCCTGATTCGTACGGGATCAGCTACGGTTTTCGTCCGGAACAGTCCCGCACAAGAACAGGTCTCCACGTAAACAGGGTCGGATTCCCCATGCCATTGGGGAGCGCCCTGAGAACGCAAGCACAACCGGCTGGCTGCGCTTCCCCCCAGCACCCACCCCAAACTGGGCGTTCAAAGCAGGCACAAGGGATTTCACTGATATGCCCTTCAAAGGATTTTTAGGCCCCTCTTGGTAGACGGCCGATCTGACTAGGATACTGCGCCGCTTTAACGGATATAATAACAGCTTGGGCATGAATATTCAATACCTTTTATTCAATAATTCCTGCTCGCCAAGTAGTACACGAGCGTTTTTAGGAATTCGGCACGCTCGAAGGCCCCTTTGAGCGCATATATCGCCTTTTCCGTCTCCGCTTCGACCAGCTCCTCGCATTTCTCTATACCTAAGAGCGACGCAAGCGTCGTCTTCTGGTTTTCCGCATCGGAGCCTATGGGCTTCCCTAACTCCCGCTCGGTGGAAGTGCAGTCCAGAATATCGTCGCGGGCTTGGAACGCAAGGCCTACTGCTTTTGAATATTCAACCGCCGCCGCCGCCTGCGCATCCGTCCCGCCACCTGCAAAAACCCCCATCTGTGCAGATGCGGAAAATAGCGCAGTGGTTTTCATCGAATAAATTTCCAGGAGTTCTTCCTTTGTATGCTCCTTGCCCTCTCCGGACAAGTCGAGATACTGCCCCCCGCAGACCCCGTGCGCCCCGGCGGCTTTTGCCAGAACTTTTGCCATTTTGACGACTCTTTCAGGTGGCAACTCAGAATTAAGCAGGGATTCAAAGGCCGCCGCCTGCAGCGCATCGCCCGCAAGCATCGCTGTAAACTCCCCATATGCTATGTGGTTTGACGGTTTGCCGCGACGCATACCGTCGTCGTCCATGCAGGGCAAGTCGTCATGTATTAGCGTGTAGGAATGCAGCATTTCAATGGCGCAAGCGGCATTGAGCGCATCACCGGGCTTGCCGCCCGCTGCCTCACAGAACTTTATTGTCAAAGCAGCCCTGATACGCTTGCCCCCATCAAGAAGGCTGTAGCGCATGGACTCCAATAGTGTCGAATAATTTCCGCCGCCGCCTGGCAAGGCCTGCCTGAGCCTTTCGTCTACCATCGCTTTGCATTGCCTGAGTTCGTCAAGCATGTCGTCATTTACTCTACTCATCATCAAAAAGGCTTTCCTTTGGCTCGCCGCCCGCACTTTTTTGCAGACGAACCACCTTCTGCTCGGCATCGTCAAGCATCTTACCCGCCGACTTTATCAGCTTGGCGCCTTCTTCGAACAGCGCAAGCGATTGATCGAGCGGTGCGTCGCCCCTTTCCAGCAAGCGCACTATCTCATCAATCCGCCCGGCAGCTTGTTCGAAAGTCATTTTTTCAGTCTTTCCCATATCTCTCCTTGTCGCCTACTCTACTGTGCAATTTATCTCGTCTTTTTTGAGTCTGACCGTCAGCCTGTCGCCTGACTTTACGTCCTTTGACGTCTTTACCAGCGCCCCATCTTCCTTGCGCACTATGGCATACCCCCTGCCTAGCACCTTTAGGGGGCTCATTGCATCCAATGCGGCAGCCAGCCTCCCATACCGCTCCCGATTTGCGGAAATCTGCCTCTCCATTGCGGAGGCAAGCCTGTCTTGAAAATAATCGAGCGATAACCGTTTGTCGTCCACATAATGCCTTGGGCTTTGAAGCACCCGTTTCTCCGACAGGTCATTTAGTCGCTGTCGCTTGGAGCTAAGTTCACGGCCGATTGCTTGCCGCACCCTAGCTTCAGCCGCTCCCAGCGCATACCTAGTGTCATTAATGTCCGGCACGGCAAGCTCTGCGGCATTTGACGGCGTCGCCGCACGGACGTCGGCGACAAAATCGGCTATGGTGACGTCCGGCTCATGCCCCACGGCAGAAATTACCGGTATTTTCGACGAAAATATGGCTCTGGCCACGCTTTCATCGTTAAATGCCCACAAATCTTCCAGAGAACCGCCGCCCCGCCCAGTTATTATCAGCTCGGCGACGCTATGCACGTTTGCATACGTAATCGCCCCACTTATTTCCTGCGGTGCCTCGGCGCCTTGCACCCGGACTGGAACGATTATCACCTTGGCTAAAGGCCAGCGGCTCCCCAGCACCCTTATAATGTCGCGCACCGCAGCCCCCGCAGGCGACGTGACCACCGCTATCGTCTTCGGGTACTTTGGCAAAGCCTTCTTATGGCTTGGGTCGAACAACCCTTCTTTAAGCAGCTTTTCCTTGAGCTGCTCGAACGCAACGTAGAGGTCGCCCACTCCATCCGGGGCAATTTCGTTGACATAGAGCTGATACGCCCCATCCCTGGGATATACCGCCACGCGCCCATATGCGACTACGCTCAAGCCGTCCGCAGGCTTAAACCGCAACTTCGATGCGTTGCTTTTGAACATAACGCATTTGAGCGCACCACCAGTGTCCTTCATCGAAAAGTAGTGATGCCCCGATGGGTATGTTTTATAGTTCGACAGCTCGCCTTTGACATATACCCCAGAAAGGGCAAAATCCGACTCGAGCAAGCCTTTTACATAGTTGTTAAGTTCACTAACCGAAAAAATCTTGTCAGCCACCAGTCCCCGCACCCTTTATTCCTAATTTCTAATAATAAGCAAACACGGCTCTATTCACTAACCTCACTGCGCACAAAACTGCCCAGAACGCCATTTACAAACGGCACAGCCTCCGGCGGCTCGTAGCGCTTTGCCAGCTCGACCGCCTCATTGATTGCGGCCCTGTTCGGGATGTCCGGCATGTACAGAACTTCGAACATAGCCGTTTTCATAATCGCCACTGCCGTCCTCGAAATCCTGCCGAACTTCCAGCCAACGGCATATTTGTCTATATATCCATCCAGCTCCGCAGAATGCTCATTGGCGCCTTTGACTAGGCGCGTGATGTACTCCAGCTGCTTTTTGTCGGGAGGTTCTTTAAAAACCTGATCCTCCGCCTCCAATGTGGAATAGTATTCCTCATCGAAAATCTGTGACAGCAGCTCTTTTGAATCAGAGGGGTTTTCAGATATACAGAAGCACAGCCTTACCGCTATTTCCCTCGCAGTAGTCCTTGTCATTGCTTCTTCGCTTTCTTGATCGACACGCCGCAGATGTGGACATTAACCTCGTCAACCTTTGCGCCGGTGGCATCCACAACGGCAGCGATGACGGCTTTTTGGACTTTCTCCCCGATTTCGTTCACGGAAAATCCAATGTCAACGACAATGTATACATCAAGCGTCACGGCGCCGTCCGTTACTGTGAGCTTTATGCCTCTGGGCAGGTGCCTTTTGCCTATCATGCTTGTTATATCTTTGCCTTGAGAGTAATAAAACCCAGTGACGCCTTCAACCTCTGATGCGGCGTTTGATGCGATAGTCGCAACGACATCCTCAGATATATTGACGCTGCCCTTCGCATCGGCATTGCGGATGTAACCCTTATGCTCTCCCATCACTCTGCCCTCCATGTGAAACGGTGTTGCCATACCAGCTGATAAACGCATCTGCCGACTGGCATAAGCATTGTATCATAGGCCGAGGGGGAAATAAAGCATTTATGTCAAGTTTCTCCATTCCCTGAAGCGTACCTGTGTTACTGCGCAGTGCCAGCTCCCAAAGGATAGAGGGCGCAACTTCCAACTTCACAAAAAACGAATTTCAAAAGCGAGCATTTTTGAGCATTTCAGAGCATTTATAAGCATTTCAGAGAGTTACATTTGTAAGACGCTATTTTCCAAAAACAAGTATTGACACCTGATAACGCTTGTGGTATATATATTTAGCGCACGCTTCGGCGATGGGTGCAGATTTTCAAGGCATAACAAACCGCCCCCGTATTGGTGATAATACTAACCAGCTAACAGCAATGGAGGAAAAAGCATGTCAACAACACTGGCAAGGAAGGAGACCGTTTCGCGAAAATGGTTCATCCTCGACGC
Source organism: Oscillospiraceae bacterium (assembly GCA_009787995.1). Classification (GTDB taxonomy): domain Bacteria; phylum Bacillota; class Clostridia; order Oscillospirales; family Oscillospiraceae; genus WRMH01. The sequence continues at coordinate 11,144 of WQSH01000029.1, forward strand.
CGCCGGAAAACCGTTGGGCCGCACCGCGACAGTGGCGGCGAACATCCTGCGCGGCAAGCATAAAGTAGACTATACGCCAAACGTCGATTGCGGCGACCACGTCATAGTCATCAACACTTCGCAAGCCGTCCTCACAGGCAACAAACTAGAGCAGAAATACTACCGCCGCCACAGCGGATGGGTAGGAGGGCTCAAGGAGATTCAATACAAGCGCATTATGGAGACCAAACCGGAGTTTGCCATGATGCAGGCCGTGCGCGGCATGATGTCGAAAAACTCCCGCGACCGCAGCGCCCTCAAACGCCTACGCGTATTCAGGGGCGCAGAGCATACTCACGAAGCTCAGAAGCCCACGGCTTGGACTCAGGAATAGGGAGGGATTTTAAGAATGTATACAAGCAAGAAACCTTATTTATACGGCACGGGCAGGAGAAAGTCCTCCGTAGCCAGGGTTCACCTCTTCCAAGGCGGAACGGGTGCGATTACAATAAATGGCCGCAGCATAGACGATTATTTCGGCCTCGAAACGCTCAAATACATTGTGCGCCAGCCGCTCAGCGCCACCGACACCGTCGGCAAGGTCGACATCAGCTGCACTGTCAAGGGCGGCGGGGTGACGGGCCAGGCGGGCGCAATTCGCCACGGCATCGCACGGGCGCTACTGCTCGTTGACGAAACCTACAGGCCCACGCTAAAAGAAAAGGGCTTCCTCACTCGCGACCCAAGGATGAAAGAGCGCAAAAAATACGGCCTCAAAGCCGCAAGAAGAGCTCCCCAATTCAGCAAGAGGTAAACACATACGATTAGGAGAAGTGCCGCAAATGCGGCACTTTTTTTATTCCACCAACCCATACTTCACCTTAATCCTATCCAGCTTCTCCAGCATGGTTTTTGATATCATCACCATAAACGCCACAGTGGCTGCGGCGTGGACTAGATTGAAGGACAGGCCATGCAGGTACGACATCAGAATCATTGTGCGGGTTGGGTTCGGCTGCCACATCAGCACGCTTGCGGGACTCATGATGCCCCCATAGATGGCAAATGTTGCAATGCCTCCGAATACGGCCAGTGACGTGGGCGAGCGCCTCAACATCCCCTTCCGAAACAGGACCCCCGCCAAAAACCCTATAATCCCGGCAGAAAACATCTGCCAAGGAGTCCACGGCCCCTGCCCAAAAAACATATTGCTCACCAAAAACGACATAGCCCCGACCAAGAACCCCGCCTCACCGCCAAACGCAACCCCCGCAATTATCACAAGCGCGATGACAGGCTTAAACTGGGGAAGCATGAAAAATACCGATCTGCCCGCAACGGTGATTGCGCACAGCACCGCAATAATCACAAGCTCCCGAACCAGCGGCTTGCGGCTCTCAAATACAAAAGCGAACGGAAGCATTGTCTGCAAAATGACCAGCAAGGCAATGAAATAAAAGCGGCGATCGCCGAAAACGTGAATGCCTATGAAAATCGTCAGCGGGATTGTCAGAAGAATCATTGCCGCCGCTGTGATTGTGCGCTTGGTCAATTTCTGCTTCCTCAGCGTGGCAGGCGGCGGCTTCTCGCCTCGCTTCCATGAGAGCGTGGCGGCAATGCCCAAAATCCCTATGGCAATCCCAATCATATTGCCCATGTAAAAAGCCGCACCCTCCGCTGCCACTGCAATTGCATCATGCCCGCCCCCTATAAACGCCCCCAGGTACTCCCTGTTCACCGCCGCAAAAACCATCGCAACCAATAGCCACAGCGCAAACGCCGCAAAAATCACCTTGCGCCGCTCCGGCAGCTTGAGCACCGCCGGCGGCGGCGGAAGCTCCGGCACGTCGATTTCGTACTTTGCGTCTACATCGAGAATCTGCGGCGCAGGCGGCGCCTCCCCTCCGAGGGCGGTTATGACATCGTTTGCCGTTATCGCATCCGGGAGGAATTCGCGCGCCATGCGATTTGCCGACGTCGTATAGAAACTGTTGCCTGAAAAAAACTTGCGTGGAGTATTTTCTGTAACAATATTTCCATCGAAAAACAGGGCGCAGCGGTCGGCATATTCGGCGCAAAACTCAATGTCGTGGCTGACCAGGATGATGGCCGCACCGCCCTCGGCCAGGCGACGAAGTATCGCCGCAAAAATCTGCTTGAATTCAGCGTCAAGCCCCTTGGTAGGCTCGTCAAGCAGCAGGATTTTCGGCTGCAGCAGCAGTACTTTAGCAAGCGCGGCACGCTGCTGCTCGCCGCCGGACAGGTCATAAGGATGGCTGTCTAGCAATTCGCCAAGGCGACAGAGCTTAACCATTGCGGCAAGCCTGCGTTTTTTTTCGCCCTTAGAGAGCTTGCGCCCTGACAATATTTCAAGCAAATCCTCACGCACGGTCTTTGCAACAAACAGTGCCTGGGGATCCTGCGGCAATGAATAGACCTTGGGTGAATTATGAATCACAAGTTCGGAATTTGGAGTTTGGGGGTCTTCACCAGCTTTGCATGTGTAACCGTGACGCACAACCTTGCCGCGATAGGGCACATTAATCCCATCAATCAACCCAAGAGTAGTAGTCTTCCCTGTCCCGTTGCCGCCGAGGATAGCTGTAACTTCACCATAGTTAGCAGTCAAAGACAACCCCTTAACCACATCAGGCAAATTCTTCTCGTACTTAAACCAAACATCACGAATGGTAATAGCACAACCCAAGCCCGCAAAACGTTCATCGGGCTCGAAGACTGCCAACTGTTCCCCGCCAACTGCTAGCTGTTCACTGCCAACTAATAACCGTCTAAGCCAATCAGAACCGTCACGCACAGTAATGGGACACTCGCAACCCCCGGCGCTTTGCGAAAGCTCCTTCGAGCCTAAGAGGGCGCCATCCTTGCCAGTTGACAACTGTCCCCACACCCTCATAGGCGTAGGCATCGCCAAAAACATCCCGCTCCCACGCTCTCGCAGCGTTAGCCCAACCTCTCTCGGAGGCCCGTCTGCCACTACCCTGCCGCTGTCCATCACCACGGCGCGGGTGGATAGCGGGAAGACCTCCTCCAGCCGATGCTCTGTCAGCACCACGGTCACCCCCAGCTCGTGGTTTATCTTGCCCACCGTAGCAAGAAACTCCCCCGCCGCAATTGGGTCGAGCTGACTTGTAGGCTCATCCAGTATCAAAGCCGACGGCTGCAGCACCATTATTGAAGCAAGCGCAAGAAGTTGCTTCTGTCCACCTGAAAGCTCAGCTACAGGCTTGTGAAACCACGTCTGGATACCAAAAAAACTAGCCATCTCAGCAACACGCAAGCGTATCTCCGGCGTTTCAACCCCCAGGCTCTCAAGCCCAAAAGCCAATTCATGCCAAACCTTGTCTGTGACAATCTGGTTTTCCGGCGATTGCATGACAAACCCAATTCTCGCCGCCGCATCATGCGGAGAAAGCTCCGACAATAGTTTGCTCTCAAACAAAATCATAGGCTCATCAACTGTTAGCTGTTCGCCGCTGACTGTGAGCTGATAAAAGCCGTGCGGCGTAGTTGAAGGCTTTAGATGGCGCAGGAGCGTAGTCTTGCCACAGCCGGAAGGCCCGCATAGCGTGACGAACTCGCCGCGCTCAATAGTCAGGTTGACATCGTCCAACGCAGGCCTTTCACGAGTCGGGTACTTAAAAGTCAGGCTTCTGATTTCAAAGCAAGAGTTTTTTGCCGCAGGCGAAAAGTCGGCGGCAAGCTCCGCAGGCGTCATGCGCCGTCTTGGAGCTTCAATGAGTTTATTCGTTTCCAAACTAAATCTTCCTTAATATTCACAATTATTGGAAATGCCCCCAGTGCCAGGTGGGCGGCAAGTAGCGCAATAGTCCAAAATTCGTGCCAGCCTCTGCTGATATGGCCTATGGTCGGGAAATAGCGGAAGCGGAACACCTCCAGAGCCGCTCCCGCAACCACGATGCCTGCGCAGGCGAATATATACGACACTGCAAGCCCATCGCGCCTATCAAAACGGTAGATTGAGAACGCCGTGCGCCCGGGCAGCCCATAGCCTCGGGATTTCATGCTGTCGGCGGTCTCAATCGCATTTTCCAGCGCCCATGTAACCAGTATCGACAGAATCCTCATCCCATTGCGAGCCTTGCGCAGAATGTTTCCGCTCGACATATCCCTGCCAATGCGCTTCTGCGCATTGGATATCACCTTTGCCTGCCCCCTGAACCTCGGAACAAATCTCAGCGCCATAGAAAGCACGAGCGACAGCGCAGGGATTGCCCGTCCGAACAGGTAGACGAACTTATCCGAGGTCATAACCGCATTGAGACAGCTAAACCATGCAATCACAGTGGTGAGCATCACCCCTGCGGCAAAGCCGTATGCGACAGCCTCAAACGTGATGGGGTTGCCATTGGGGAGAAATGCCAGCATAGTCCCGCCCTGATGGTTGAAAAAGGAGTTGACGGCGGCTGTGCTCAAGACCACAGGAAGCAGGAATTTCAGCCCCGCCCTCGCCGCCTTCCCGCCGCTAAGGTACACTGAATAAGAAAAGGCGCAGACAAGCGAAATCACAAGGCTGGCAGGATGCATAAAAAACATGCTAAACCCAATGACCACTACGAAATAAAGCATATTCACCAACGGATGAAATCCGGAAAACGTATCCCTACCCAAGCAAAACTCACCCCCATCAACTAGCTTAATTATTAATTGACGTCAACGCCCAAGTCACGCCCCAAGTCTACCGTATACACCCACTCTATAACGTCGTCAGGGCTGAGCAGGTAACGCGACGCACCGAAGTCCGGGAACCAGCCGTTGACACTGTACATCCACCCCGATAGCGGCCCCACATCGAACTCGAACAGATTGTTTATAGCCTCGACATAGGCTGAGTTGAACATCGGCGTGAAGCGGGACGCCATATGTATCCTGTTACGCCGCATCTCGCGCTGGAGCACGTTGAACACACTTTCGCCCTCATAGGCTCTGACCTGCGCAGGCGGGAATATCCAGCCATCCTCGGGCACAAGCTCGTGCTTATCCTTATGCAGGAGGTGCATGTTATATAGAATCATATGCGCCCTGACTGACAGCGTGACATAGAACGACTCGTCGCCTATTGCCATGTCCTCCAGCTCTACAGGCGCACGTTTCTCCATCGAACCGGAATCGGATATTTCGGCCGCCTGCTCCTGTGTATCGTCCGAAAATTTGACTGGGGCTTCGCCAGGCGCCTCGGCAAGCACCTCCAGGGGATAGTCCTTGGCAAGCGGAGCGGCTTCAAGCTCATCAAGCTCGGTGGCACCGAGGCTTTCATCGGGTTTAGCTTCGGTCGGGAGCTGCGCAGCGGCTCCGCCCGGCTCCAGGTGGTTTCGCCCGGGCGCAGTTGCGTCCGCATGAGAAGGCGTAGCGTCGACCTCGGGGAGCATGGGCACTTCCATAACCGTGGGAGAAGGCGCAGCATCGGCTGTCACGGTACTGGCAGACGGGCTTCCGCCAAAAAACCAAGCGGCAGAGAGCAGCGCAACAATAGCGGCGACGGCAATGATTTTTGATTTATGTTTCTGCATACACGCTTACCCCTTAAACGAGCCCTGCCCTATCGAGAAGCCTGTATAGCATCTCGGCTATTTCGCTGCGCCGAATAGTTGCTTGTGGCTCAATGTAGAACTCAAAGTCGTCCAAAATTCCCTCTCGGTAGCAAAAAGCAAGGGCATCCCAAGCCCACGCCGCCGCTGTGCGATAATCGCCGAACTGTGCCAGGATGTTTAAAGTCTCTATATCGCTCAGAGCCGTATCCAAACCGGCAAGCCGGGCTGCACGCGCTATCATGACAGCGACCTCCTGCCGGGTTATCGTTCCATTCGGGTTAAACTCTGTCGGCGAAACTCCGGTTACAATTTCATAATAAAACGCAGCCCCAACCGCTCCGGCAAACCATGCGCCCGACGAGACGTCGTAAAATACTGCCGCAGCGGCTCTTTCGGGCAAGCCCAGTCCGCGTGTTATTATTGCGGAAAATTCGGCGCGTGTCATAGTTGCATCGGGCGCAAACTCGGTTTCGCTCCTTCCGGCAATAATCCCACGTGACGCAAGCGCCTCAATCGCCGGTCGGTTTGCATGATTTTGCACATCCGCAAATGTCCTGCCGGGCGATGTGACCCCCACCGCTCTGACATCCTCATGCCTGCCCGGGAACCCGCCGCTTTCTGCGGGCGGAAGTTCTCCGGGAAGTGTGATTGGAGTTTCGGTTCTTGAGACGAAAACGTCACTCATGTCGTACAGCGAAGCCACGCCTCTGACAAACCTCCAATACGCAACCAGGGCATATGCAGCCTGTTCCGTCGCCATCATGTTAACCGGGCTATCAAGGTTAGGCCTTCTGAAAGCTCCTGAAGCCGGATCGAACCAGCGGAGCAGGCGATTTACATAATATGCCGCTTCATCAGCAAAATCAGACCCAAGAGCCGTAAGCGCAACAATCATTTGGGACGTGCTTTCCGGGTCAGTAAATGTTTGGTTTCGAAGCCATCGCAGCGCATCTCCAACGGCGCCAACAACGCGCGCATCGCCATGGGCATACAATGGAGCTAGGGCCTGAATCGCCATTGCGGTTATATCTGTATCGCTCATCCCTGCCGCTGTCAGGCCGGAACCCAAACTCCATGCACCGTCGAGCCTCTGAGCGTCCAGAAGCGATTCCAGAAACTGATTTCTATCGCCGCTATATTGTCCGGAATTTAGAGCTATCAGCGCAAAAATATCTGCATTTATAGTTTGGTTTAACGAATGTCTCTGCGCAGGAGGGGAAAATGTCCCAAAAAACGCCGTCAAATCACGTCCGTTATAGTTCGAGGCATCTATCCCCAAAGAGCTAAGCGCAAGGGCTATGCGCTGGAAGTCCGTCCATCTCCTTAATGCCGATGGGAATGTCCCTGCTGACGCAGGGTTTTGAATGCTTTCTCCGGCGGCTGTTAGGGCGTCCACTTCGCTTAGCAGGCTATCTAAGTCCGCAAACCACCCGCGCAGCCAAGGGTCGTCCGCCGTCACTCTGCCTGCACGGGCCAAGGCCAGCACTGCCCATTCTCCGCCGACAGAGCCGACTGCAGGGCTGGGCGTAACTGAGGCACGTATCCAATCCAGCGCTTCGTTCATTGTTGTTTCCCAATTTGGCTGTGCCGCCACGCCAATAGGCGTTGCAAGCCCAATTAGCAGTACAAAGGCAATCAGCCCCGCCGATAGTTTTTTACGCATGTTTTTTCTCCTTTAATAAGTTGTGCAAAGTTGCGAAATAAACCTTTCTAAAATCGCCGCCGCTTCCGCACGGGTGGCTGTGCCGCTTGGCACCAGCGTGGTTTGTGTACGTCCGGCGATGAGTCCGTTTGCGTTTGCCCATCTCATAGCGTCCCGCGCCCATGCAGATATGGCATACTCGTCGGCGAACAGCGTTCTGAATGCATCTGCGGATGTGGTTTGCCCTTTAAACTCAGCATAATTTCGCAACATAACCGCAAACTGCTCGCGAGTGACATTGTCGCCCGGGGCGAAACGCCCATCGCCAAATCCGCTGACGATGCCGTTTGCATGTGCCCATGCTATGGCCTCGGAATACCACTGGCCCGCCGCCACATCACCAAACTCCGAACTTCGGATTCCTGATGCCGGGTTCACATCCGGCTCGCCTTCAAGCCGCCAGAGCATCGTAACGACCATTGCGCGCGAAAGGCTTATGCCGGGCGAGAACTGCCCCGGAGCAGTACCCCTCATGAACCCTTCAGAATATGCAAATCGCACGTTGCGGAAGTACCAACCGCTGCGCCCGACATCGGCAAAGGGGCTGATCCATTCGCTTATGAAGAACATCGAGAAGTGGTTTGTGGCGAAGCTCATAGTGGACGAATTATGTCTTGCACCGCCCATTTCCCGGATATCGCCGTTATTGGCAAGGTGGTAAACTGTCAAAAGGTCATGATATTGCGCAGATGTGCGTGGCGTGTATGGTATGGAGACCACAACCATGCCGTCGAATTCCCGGACGGCATTGCTGCCCACCATGAGGGTGAGCCTGACGACATGATTGTTTCCCACTGCCGCCAGCTGTTGCTCAGTCAATGCGGCGTCGCTGCCCAAGAGCTCTGTTATCAGCTGCACTTCCGTATCTGCGCTTACGCCGTACACCAGACCTGCAAGTGTCTCCGCATCAAGCGTTACGGACGCTATGTCCGACCCGACAGTGTGGCTTTCGCCGCTTTGGGCAAGCGCCAATAGCTCAGCGGCGGTCCCCACCGGCACTGTGGCCTCTGAGCTCTCGACTGCCCTTGAAGCCGGGGTGCTTCCAATAGCTGACAGTCCATTTAGCGCTGCACGCAATGCGCTTTCCGCTTCATCTATCTGCGCTTGGGTTGCAGTTTGATTGTCGCGTGCTCGCCTTGCTGCGGTAAGCGCTGTTTGCATCGCCGCCCAGCTTGCAGCAGTATAATTTTCCTGCACGCGCACCGCAGCGTCCGCTATTGCATCGTCCAGTGCGGCTCTGTTGCGCCGGCCACCGTCAAAAGCCCCGCCAAGATCGCGCCCAAGATCGCGGGTAAACAGCCATTCTACCCTGTCACCGTTACTGAGGGCACGCAGCGATGCGGAATAGTCGGGAAATTCGCCATTGATTCTGAACATCCAGCCGGAGAGCGGCCCGTCGTCAAATTCGCCCCAACCGTTTATGGCCTCCACATACACCGGGTTTCCCCTTGAACTAATGCTTAGTCCGGTTCTGCGCAAAAGGCTGTATGCCGTTTCGTCCGTATTGAGGACAAACTCCCGCTCAGCGAAGAATGTCCTTGTCTGCGTGCCGGTTGCATTCGGGTCGATTACGCTGATTCTTGCTCTTGCGGTGCTAACAAGCCCATTTATCGCCACCTGAAGATTGTTAGCCGCCGTGTCCACTGCGGCTTGGGTAGCAGCGTTATTATTGCGCACTTGCCTTGCTGCCGTTAGCGCCGTCTGCATAAGTGACCAAGATGCGGATGTGAAATTTTCGGACACCAATCTTTCTGCGCGGGCAATCTCACTGTCGAGCACATTAAAGTTTGTAACCCTTACAAGTGAATCTATCGCCGCCCTAAGATTGCTTGCGGCCGTATTAACCTGGGATTGGGAGGATGCTGTGTCGCTGTGCATCTGCCTTGCTACAGCCAGGGCAGTTTGCATTGCAAGCCATGAAGCTGTAGTGAACTCAGGAGCAATAAGCCCTTCTGCCCTCCTAATCTCACCAATCAGTGCAGTAACATCCACGCCCGAAGATCTTGCAAGGGCATCTACCGCCGACCTAAGGTTGTTCCTTGCTGCATTTACTTGCTGTTGTGTGGCATTTGCATTATCGCGGGTATTTCTTGCTGTCGTTAGCGCCGCTTGCATAACTGCCCAAGACGCTACGGTAAAGTCGGCGGCGTTAAGCCTCTGCGCAAGTGCAATCTCGGCGATTAGTGCGGCTCTGTCGATAATTATGGGAGCCTGCGAAAATGCGTCGCGCATGTCATGCAGTGCATTCATACCGTCAGTAATGAAGCGCCAGTATGCTACAAGGGCGTAAGCCGCTTGCTCCGTGGCCATAAGGTCTACCGGGCTGGTGACTAAAGGCCTCCTAAAACCGCCTGTCACAGGATCAAACCATCGCAGCAGCCACTGCACGTAATATTCTGCTTCAGCGGCATATGCAGGCCCCAAGGCGGTAAGCGCCACAACCATTTGTGCCGTGCTTTCCGCATTTGGGAAGCTAAAAGTTGACGACCAGTTTGTCAGCCAGTTCAGAGCTCTTCCAACAGCTGCAACAACGCGCTGATCACCTTGACGGTAGTAAGGCGCAAGGGCTTGTACCGCCATAGCAGTCATGTCTAAATCAAATGCCGAAGTAGGCGCTTGGGGCGTCATGCTCCAAGAGCCGTCATTTCTTTGAGCGCTCAGCAGCGCTTGAATAAATGGCTCTCTATTGCCGCTGTACGGCATGGCATTAAGGGCAATAAGCGCATATATATCCGCATTGATACCGCGGTTAAGCGAATGCCTCTGAGCCCTTGGCACATAGGTTCCGAACACTGCCGTCAGGTTGTGCCCCTCAAAAGCAGACGCATTTATTCCCAAAGAGCTGAGCGCAAGCGTCACTCTCTGAAAATCCGTCCAGCTTCTTAAATTGGCCGGGAACGTCGCCACGGCGGGAGGATTCTGGATGCTGTTTCCTGCTGCGGTCAGAGCCTCTGCCTCTGCCAGCCGCTGCGTCAAATCGCCAAACCAGCTTTGGAGCCAAGGGTCGTTCGCTTGCAGCCTTTCGGCTCGGGCCAAGGCAAGCACTGTCCATTCGCCGCCGACAGCATTAACTCTGGGGTTTGGAACCACGTTTCGGATATAGGCCAGTGCGCGATTCATTGCATACATAAATTCAGCTGCATCTTCCAGCGCAGCAATGGCCGTGAGCAGATTATTCCTTGCCGCATTTACTTGGGCTTGTGTGGCGCCGGCATTGTCGCGAACCTGCCTTGCCGCAGTCAGTGTCGTTTGCTTGGCCGCCCAGCTTGCGGGAGTGAAGTTTGTTTGCGCCAAACCCTCCGCCTGAGCGATGGCGACAATCAGCAAGGTTTTGTCAACCGGTTCTGCCGGCGTTGCGTACACAAGGCTGCTCATAGCTGCTTCGAGATTTTTGGCAGCCGTGTCAACATTTCCTTGTGTTGCGCCGCTGTTGTTGCGGACTTGCCTTGCCGTAACCAACGCCGTTTGCATGGCTGCCCAGCTTGCGGGGGTGAAGTTTGCTTGCGCCAAGCCCTCCGCCTGGGCGATGGCCGCATTTAAAGCGCTCCTGTTTACTTGAGGCGCTTGTCCGGACAAAAGGGTTTGAAGAGCGTCCGCAACCTGTGCCGGCGTGGCCAATGGGTTAATAATTACGTCAAGGGCGACCTGCTTTGCCACCGGATCTGCATTCGGCACAAACAAAGCACGTATCAGCGCTGTTTTGTCTGCGTGGGTAAAAAGCGGTGCCGGGGCCGGACCGAATATGCTCTCATCCCAATCCGCCCACAGCACACCGAGATCTCTGCCCCATTGCTGCACGGAAAACTGCCAGCGTATTACATCTCCGTCCCTAAGCGCAAAAACACCCGCACCATATTGAGGTATTATGTTATTTAGCGTAAACATCCAGCCGGAGTCGCCGGAGAACATTAATGCGCCCAGCGGGCCGCCTTCCTCTGTGTCGTCTTCCAGATCTATGTCGATGTAATCCGGAGGGTTAAAGTAGCCGCGGTTAAAGCCGCTTATATTGTCCAAAAAGAAGCGATCTCCTGTATCGGAGTCAAAGGTATGCCCCCTGCCGGTTAGCAAAGCCTGCGTCGGATACTCTACCGTAGAGCCGTATGGAATAGTCATGCGGACAGGCTCGATATAAAAGCCGTGTCCCAGATTAAATCCCTCAAAGCTGATAAAAACGGTTGTATAGTCGCTCACTTCGCCTCCGGCAGGCACCAAGGCTGCAATTGCGGCCAGCAAAGCGTCTGTGGCGGAACCCACGTCTTCCTGGGTGGCATAGGAGTTGTGAAGCGTGTTAACAGCAACAGCCCATGCCGATTGCAGCAACCCCCAGCTTTCCCAAGTGTAACTATCTTGGTTTAACGCCTCCGCCTTGCCGATTGCGTCTATCAGCGCATCTTTGTCGGCAAGCGCCTCTAGGGCTTCCATCGCTGAATTCAGGCGCCCTAGCGCTTCGTCAACCTGCTGCTGGGAAGCTTCCGGATTCTCGCTTACTGCAATTGCGTTTGAAAGCACCGCAAAAAATTCATCCCAACTTGAAGGCGTGAAATCAAACACATCCAGGGCTCCGGCTACGCCGATCAGATTGTTAAGTGCGGCTTTATCAGCAAGCCGCTCAAGGGCGTTTATAGCTGCCCTCAGATGGCGGTATGCCGCATCAATTTGCCCTTGGAAATCAGGATTAGGCAAAACAGCACTGGCCGCCGCAAGAGCTGTTTGCAATGCCACCCAAGCGGAGGGGCGGTAGTTGCCTTGAACCAAGCCTTCCGCCTCCGAAATAGCCGCTGTCAACAGGTCAGTATTAATGCCTTGCAATTCCCTTATATTGGCAATAGGGAAATGGGTGGTGAAGGGGGTGGTGTCGTATCCTCCGGAAGTGGGGTTCGGAACGTAGGCGACACGCTGCGCAAATGGGACTATGCCGGTAAATGCGGATGCCACAATAGCCGCAGGTGCGGTAGGGCTTTCAAATACAAAAGTCCTTAGCCGAGTATTTCCGTTAAAAGAATTTCCGGCAAAATTAGTCGGAGGTGCGTAGCCACGG
>WQSH01000030.1 GCA_009787995.1 Oscillospiraceae bacterium
GAAGCCTGTGCGCTCATCGTAGAGAGGGAATTCCGGCTACTGTCACGGAACTGACCGAGCGTAGAGGAGTGTGCAGGCTTCTCAATGCCGGACCGATAGCAGACACTGAATTGTTACCTAATGCTCGAAACTCTATGGTATGCCGGTCTTTTCGCGGCTTGACTTGTGGGATTTGTGAGAGTATAATATCAAGCGGCACACTTTTTGCAAAAAAATGGAAAGCTGGTGTTTATTCTGTATTTAAAATCCCTAGAAATACAAGGATTTAAGTCATTCCCTGAAAAAACTAGGCTTACTTTCGACAAACCAATAACCGGTATCGTCGGCCCGAACGGCAGCGGAAAGTCCAATATTTCCGATGCGCTTTTGTGGGTTATGGGGGAACAGTCGACAAAAACCCTGCGCGGCGGGAAAATGGAAGACGTCATTTTTGGCGGAACGCAGAGGCGCACCCAAGTGGGGTACGCCGAGGTTTCCCTTATTTTGGACAATTCTGACGGACGCTTCGGCGGCATGGAAAACACCGAAGTGATGCTTACCAGAAGATATTACCGCTCGGGAGAAAGCGAATACTACATCAACCGTTCCCAAGTCCGCCTCAGGGATCTAAGCGAGCTGCTGATGGACACAGGGCTGGGCCGGGACGGATACAGCGTCATCGGGCAGGGGAGGATTGCCGACCTGCTTTCTACGAAAAGCAAGGACAGGCGCGAGATTTTCGAAGAAGCAGCCGGAATCTCGCGGTTTCGCCACAGAAAAGAGGAATCAGAGCGCAAGCTCCAGCAAACGGAAGACAACCTGCTCAGGATAGGCGACAAAATCTCCGAACTGGAGCTGCAAGTCGAACCACTACGCGAACAAGCCGAAACCGCAAAAAAATTCCTCATGCTCAGAGATGAGCTCCGAGGCATAGAAATAACCGTGTGGCTGCACGACTTGGACGCCCTGCGCACAAAAGCCGACAAAGCGGAAGCCGACCATAAATCCGCAAAGCAGGAGCTGGAAAATGCGACACAGGAACTTGAAGCAGGATATGGCGAAGCGGACTCATTGGCCGACAAGACACGTCAATGCGACATTGACGCAGAAGCCATACGAGACCGCATATCCTCTGCAGAATCGCGCCAGAATGACTGCATAAGCTCCGTTGCAGTGCTAAAATCGCAGCTGGAAGGGAATATAGGCCAAATAGAGCACCTCGCCACTGAGCTGCAAAATCAGGACGACACCCAAGATGGCGTAGGAATGCAAATAAGCGAAAGGGAAGCGAGGCTTTCCGAAATTGATTTCGAAAAGCAGTCGCTCGAGGGAAAATCCTCCGAACTTTCAGCAAAGCTCCGAGAAATTAACTCCACTGCAGGCCATTCAAGCGATGAGCTTGCCACCCTGCTAAAAAAAGAAAGCGAGCTCCAAAACGAGACTGTAGAGCGCAAATCCAAGTTTTCTGCGCTTGCGTCGCAGGCGCAGGAGCTATACGACATGGATAACTCCGTAAAGCAGGAGCGAGCCGACGCCCTGGAAAACTTGGATGGGCACACCGCCGAACATAAAAAGCATGCCGCAGAGCTGGAAAAGGCCAAGGAAGAGGCCGTTTCCTTGGGCAATGTGGTCAGCGGGCTCAAGCTCAAGGCGGTAAGCCGCAACAAAAAGGCCGAAACCTCAAGGGAGAAGCTGGAGCGCATGTTGCTGGAGTTAAAGAACCTACAGCAAAGAAAAGCGCTCCTGTCTGAGATGGAAAAAGACTACCAAGGCTATTCAAAGGCAGTCAAGCTCGTGATGCAGGAGAGCAGCCGGGGGGCACTTAGGAACATCCACGGTACGGTTGCGGGGCTGCTCAAAACAAATGATAAATATACCGCCGCAATAGAAACTGCATTGGGCGGCGCAATGCAGAATATCATTGTCGATGCCGAAGAGGACGGCAAGGCTGCCATAACCCTGCTAAAAAACCGCGACAGCGGCAGGGCGACTTTCCTGCCCATCTCCACAATAAGGGGAAATGTGCTGAGGGAAAACGACGTCGCCGGCGACCAAGGCTTTGAAGGCATTGCACTTGACCTCGTTGAATTTGACCCGCAGTATTCCGGCATATATGCAAACCTCCTAGGCCGCACCGTGGTAGCCGACACCCTAAACAGCGCAATAAGGATATCCAAGAAGCATGGGCAGCGATTTAGGATTGTAACGCTTGACGGCCAGGTCATGAATGCCGGAGGCTCTATGACGGGCGGATCGGCGGCAAGCCGCGCGGGCGTGCTGTCAAGGGCAAACGAGATTGACCAGCTAACAGGCAGAATTGAGGCTTTTACGGTAGATATGTCAAAGGCTGAGCGTGAACATGCAGAGGCAGCTAGGGAAAAAAGCGCAGCTGAATATGAGCTTGAGACAGCGCAGGCCGAGCTTCGCGCCGCAGAGGATCGGCTGCTCAAGCAGGAAGGCGACGAAAAGCACAGTGCGCTGATTGTAAGAGCCGCTCAGGAGGCCATCAGCTCCTTTGAAGATGAGATTAAGGCGCTCACCTCCAGGATAAGCCTAAATGACGAAGAAACCAAGCGCATAAATGAAGAGATAGGCACGCTTGAAACGGAAGCAAAATCGCTTAAGTCAAAAATCGACGAAGAGCTAAGCGGGCAAGAACGGCTTGCACAGGCGAGGGAGCAGGTAAACACTTCGATTGCAGAGCTCGGGGCCGAGGTCGCATCGCTCGATGCGGAAGGCGAGGCGCTGGCAAACTCTGTAAAGGAACTGTCCGAGCTTCGCGACAAAATGTTTGGCGACAGGGCTCGCCAGCTCAGGACTATAGATGGCCTCAAGGACAAAAACAATGAAATACTTGCCGAAATAGCAAAAACAGAGCTCGCATCGTCAACGATACTGAGCGAGATAGATGGGTATAAGCAGCGCCTTTCTGGCCTTAACAATAAAAAGCTCGACATTGAGGCAAAACGGAGCGCCCTGTCCAAATCGCTTCAAGAAAAAAATAACGAAGTCATAAATATGGAGCGGGAGTGCGGCCGCCTTGAGCAGCAAAAGCAAGCCGCCGAAATGGAAGAGAAGCAAATTGTTGATAAGCTCTGGGAAACCTACGAGCTTTCCAGAAGCTCGGCCGAGAGTGCGGGCGTCCCCGTTGAGAATATTGCGGAAGCCCAGAAACAGATTACTGCGCTCAAAAAAGAGATTTCAAGCCTGGGCAATCCCAATATCGGCGCAATCGAAGAATTTGAACGCGTCAACACACGTTACACCTTCTTAACGTCCCAGCGCGACGACGTAGAGAAGGCAAAGCGCGAGCTTGAGGGGATTATTGAAGAAATAACCGCACATATGCGCGAGATTTTTGTCCGCGAATTTGATATAATAAACAAAGGTTTCGAAAGCACCTTCAAGGAGCTCTTTGGCGGGGGGCGCGCTTCGCTCATTTTGGAAGACCCCGAGGACGTGCTCAACTGCGGCATCGAGATAGAGGTTCAGCCGCCAGGCAAGTCTCTGAAGACTCTGACCTTGCTCTCGGGCGGCGAGAAGGCCTTCGTCGCCATTGCGATATATTTTGCGATACTGACTGTGCGCCCGCCGCCATTTGTTATAATGGACGAGATTGATGCGGCGCTCGACGATGCAAATGTCCTGCGTTTTGCATCGCATATGCGCAGGATGTCCGGCAACACGCAGATGATTGTAATTTCGCATAAGCGCGGAACGATGGAAGAGGCCGACGTGCTATATGGTGTGACGATGCAGGAGCTTGGCGTTTCCAGCATTCTGATGGTAGATATTGACGAGGCGGAAAGGCATATGAGCTTCAAAGGCTCAGGAGTCAGGGGTTAAGACGGAGGAAGCATTTTTGGGAATTATAAGCAAGTTAAAAGAAGGTTTGGCCAAAACCTCTAAAAATATGTCGCAGAAGCTCGGCGGGATGTTTGCCGCCTTTACCGGAGCCAACGAGGAATTTTTTGAAGAGCTTGAGGAGACATTGATTCTGTCCGACCTCGGCGCTCAGACGGCAGCCAGGACGGTTGACGAGCTCCGGGAGGTTGCGAAGCGGGAAGCCCTGCGCACTGGCGGCGATATTAAAGCGGCGCTTGCGGATATCATGACAGGGCTGCTTGATGTTGGTGACACAAAACTGAAAATAACAACAAGGCCGTCGGTCATATTGGTTATAGGCGTGAATGGGGTAGGGAAGACGACTACTATCGGCAAGCTTGCGCAGCGGTTTAAAGACGAAGGCAAAAAAGTGCTGCTGTGCGCTGGAGACACATTCCGGGCGGCGGCAGGGGAGCAGCTCTCGATCTGGGCAAACCGCGCGGGCGTGGACATTGTGCGACGCGACGAGGGCGCAGATCCCGCCTCTGTCATATTCGACGGAATCAATGCGGCGAAGGCTCGTGACGTAGATATCGTCATATGCGACACGGCCGGAAGGCTCCACAACAAATCAAACCTGATGAACGAACTTAGTAAAATTAGCCGAATTATAGACAGGGAGCTGCCCGGCGCCGACCGAGAGACCCTGTTGGTGCTAGATGCGACAACAGGCCAAAATGGCCTGATTCAAGCCCGCCAATTCAAAGAATCCGCTGATATTACAGGCATAGTCCTCACAAAGCTGGACGGGACGGCAAAGGGCGGGATAGTATTTACGATTGCATCCGAGCTCTGCGTTCCGGTGAAGCTCGTCGGAGTCGGCGAAAAGGCGGATGATTTGATTGATTTTGACGGACGAGAATTTTCGGAGGCAGTGTTGGGATGAAATTTGTGCTTGCAACAGCAAACCTTGGCAAGGTCGAGGAAATGCGCAGCATACTGTCCGGGCTTGATATAGACGTCATAAGCAGGCATGAGCTGGGCATAAAAGACGACATTGAAGAAACAGGGGATACCTTTGCAGAAAACGCATTGATTAAAGCAGAAGCAATATGCAAGGTCTCAGGGCTTCCCGCTATAGCAGATGATTCCGGGCTTGTGGTGGATGCGCTGGGCGGCGAGCCGGGCGTGCACTCCAGTTCATATGGCGGACCTGCGCTAAGCGGTGCACAACGATGCGCATATCTTTTGGAAAAGCTGCGAAACAAGGAACAAAGAAGCGCAAAATTCGTCTGTACTATTGTATGCGCCTTTCCGGACGGTAAAAACCTTATATCCGAAGGCGAGTGCAACGGTGAAATAGCCATGACCCCGCGCGGCTCGGGCGGCTTCGGATATGACCCTGTTTTTCTGATAAAAAGCACAGGCAAAACAATGGCGGAATTGTCGGCAGAAGAGAAAAACGCCGTATCCCATAGGGGAGAGGCGCTCAGGAAATTTATTTTGCTTTTGCAGGAAAGGGGCTACCGGTGAGAGTTGGCATTTATGGCGGAACATTCAACCCGCCCCATACAGGGCATGAAAACTCTGCGCTGACAGCGATTGGCCAATTGAGCTTGGATTTTTTGGTTATTATTCCGGTCGGAGTCCCCCCGCATAAGCCTATGCCAAAAGGGTCGCCATCTGCTGATACCCGGCTTCTTATGGCGAAAAATGCATTTTCCAATTTAAAAAACACAATTGTGTCCAGCATCGAATCCAGGAATCCTGAGCCAAGCTATACCGTTGAAACGGTTGATGTGATACAGCATATCTATCCCGATGCAGAATTGTTTCTCTTAATGGGGACGGACATGTACCTTTCTCTGGAGACCTGGAGGGGATTTAAGTCCCTCCTAAAAGCCATAACACCTACCGTGTTTTCCAGAGATGAGGATGATACGCAGAAGATTGCCGAGTATTCACTCTATTTGGAAGAAACTTATGGTGTCCGCACTAAGACAGTCCTCAACACTGTTATCCCGGTTTCTTCTTCGCAGTTGCGAGAGCTCCTTCCGGAGCGCGGAGGCATAGGATACATAAATGATACAAACTATTCATATATAATAAGTTGCAGGTTGTATGGTGCAAAACCGGATTGGTCGTGGCTTAGGGAGCATGCGTATTCGATGCTCACTCCAACTAGGGTACCGCATGTCGCAGCTTGCGAAGATGCCGCAATTAGCTTGGCAAAGCGTTGGGGCGTAGATTTAGGTGATGCGCGCGAGGCAGCAATTCTACACGACATCACCAAAAAATTTGATTTAGATGCCCACTTAAAAGCGCTTGAAGATAATGGCATAGAGATTGTTTCTTTAAAAGATGATGACGAAAAGCTGCTTCATGCCAAATCCGGAGCGGTACTGGCACAGTCAATGTTTGGCACCTCGCCGGAGGTTACAGATGCCATAAGGTGGCATACTACGGGGAAAGCCGGTATGTCGATGCTTGCAAAAGTACTCTATCTTGCAGATTATATTGAATCAACCCGGGATTTCCCTGGAGTAGGGACGTTGCGTCAATTAGCATATGAAAACATTAACGAGGCAATGGTGTTAGGTCTGGAAATGACTGTTTCCGATGTAACGGCGCGTGGAATCACGCCCGACGAAGCCACTTTGGATGCAATCAAGGACCTAAAGTGACTAATAGCACAGAAGGGATGTTTGTATGAAATTAACCGGCTCAATTAAGGGCGGGCGGCATTTGCCTAAGAATGTTAGCAAAGCACCGTCAAATGCCGTAGCCGCAGATTCAAATAGAACAAGCAAAGATGACGCCAAGGGAAAAAAGGGAAGCCGTCCGAAACGCTTAATAAAAATAGCAATTTTAAGCGTCGTTGTCGTTGCTGTTGCGGCCATCAGTGTTGTAGCTCTCGATTTTATCTTCGACACGGAATTTATAATAAGCCCTCCTGATGTAAATGAAGTGCCTAGGCCGAGCAATCCGAATACAAGCAATCAAAACCCAAATCCTAACAACCCAACGCAGTCCAACGTGCTGCTTGAGGAGCCGGGGGACGTCTTAGGCGGCAATCCTAGGGCTGAAGGCATGTTTACGTTTTTAATTTTTGGTATGGACGAGGGCGAGGCCAATGCTGACGTTATCATGGTTGCCACATTCGATAGTGTCAACCACTCACTGGATGTCGTGAGCATACCGCGCGATACCTTGGTCAATGTTGAATGGACTCCTAAGTTGGCAAATTCAGTCCTCCCGCGCATGCGCGCAAGGTACAGGGGCGAGCCCGACAGGGATGAGCTGGCTATGCAGGCCAGTGTTGAGAAGTTCGCCGACATACTGGGGTTTGAAGTAGATTTCTGGATGACTGTCAACATGGACGCATTCACAACGCTTATTGACGCTATTGGCGGAATTGATTTCTATGTTCCGGTCGTTATGCGCTATACCGACAGAGCCGCCGGGCTTAGCATCAACTTTGACAGAGGCATGCACCACGGACTTACAGGCCAGCAATCTCTGGAGATTCTGCGATTTAGGTCTTTTGCAAATGCGGATATTGGCAGAATCAGTGTACAGCAGCAGTTTTTGTCATCGGCTGTGGAGCAAATACTTGCGAGAAGAAGTTCACTCGGCACACCCGCAAACATAATGAGGCTTGCAAATATCGCGCTCAACCATGTCAGGACAAATATATCGCTGGACAGCTTAGCTTGGCTTGCAAGGGAACTCTTACAGTTAAACCAAGAGAATATACGCTTCCACATAGTGCCTGCCAATGGAAACGACTTTGTGGGCAACCGGTCTTATGTCACAATTTTTCTTGATGAATGGCTGGAACTGCTAAATGATAGGCTAAACCCATTCTCATATGACAAAACCGCTGAGGATTTAAGCATACTCACGCGCGGTCCGGACAGGAGGCTTTTCGTCACAGATGGAAACTGGGCGGGCGATCCGAACTGGGGCGCAACCAGCAGGGGCTCAAACCCAAACCAAGTGAGCCCAACCACCGCCGAAACCCGCTTGTCCGTAATTAACGTTAGCGGCGGTGGGGGGACTACCGGTGGGGGAAATACCGGCGGCGCTGGAGCCCAAGCTCCGCAACAAGGTGCCCCAACCACTCCGGACGTTCCGTCGGGCGACTCCTACGATACTGTGGAGGAGGCTGATGGGGAAGGGGTAGACAGCGACGCTGTGGATGGCCAGTATGATGCGCCTGACTTTTTTGAAGTTCCGCCGGACTATGACTATTATGCCTCGCAGGAAGAGCCGCAGCCACCTGAGGAGACCAATGGTGCAGGTGAGTATTTCGAAGAAGGTGGCGAAACAGAGCTGGATGATGAGCCCGAAATATCGGATGCACCATTCGTGACCGAGCCATCGGAAGAGCCGGTGGAGCAAGATTCAGATAATCCCGCTTATGCGGAAACGACAGGCAACGAATAACCAGTAATGAAAGGATAGATTATATTTAATGCTGACTCCAGATGAAATTGCCAAGCTGATAGTTAATGCGCTGGATAACAAAAAAGCGCAGGACATAAAGCTCTTAAGGACCTATAACCTCACGGTTCTTGCAGATTATTTTGTCATCTGCACGGCAAACTCGACGACCCAGCTAAAGACATTGTCCGACGAGGTGGAAAGAATTTTAAAAGAGAAAGACGAGATGCCGTTGCGCAGGGAAGGGCACCGCTCCGGAGGCTGGGTGCTCATTGATTACGGCTGTGTCGTAGTTCACTTATTTTTGCAAGAGACTCGTGAGTTCTATACGCTTGAACGTCTGTGGGGCGACGCTGAGAACATTGAAATAAGTGGAATAATCAAGTGATATTACAAAGAGTATTTAAGTTATACGCACTGTAATATATTGCGTTTCTAGCTAGGAGATATATAGATAATGAAATACGAATTTAGCCAAATTGAGGCGAAATGGCAAAAGAGGTGGGAGGGTGAGAAAACCTTCGCAGCCTCAAACGACAGCCCGAACCCCAAATATTATGTTCTTGTGGAGTTTCCCTATCCTTCGGGAGAAGGTCTGCATATAGGCCACCCTCGTCCGTATACCGCCATGGACATCGTTTCCCGCAAAAAGAGGATGCTGGGCTTTAACGTACTTTTTCCTATGGGGTTTGATGCGTTTGGGCTTCCGACGGAAAACTATGCGATAAAAAACAAGATTCACCCTTCGGTTGTAACCCGCAGCAATATTGAGCGCTTCACCAAACAGCTGAAGATGCTCGGCTACAGCTTTGACTGGGACAGGTGCGTCGACACTACAGACCCTGAATATTACAGATGGACGCAGTGGATTTTCCTAAAGCTCTTTGAAAACGGCCTCGCTTATAAAGCGCAAATCCCTGTCAATTGGTGCACGTCCTGCCTATGCGTGTTGGCTAACGAGGAAGTGGTCGACGGCCAGTGCGAGCGTTGCGGCGCTCCGGTCGTCAGGCGCGAAAAGAGCCAGTGGATGCTGCGCATTACAAAATACGCCCAGAGGCTCATCGACGACCTTGACAGTGTGGATTATATCGAGCGAGTTAAAACACAGCAGAAAAACTGGATAGGGCGCAGCGTTGGCGCAGAGATTGACTTCAAGACGACTATGGGCGATAAAATCCGGGTGTTCACGACGAGGCAGGACACGCTCTTTGGGGCAACCTACATAGTAGTTTCGCCCGAGCACCCCTTGCTTAAAAGCTGGAAGCTGGAAAACCAAGAAGAGATTAGCGCCTATCAGGATGCCGCTGCGCTAAAGTCGGATTTTGAAAGGACAGAGCTCTCTAAGGAAAAAACAGGCGTTGAAATAAAGGGCGTCCGGGCAGTAAACCCCGGCACGGGCTCCGAGATACCGATATTCATATCCGACTATGTGCTCGCCACATATGGAACAGGCGCAATAATGGCCGTTCCGGGCCATGATGTGCGCGACTGGGAATTTGCCAGGAAATTCGGAATCCCGATAATTGAGGTGGTAAGCGGAGGGGATGTTCAGAAAGAAGCCCACACTGACTGCGAGACGGGAGCAATTGTGAATTCCGGGTTCATAAACGGCCTCAGCGTCGCTGACGCAAAGGTAAAAATGAATCAGTGGCTTTCTAAGGAGGGCGCCGGCGAGGAAAAAGTCAATTATAAACTCCGCGACTGGGTATTCTCCCGCCAGAGGTATTGGGGAGAGCCAATCCCGATTGTCCATTGCGGGAAATGCGGATATGTGCCCTTGCCCGAGTCCGAGCTGCCGCTTATTTTGCCCGAGGTGGAAAACTATGAAACGACGGACACGGGTGAGAGCCCGCTTGCAGCGATGACGGAGTGGAGGACGACGACATGCCCGAAATGCGGCGGCTCTGCTCAGCGCGAGACGGACACTATGCCGCAGTGGGCCGGTTCGAGCTGGTATTTCCTCAGGTATACAGACCCAGCTAACAAAAATGCGCTTGCATCGCGCGAGGCAATAGATTACTGGACGCCCGTGGACTGGTACAACGGCGGCATGGAGCATACTACGCTGCACCTGCTGTATTCTCGCTTCTGGCATAAATTCCTGTTCGACATTGGCGTAGTGCCTACGCCGGAACCATATTCAAAACGCACCTGCCATGGGTTTATACTGGCCGAGGATGGCCAAAAAATGAGCAAGTCCCGGGGCAATGTTGTAAACCCCAATGAGATAATCAATGAGTTCGGTGCAGATACCATGCGGCTTTACATCATGTTCATAGGAGATTTTGAAAAAACCGCTCCGTGGTCACAAAATGCCGTCAAGGGCTGCAAGCGGTTCTTGGACAGAGTCTGGAACGTCGCCGAGAAGCCGCTGAGCGGCGAGGGGATTTCGCAGGCGCATGAGCTGGCTGTGCATCGTGCAATCAAAAAAGTAGGCAGCGATATAGAAAACCTAAAATTCAATACGGCCATTGCTGCGCTTATGTCGCTGGTAAATGATTTTTACGAAAAAGCACCGTCGCGCGGCGATATCAAGATGCTGTTGATGCTGCTGTCGCCTTTTGCGCCGCACATAGCCGAGGAGCTTTGGGAGATTCAGAAGTTTGACGGCTTGGCCGCAGACCAGCGCTGGCCGGAGTACGACGAGGCAAAGACAGTAGATTCCGAATGCGAGATAGCTATACAAATCGGCGGAAAACTCAGGGGGACTATAAAAATCCCGGTTGACTCCGACGATGATTTCGTCCTGAGCGCCGCCAAGGCCGACGAAAAAATCGCGCGGAACATAGAAGGAAAGCAAATCGTCCGCACGATTGTCGTCAAGAACAAGCTAGTTAATTTGATTGTGAAATAGGATTGACTGTAAAATAGGAGCTTTATTCATAGTGGGAATCGATGATGCGCTCGGCGCGTGTTTTGTTTGTAACCATGCCTGACTTAGCGTCGTGGGTCAGGCGCTCATAGGTTATTGAATCGATGTCGATTGTAATGCGCCTTTTGCCATTATATTTGTTTTTAACCACCGAATGGAGCTTTACAATGATAAGGACGACGACGAGCAGAAACGACATAACAGGAACGACTTGAAAATATACGAGCAATTGTTCTAACATTTTATAAAACCTCACCAGTCACCATTTTGCTATCATTGCAATGATAGCACGATTTGAGTGCGAGCGCAACTTTTGTTCCTCTAAATTGAACAAAATCTTTATTTTGTTCAATTTTTGGTGAATTGGTGAATGTTTCGATAGACCTCCCCCTTGTGTAATGATATAATCGGTTTGTGGGGCGGTTGCCGCCCCCTTCGAAAATGCTTGCTTGAGAGGAATAATATTGTTATGGACTATAGGGCCGACTCACCTGAGATAATCCGCGAATTTCTTTTCTATCACGAAACAATTAAAGGCCATTCAAAAAAAACGATTGACGAATACTTTCTTGACCTGCGCACTTTCTTCCGTTTTATGAAAATCCATAAAAGATTAGTACCGCAAGATACGCCATTTGATGAAATTTCCATACTGGACATTGACAGAAGCTTTGTTGGCAGCGTCAAAATCACTGACGTCTATGAATATCTGGCATTCCTATCACGCGACAGGCCCAGACAGCAAAACAGCCGCAATACGGAATACGGCTTGAATGCCAACAGCCGCGCCCGCAAAACGGCGGTCATCCGCTCTTATTATAAGTACCTGACTTTAAAATCCAATAACAACAGGCTAAACGAAAACCCTGTAGCCGACCTAGATTCCCCGAAACTGCGCAAGTCGCTCCCCCGCTTTCTCAGCCTTGACGAGAGCATGAGGCTGCTCGATGGCGTGGATGGGGCGCACCGCGAGCGGGACTTCTGCATTTTGTCGATTTTCCTCAATTGCGGGTTGCGCATCTCCGAAATTGCAGGATTGGATTTGACAGACCTGCGCCAAGACCATATCAGGGTCTTGGGCAAAGGCGACAAGGAACGCATCGTTTATATAAACGATGCGTGTGCCGATGCAGTCAATGATTACCTCAGGGCGAGAAAAGGCATTGCTACGGCAGACAAAAAAGCGCTATTCTTATCCAACCGCAGAACCAGAATCAGCACCTCGACGATTCATAGCCTCGTAAAAAAGCACTTGCTCGCCGCAGGGCTTGATAGTACGAAATATTCATCCCATAAGTTGCGCCACACCGCAGCGACCTTGATGCTCAAAAGCGGCGTAGACGTGCGGACGCTGCAGGAGCTGCTTGGCCACGAACACCTTAACACAACGCAAATCTACACGCACATTGAAAACAGCAGCCTACGAAACGCAGCGCGCCTCTCTCCCCTCTCCGGATACAAAAAGAGCCGCTAAGTGCGGCTCAAATTTGCCAGGTGCCCTTTTTTCATTAACATTACGTCGGAATCAAAGTGTTTATTATTACGGTTCTCGTCTCTTCTATCCAAAAAACTTCAAATCCAATTAAACCAGACAAATCGCGCAACCTGAAAAAGTTATTGCCATCGATTAAAAAAGCATTAAGCGCATGTGAAACGCCATCTAAATATATCCTTGATGGCGTTGGGGTAAAGGGCCTTGGCCCTGAAACCGCAAGGGCTAGTTCCCCGCCCTTGGGCGTATATTCCATCCCGCTGGTCAACCGGATCGCATTGCCTGCAGCATCCCAGTTGACCTCAAACTGCATTTCAGTTCCATTTAAAAGGTACGCAACGTCCCTAAGCTTAAAATAGTGCGAGTCACCTATAAGATATGCGGATAACGGCATAGTGACACCGTTGAGAATAAGGCTTGCCGCCGAGGGGTTTGCCCTGCCTCCTATTATTGTGGGCGGGTCTGGTGTTGGCTCTGGCTCAGGTGTCGGCTCTGGCTCAGGCGTCGGCTCTGGTTCAGGCGTCGGCTCTGGTTCAGGCGTCGGCTCTGGTTCAGGGTCGGGGTCCGGTGGCTGCTCAGGCTCTTGTGCTGGCGGCTGGTTTGCAAGGCGTTCTGCCGGGCGCCTCGGCGCCTGGCCTGCATTTATCCTAGTAGCGTTTCCAAAACCCCACTCCAGCAGCGCCTCCGTATCGCTAAAACGCCCGCCTGCAGTAGCGTTGCCCATAACGACCGTAATCAACCTGCGCCCGTTGCGCTCGGCCGTGCCAATCAGGCACCACTGCGCAGCAGAGGTAAAGCCAGTTTTTAAACCATCTGCATCATCAAACCTATGCAGTAGATGGTTGGTGTTCATTAGGGGCTCACCGCCTTGCCAGCGCACTGTCCTCATTGAAGTGAACTCCAAAATCTGCGGGTGGTCTACAAGCATGCTTTGCATAAACCATGCAAGGGCAAGCGGGGATATGCGGTTTCGCGGCGAGATTCCAAAGCTGTCGTCAAAGTACGCGCGGATGTTTAGCTCCCTAGCCTTTGCGTTCATCTGTTCTACAAGCGCTTGGTCACTGCCGAAGATTCCCTCGCCCAGCGCAGCAGTCGCCCCATTTGCCGAACGCACAATAACCACCTCCAACAGTTCTCGCACCGTGTGGGTGGCGTTTGTCTCAAGCCGGACATTTGCCCATCCGGGGTGGATGGATAGCTCATGGACGTTCTCGCTTATTTGAATTTCCGTGTCCATAGTCACAAGCCCATCCCTAATTGCATCAAAAATGACATAGACCGCAATCATTTTGACCATACTGGCAGGAACTCTCTGCACAGCCTCGTTGCGCCCAAAAAGCACATTCCCCGTCTCAAAATCTATTAAAACTGCGCCCGGCGACGTTATAGCAGGATTCGCTACATGAGCCGCACCAAAAACAGGAAAAACCAAGCCAAGAAAAATAACAACAGCAAAAAAAACAGCAACTCGTCTACCCAAAAATCCCAAACCGTTTCACCCCATCAATTCAAAATTCTACATATTCCGCTAATCGTCAATTGATTTGCGTTCCCACTCTTTATGTTGGGACGCCTGCTCGTAAAGGCGCACATAGCTGTCCCACCTGCTTTTATTCAAACTTCCAGCCTCAAGGGCTTCCAGCACTCTGCATCCCGGTTCTTTTATGTGCGCGCAGTCAAGGAATCGACAACTGCCAATAAAAGGCTCGAAATCGGGAAAGAGGTGCTGAAGCCTTTCTTTGGATGCCAACCCCTCCGTGTCGAAGGCCGAAAAACCCGGCGTGTCGGCAATTATAGCGCCGCAACTTAGTTTGAAAAGCTCGACATGCCTTGTCGTATGCCGGCCCCTGCCAAGCTTTTTGCTCACATCTCCGACCGAAATGCGAAAGTTCGGCTCCAGTGTGTTGAGTATGCTGGACTTCCCCACCCCGGAGTTGCCGGTGAAGGCGCACATCGAGCCGCTAATGGCGTTTTGCAGCTCGCCCATCCCCTCTCCAGTCTCTGCGCTGGTCCTTACCGTCAAAAACCCGGCGGAGCTGTATATCTCATACAGCCTATCGGCCGGGTCAAGGTCTAGCTTATTTATACAAATAACAGACTCACAGCCGTTCCTATGCGCAATTGCGGTCATCCTGTCAACTAGGAAAGTATCCGTCACAGGTATGGCGCCGGACGCAATTATCACCATTTTTTCGATATTTGCAATTGGAGGCCTTATAAAAAAGTTCTTTCGGGGGCATATTGCGTTAAGCACGCCCTTCCCTGGCTCGGTGTGGACAAATTCGACGCGGTCGCCAACTAGTGGGGAAATATTTTCAAGCCGAAATTTGCCCCTAGCCCTGCACTGCGTTTGAGTGCCTTCGGATTCGATATAGTAAAACCCGCTCAAAGCTTTAAATACTATCCCCTCTGCCATATAACCACCTTTATTCGCCAGGAGGGTCGTCATCGATAATGATGTCTTCATCTATCAGCGGAGGCTCGTCTTCCGGGGGTGCCGGAGGGTATGGCGGGTACGTAACACCCGGCGGCTCACCGGTGCCGGGCGGGGTGCCTTCAGGCGGAGTGACATACGGAGGTTGCGTTACTGGGGGGGGGTATGTCCCATCAGGCGGCTCCGGATCGTACGGATCATATGGATCATCAGGCGGCTCGGGTTCTTCTATCTCCTCCGGCCCCAGCGAAATGCTGACAGCTATGGCCGTGCCTGCGGCAACTTCCTCGCCGGCAAAGCGGATGTATGTCACAGTGTCCAAGGGGTGTACAGTACTGAAAAACTCATCAAACATGAGCACGAGGTCAAGGCCCCTGAATGCAGAAGTGAGGGCTGCATAGGTAGTTGGCAGCTCTAAGTCCGGAACGTTCACCATCATGATGTCGGGCCCACCGCTATATCTGATGATAACCGTATGCCCGCTGGCAAGCATCTCGCCCGCAGGGGGTATGGTCTCGACAACAAGCCCAAGCGGCGCGTCGCTTGCAACCTCTACGGTATCGATGTAAAGATTTATATTGCGATTGATAAGCTCGTTTCTTGCAACGCCCCAATGCGTGCCTATGAGGTCAGGCATAAGCGTCGGAGGCGGTGCGCCAATAGACACGATCAGCTCAACATTGATTCTAGCCCCTGGGAGCGGTGCGCTCAGCTGCCTGTCGGCCATGGGGTTTTGTGAGATGATCAATCCATGGGCGAACTCTGTGCTATGCTCCTCCCTTGGGATGAAATTAAATATGTTCGTATATTCGTCGGTAATAATAATATCTTCAAACCTGCGGTTTAGGAAGCTGGGCATTATGAGAGGCTCCCTCTGCTGCGCACCGAAAATATCCGCTAGGAAAAAATTCCACATAAATACAACAATGACTACTAAAAATACAATTACGCTAAAGATGCCAACGAGCGTCGATGTGCTGCTTGCCCTTGTTTTTGAAGCGCGGTATTCATCCTGCGTCATGTCCCGATTCTGCCGCCTCAGCCTTTTTGGCTGCATTCCCAAGCGCTCCGCCCTCTGCATTGCCGCAACATCGGGCGCAGCCTTTGCCGGCGCAGGATTTTGTGGACGCTGCTGGGCGGGCTTCCGCTCAGCCTGTGCAGGTTTTGCAACGCCCTGTGCGACCCGCTCCCTCTGCATATCCGCTACGGGCTTAACATTGGCCGGTGGGACAACAGGTATTTGCCTTGTCTCAGAAAAAGGCTCATCGAGGGCATCCTGCCTGCTGCCGGAATCTGACAATGCGTAACTAAACACAATTGACGGATTCTTCCGGAACTCTTCCAAATCGCCCAGCATCTCTTCTGCGGTGGTAAAGCGCATGTTGAGGTCGGGTTCCATGGCGTGCATTGTTATATCCTCAAGGCCGATTGGCACATCGGGGTTGATGTCCCTGGGCATGAGCGGGATTGCGCTGATATGCTGAATGGCTACAGAGACAGCCGAATCTCCAACAAATGGCAGGCGGCTGGTAAGCATCTCATACATCACCACGCCAACCGAGTAAATATCCGAGCGTGCATCGATATGCCCGCCTTTGGCTTGCTCTGGCGAAATATAGTGAACCGAGCCGAGGGCCTCCTGTGTCAATGTATGAGAAACGGCAAGCAACCGAGCAATGCCAAAATCGGCGACCTTGACGCTGCCGTCTTTAAGTATCATTATGTTGTGCGGCTTTATATCACGGTGGATTATACCGCGCGAGTGCGCATGGCTGAGCGCTTTTGTTATTTGAGTCGCAAAATGCAGGGCTTCCTTCCAGTTTAGCAGTCCTTTGCGGTTGATATACTGCTTTAGCGTTATACCCTCAATAAGCTCCATGACGATATATTCGGTATTTCCGGCACGGCTGACATCATAAACCGCAACAATGTTGGGGTGAGACAGCATAGCGACTGCTTGAGACTCCGTGTAAAAGCGCCGTTGGAACTCCTCGTCCCCTGCAAGGTCCTCCTTCAATATCTTTATAGCGACCATCCTATTCAAACGGTGACAACGCGCCTTATAGACAAGCGCCATCCCGCCCGAACCGATGAGCTCTAAAATCTCATATCTATTGTCAAGTATTCTCCCGACATACTTATCGTTGCCGTCCATTCACAAAGTCCTCCCTTCGAGGGTATTTCTGCTACTTTTTAAATATAACTGTCGTCACGTTGTCCGGAGCGCCGCGCGAAAGAGCCAGGTCTACGAGCTTTTCACAGCATTCACGGACGCTTTTTCCATGTTGCAATTCAAAAAGTATTTCGCTATCCATCACTACATTAGACAGGCCATCAGAGCAAAGGAGGAGGTGGTCTCCCCTGTTTAGGTTTAGGAAAAACACATCCGGCTCTTCGTCTTCGCTTGTGCCCAGCGCCCTTGTGATCAGATTCTTGTTTGGATGCCTCCGCGCCTCGGCGCGCGTCAAGTCGCCCCTTGAAATCATATCCTCCACAGCCGTATGGTCTTTAGTGATTTGCTTTATTTCGTTGAATGTGACGTGGTAAAGGCGACTGTCGCCAATGTTGACGACAACCTCCCCATCCAAAGTGGAAATCGCAGCAGTAAGCGTTGTGCCCATTCCGTAAAATTCGTCGCTCTCAATGCTCTTGTCATATACAGCCTTGTTTGCCGCAAGCACGGCGTCAGCCATTTTCATGGCGACGTCGTTTTGCAGCTCGACCTGTTCAAGAAATTTGCCCATATGATGCATAAAGGCGTCTGCCGCAAGAGAGCTTGCGACATCGCCTGCTTTAGCCCCGCCCATACCGTCACAGACGACAAGAACAGCGACGTTTCGTTCACTATCAAAGAGAACCTTAAAAACATCTTGATTTTGCCGTCTTACTTTGCCGCAATTTGTGGTTCCATAAAGTTCCATCTACATGACCTACTTAAGTCGTTTGTGATAACCTGGTGCGCAGCTGTCCGCAGGAAGCCGCAATATCGCGCCCCAAGCTGCGCCGCACTGTGCAGTTTACGCCATTGTGCTTCAAAATTTTCGTAAATGCTTTTATGCTCTCGACACTGCTCCCCCTTAGCTTCCTCTCTGGCACATCGCTAAGCGGGATAATGTTGACATGGCCGCCGCTGTTTCGCAGTTTATCAGATAGCAGCTCTGCGTGGCGGGGCGTGTCGTTGACACCATCAATCAGGGCATACTCGTATGACACCCGCCTGCCGGTTTTAGCGAAGTATCTGCCGCACGCCTTTAGCAGGTTATCTACCCCATTGTCCCGATTTATTGGCATAAGTCGGGTTCTAGTCTCATCATCGGGCGCATGGAGCGACACCGTTAACGTTAATTGTATACTATACTCAGACAATTTGTCAATATTTTCTATGAGCCCACATGTGGAAAGCGAGATGCGGCGGGCACCTATGTTCATACCAGACGGGTGGTTTATAAGTTCGAGGAACAGCATCACATTGTCAAAATTATCCAGCGGTTCCCCAATTCCCATAATGACAATGTTCGAAACCTTGCGCCCGGACTCCATTTGCGAAAAAAGCACCTGGTCTAATATTTCAGATGCCTGCAAATTACGCACGAGCCCGCCAATTGCAGAAGCGCAGAACGCACAACCCATCCTGCAGCCCGCCTGCGAAGATATGCAAACCGTGTTGCCATGCTCATATTCCATCAGCACGCTCTCAACGGCGGAGCCGTCCGTCATCCGCCAAAGGAACTTAATAGTCCCATCAAGCTCCGAGACGTGCTTTTCAACAAGCTCCGGCACCGTTATGACAAACTCCCTATCAAGCCTTTTTCGAAGCGCCTCAGAGATGTTTGTCATAACATCAAAAGCCGTTGCGCCGTCATGCAGCCAAGAAAAGACCTGCTTGGCGCGAAACTCGCGCTCGCCGATGGAAGAAAAATAATCCCCCAGCTCCCGGAGCGTCATAGATTTAATATCACGTTTGCTCATGTATGCCTCTTCTTTTTAAGTTTGCAAATAAAAAAGCCGTCCGTACCATGCATGTGTGGCCACAATGTAATCATGCCGCTTGGGACATCCCCTATTTCGGGCAGAGAAAAGCCATCAAGTGCAAACTCGGTATTTTTGCGGAGAAACGACTCAATGACATCCTCGTTTTCGCTCCGGAGCACCGTGCATGTCGAATAAAGCAATGTCCCACCAGCCGACACATACTTGGAAAGTGACGACAGTATCCTCCCCTGCAAATCGGGAAGTCCGGCTATATCCTGCTTCGACTTGTACCTAATTTCCGGCTTTTTCCTTATAATGCCAAAACCGGAGCAGGGAACGTCTGCAAGGACAATGTCGGCCAGAACGCGCGTATTGCCGTCCCCAGCCTCGAGATATGCAGCAACTCGCGGGTGGTTTTCATCTTTTGAGGCATCCATCTCAATCGTATCTATGATTTTCACTCCAAGCCTTTTGCTGCCGTTTTCAATATGCCTGAGCTTGGCGCCGTGGACGTCGCAGGCCAAAATAAGCCCTTCGTTTTCTATCATGAGCGCAGAAGTAAATGACTTCCCGCCTGGTGCGGCGCAGCCGTCTATTATAAAATCGCCCCTTTTTGGCGCAGCCGCTATAACAGCCAGGCGCGCCGCAGAGTCCTGAACGTAAATGAAGCCCTTTTTATAAGCCTCAAGACGCGTGATCTTCCCCGCCCCCCTAAGCTCAATGCAGTCGTCAAGCCATTTATGCCTCCCGGCTTCAATGCCTTCGGACTCAAGCAGGGAAAGCACGTGCTCCGTGCTCGTAAGCAAAGTGTTCACCTGAGCGGTCACCGGCACATTGCCTGAATTATTTTGGATAAGAGCCTCTTCAGCGGCGCCCTCCCCCAAAATATCGCACATCTCCTTGACCAGCCACTCCGGATGGCTGTACCTGACCGACAGTATATGCAGCCTGCTTCCCTCTACCTCGGGCAGCCCGCCTTCCAGAGCGGCTTTTGATATTCTGCGCAGCATTGCATTTACATAACCGGCGGCGCGCTGGTTTGAGAACTTCCGAACAAGCGATACAGCCTCATTTACTGCGGCGCTGTGCGGTATTTTTGTCAAAAATACAATCTGGTATATCGAAAGGCGCAAAATGTCGAGCACCCTAGGCTCAAGTTTCTTCAGTTCCATTGACGAAAAATGTCCTGCATAAAAGTCGCATAGCGCCATATTCTGCAGCACCCCATATACCAGCGAAGTGGCGAGAGCCGTCTCAAGCGCCGAAAGGCCCGAGCTGCCAATGACGCTGTTTAATGCCAAATCAGACCAAGCCTTCTTGCGACGGTAGACGCCAAGCACCTTAAGCGCCGCCTCGCGCGCTGATAGCGTTTTATGTATACTTCTCATTCCCGACCCCTAAAATCACTAATCCCCGACTCTAAGTTATTATGCCACATTCCTCCACTTATTTCAACCACTTGCGGAGAAGGCGTCTGTATGATATACTGCCTTGCACCAAAAATTAAACACGTTGGCAGAGAGCAACGAGAAACTTGCCGAGGACTCAAGATGAAAAAAGTTATAACATATGGTTCCTTCGACCTATTTCACGAGGGGCACTACAACCTACTCAAGCGCGCGAAAGCGCTTGGGGACGAACTTATAGTAGGCGTGACAACCGAGCAGTATGATGTCTACAGAGGCAAAATGAACGTCGTCGACTCCCTCATGCGCAGAATCGACAATGTCCGGCAGAGCGGACTTGCAGATGAGATTATCGTCGAAGACCATGAAGGCCAAAAAGTTGAAGACATCCAAAAATACGGCATCGACATAATAGCCTTTGGTTCGGACTGGGTAGATAAATTCGACTACCTGAAGGAATACTGCGAAGTCGTCTATTTCGACCGCACCCAAAATGTCTCGAGCACGATACTCAGGCACGAACGCTTGGGAGTCGTGAACCTTGGCATTGTCGGAACAGGCAGGATTGCCGAGAGGCTATTTCAAGAAGCAAAATTCGTAAGCGGCGTCGATGTGTCGTGCGCCTACAACCCCCGGCAGTCAAGCGCAAGAAAATTTGGGGAAGCGTTCGAAGTCGCATACTGCCACGATAGCTATGAGGCCTTTCTCGACAAAGTAGACGCAGTATATGTCGCAACGCCCCACGAAACGCATTACGATTATGCCCGCAGGGCGCTAATACTGGGGAAACACGTGCTCTGCGAGAAGCCCATGGTTTTATCAGAGCTTGAAGCGCGGGAGCTGTACAATATCGCCGACGAGAACAAGGTCGTGCTGATGGAAGCCGTAAAAACAGCATATGCCCCAGGCTTCATAAACCTCTTGGCCATTGCGCGTGGCGGGCGAATTGGCACAATATATGACGTAGAGGCCGCATTTACCAAATTGACGCCATACGGCCCGGGCATCAGGGAATATGACCCAGCCGTGGGCGGCAGCTTTACGGAGCTTGCAAGCTATTCCCTGCTCCCAATAGTTAAGTTGCTAGGACATGATTACAAATCCATCGCATTTGAGAGTTTTCGCACAGAGAATGGCACAGATCTCTATACAAAGGCTCACTTTAAGTACGATAACGCCACCGCCACCGCAAAAACCGGTATAGGGGTGAAGAGCGAGGGGCAGCTTATAGTGTCGGGGACGAAAGGGTACATTCTGGCAAAATCCCCTTGGTGGCTGCTCAAGTCTTTCGAGGTGTGCTATGAACGAACCCACGAAAACGAGACATTTTCTGCGCCTTTCCCAGGGTTTGGGCTTAGGTTCGAGCTTGCCGACTTCGTTCGCAATATTTCTGACACAACCCACCAAAACTACAAGTTTTCAAAGGAAGATTCAATATTCATGAGCATAGTGATGGAGCAGTTCCTAAAATCCACACGCCGGAGAGAGAAATATGAGAAAATTTGAACGCAACAACATACTGGAATTACTTGCAACCATAAAAGAAAGCCTTGAATACGCAATCACCGTAGACGAATCCGCAGCAAACGCGGTGCTGGGCGATGGCTTGGACGCATTGGGCGCCGTTGCGGAAATGCTGGAGCAAGTGCTCTCGCCGGATGGCTTTTCAAAGTATTCGCCAATCATGTACGGCTTAATAGGGGCATTTGACTTGCTCCTTACCGACATCGACGACATCAAGGTAATCGACGAAACCCTTGACAACATATTCTCGCTTTTTGACAAATTGTCCGAGAATATGAATAACGAGCGGGAAATCAAAACCGAGGTAGTTTTTTTCCCATACAAAGCGCCCATGTGGGACTCAATGGAGAGCATCTGGGCGGCAGCTAAGCAGGACGAGAGCTGCTTCGTAACCGTTGTGCCCGCACCCTATTTCGAGAGGGACAAGGCGGGCGGCCTCTCGAAGGCATATTATGACGGCAATGATTTTCCCGAGTATGTAGAAGTCACGCCAGCCGACGAGTTTGACATACAGGCAGTCCTGCCGGACATCGCATATATCCACAACCCATATGACGAGCATAACTAT
>WQSH01000031.1 GCA_009787995.1 Oscillospiraceae bacterium
CCGCAACCCGCGCTCGACAGTCGGCACAGTGACGGAAATATATGACTACCTGCGCCTGCTGTGGGCGCGAGTCGGCGTGCCGCACTGTCACAAGTGCGGCAAAGAAATCAAGCAGCAGTCCATCGACCAAATCGTAGATAACGTAATGTCCCTCCCCGAGGCGACGAGAATTCAGGTGATGGCTCCGGTCATAAGGGCGCGCAAGGGCGAATATTCAAAGGTGTTCGAAGATGCGCGCAAGAGCGGTTACGTCCGGGTGCGCGTCGATGGGAGCGTCTACGACCTGACCGAAGAAATCAAGCTTGACAAGAACAAAAAGCACAACATAGAGATTATCATAGATAGGCTGGTCATAAAAGAGGATATAGCACACCGTCTGACGGACTCGGTAGAAACCGCCCTCGCACTAGCCGGTGGGCTGGTAATTATCGACATAGTCGGAGAGGAGCGGGAGCTGCTGTTTTCGCAAAACTACGCCTGCGAGGACTGCGGCGTATCGATGGAAGAGCTGACCCCGCGCCTGTTCTCCTTCAATAATCCATATGGGGCCTGCCCGAAATGCACGGGGCTGGGCACGCAGCTGCGGGTAGACCCTGCGCTGATAATCCCGAATTCGTCATTGTCGATCGCAGAAGGTGCAATTTCCGCATCAGGGTGGGGCAGCGTAAAAAGCGACGGCATTTCAAAAATGTACTTCGAGGCGCTGGCAAAAAAGTACAAGTTCAGGTTATCAACGCCAATCAAGAATCTCCCCGAAGGGGTTCTTGACATTATACTCTATGGCACCGGCGGAGAAAAGCTCGACCTCCACTACGACCAAGCGAGGGGAAAAGGGATGCTGACACAGCCATTTGAAGGCATCGTGAATAACATAGAGCGCAGGTACAAAGATACGCAGAGCATGTCAATGCGTTGGGAGCTAGAAAACTACATGGCGGAGCACCCCTGCCCCGACTGCGGCGGGCGCAGGCTCAAGAAAGAAGTGCTGGCAGTCACCGTCGGGGGCATTAATATCGCAACCCTGACAGAAAAATCCATATCACGCACGATAGAATTCATAGATGGGCTAGTCCTCAGCGAAAAAGACGAACTGATAGCAAGGCGCATACTAAAAGAGATTAGGGAGCGCCTGGGTTTCCTGCAAAGTGTCGGACTTGAATACCTCACGCTCAGCCGGCAGGCGGGAAGCCTCTCCGGCGGCGAAAGTCAGAGGATTAGGCTCGCAACGCAAATAGGCTCATCGCTGATGGGTGTGCTGTACATATTGGACGAACCGTCAATAGGCCTGCACCAGCGCGACAATGTCAAGTTGCTCAACATGCTAAAGCGCCTGCGCGATTTGGGAAACACACTGCTGGTGGTTGAGCATGACGAAGAGACAATGCTGGCGGCGGACTATATAGTGGACGTCGGCCCCGGCGCAGGAGTCCATGGCGGCGAAATAGTATGCTCGGGCGGTGCAGAGGAAATAATGCAGTGCGAAAATTCGGCTACTGGGCAATACTTGAGCGGAAGGCGGGTAATCCCGATTCCCGCCGAGAGGAGAAAGGGCAATGGAAATTCGCTCACAGTCTGCGGAGCAACAGAAAACAACCTAAAAGACCTGACAATATCCATTCCGCTAGGAATGATGACATGCGTAACGGGTGTGTCAGGCAGCGGCAAGTCATCCTTTATAAACGAGGTAGTCTACAAAGCGCTTGCAGCTGAGCTCAACGGTGCAAAAACCCGGGCAGGGAAGCATGATAAGATAAAGGGTATAGAATTTTTGGACAAGGTAATAGATATAGACCAATCGCCGATAGGCCGCACCCCCCGCTCGAATCCTGCAACATACACAGGCGTTTTTGGCGAAATCAGAGACCTATTCGCATCAACTCAAGATGCAAGGTCAAGGGGCTACAAGCCGGGCCGGTTTTCATTTAACGTAAGAGGTGGAAGGTGTGAATCCTGCTCCGGAGATGGGCTATTAAAAATTGAGATGCACTTCCTGCCGGATATCTATGTCCCCTGCGAGGTCTGCAAAGGGAAAAGGTATAACCGCGAGACGCTGGAGGTGCGCTACAAAGGCAAGAATATCCACGAAGTCCTGGAGATGACCGTAGATGAAGCTCTGGACTTTTTTGAAAACCTTCCAAAAATCAAACAAAAGCTATTGACGCTGGTGGACGTAGGCCTAGGGTATGTAAAGCTAGGCCAGCCTTCAACGACCCTATCGGGCGGCGAAGCTCAGAGGGTCAAGCTTGCAACAGAGTTGAGCAAACGCTCAACAGGCAATACATTCTATGTGCTGGACGAACCGACGACGGGCCTCCACACAGCCGACGTCCATAAACTAATAGAAGTGCTAAACCGCCTGGCGGACGCAGGCAACTCAGTAGTAGTAATCGAGCACAACTTAGACGTAATAAAAACAGCAGACCACATAATAGACCTAGGGCCCGAAGGCGGAGACGCCGGGGGGCAAGTTCTGTACGAGGGGGCGCCGGAAGGCGCGGCCAACTGCGAAAAAAGCTACACAGGTCAGTTCCTAAAAAAGGTGCTGTGAAGACAAAATGAAATTTGAAGCAGGAAAATACGACATAGCCGTTATAGGCGCAGGCCATGCGGGCATAGAGGCCGCCCTGGCCGGCGCCCGCTTAGGCATGAAGACTATCTGCTTCACAATAAACATGGACTCGGTAGGCAACATGCCCTGCAACCCCAACATAGGCGGAACAGGCAAAGGCCACCTGGTTCGCGAGTTGGCTGCCCTAGGTGGGGAAATGCCGAAATGCGCCGACCGCGCCTGCATACAATTCCGGATGCTAAACAGGGCAAAAGGCCCCGCAGTTCACTCCTTGCGCGCCCAAGCCGATAGGCGAGAATATCAAAAAATAATGAAACACACACTTGAGCGGCAAGAAAACCTGTCGCTCAGGCAAGCAGAAATAACAGATATCGGCATAGAAAACGGAGCAGCAGCATATGTCCAAACCCAAACAGGCGCAATATTCCGAAGCCGAGCAATAATTATATGCACGGGAACATATCTGGCAGGCCGCACTATAGTAGGTGAAACCATACAAGACGGCGGACCGGACGGCATGTTTGCGGCGAAAATGCTGGGAGAGCGGCTGAGGGAGCTGGGGCTATCGCTGAGGCGATTCAAAACAGGGACGCCCGCCCGAGTAAGCGCAAGGCAGATAGACTACTCCAAAATGGCAGTACAGCCGGGAGACGAGCCGCCCCCGTCATTTTCTTTCGAACCTCAGCAGCCGCCAATAAACAAAGTAGTCTGCTGGCTCACATACACAAACGAAAGCACACACAATATAATAAGAGAGAACCTGCACAGAAGCCCTATGCACTCGGGCGCAATCGACGGCATAGGTGCACGCTACTGCCCATCGTTTGAAGACAAAGTCGTGCGGTTTGCCGATAAAGACCGCCACCAAATATTTGTCGAACCAATGGGGCTGGACACGGAAGAAGTCTATTTGCAGGGTTTCTCGTCCTCGATGCCGGAGGACATCCAAATAAAAATGATACGTTCAGTAGCAGGACTCGAAAATGCCGAAATCATGCGCCCCGCATATGCCATAGAATACGATTGCATAGACCCGCAAGAGCTGCACCCAACGCTGGAAACCAAAAAAATCCCCGGGCTATACGGCGCAGGCCAATTCTGCGGATCGTCCGGCTATGAAGAAGCGGCAGTGCAAGGATACGTCGCCGGGGTCAACGCCGCACTGAAGCTAAAAGGCGAGAAGCCGCTGATAATACGCCGCACCGATGGCTATATAGGGACTCTGATTGACGACCTAGTGACAAAAGGTACGGACGAGCCATATAGAATAATGACGTCGAGAACGGAATATAGGCTTCTCCACCGCCAAGACAATGCAGACCTGAGGTTATCCCATTTTGGCCACCGAGTCGGGCTTATCTCAGCCGAGCGCCAGCAGCGGGTGTTGGAAAAATACAAACTAGCTGAGCAAGAGATTGAGCGATTTGAGACGACGTTTGTCTCACCATCAGAAGAGCTGAAAAAGCTTCTGGAAGAGCATGGCATGCCCGAACCAAAGTCAGGGCTGAGCTTGGCGGCGCTTCTGCGCCGCCCAAAACTCAGCTACGGCGACATAAAGCAGCTGGACAAAAATGCGCCGGATCTGCCCGAGGCTGTGCGTGAGCAGGCAGAAATTTCAATAAAATATGAAGGGTACATCAAACGCCAGCAACGCCAACTGGACGAGCTATCCAAAATGGAAAATCACCTCATCCCGGAAGACATAGACTACAATGCGCTGCCAGGCCTCAGGATAGAAGCAAGGCAGAAGTTAAGCGGAATCAGGCCAAGGAATCTAGGGCAAGCTGCGCGGATATCAGGGGTATCCCCGGCAGACGCCGCCGCATTGATGATATACCTAAAAAATAGCAGGAGGCAAAGTTGAACCCATTTTTTAAGCAAGTATATGAAATCGTAGAGCAGATCCCTCATGGGCAAGTCGTCTCCTATGGCGAAATTGCAAGGCTTCTCGGCAGGCCGCGCGCAGCACGGGAGGTAGGCTGGGCGATGCGCAACTGCCCGGAGGGACTCCCGTGGCAAAGAGTCGTAATGGCCGACGGCAGAATCACAGGCGGGGAATTCGCCGAAATGCGGCGGGAAATTCTCCTTCAAGAAGGCGTAACATTCCTGCCGGATGGGCGAGTGGACATGAAAATCAACCGTTGGCTGGAAAATGATACTGAAAAAGGGGAGCTTGAAGCAACTTGCAAATTGGACATATCAAAATAAACTCAAAACTTGCGCTGGCGCCAATGGCAGGGGTGTCAGACCTTGCATTTAGAGCCATATGCCGTGAGCTGGGCTGCGGGCTGGCGTATACAGAGATGGTCAGCGCCAAGGCACTCGTATATAAAGACAAAAAAACAAAGACATTGCTGCACCTAAGCGAGGGCGAATCGCCCATTGGGGCACAAATATTCGGCAGCGACCCGGCCTGCATGGGCGAAGGGGCTGCGCTCGCAGTAGAAATTTCGGGGGCTGACTTTATTGACATAAACTCCGGATGCCCTGTCGGCAAAATAGTAAAAAGCGGCGACGGCAGCGCAATGATGAAAAATCCGGAAAACACCCAAAGAGTGATTGAAGCCGTAATAAAGAGCGTCAAATGCCCCGTCACGATAAAAATACGAAAAGGCTGGGACAAAGGTAGCGTCAATGCAATAGAATATGCTAAAATGTGTGAAGCAGCTGGTGTTTCAGCCATCACAATCCATGGCAGGACGCGTGTGCAGATGTACTCGGGAAAAGCAGACTGGGACATTATCCGAGAAGTAAAAAAAGCAGTGAAAATCCCGGTCATAGCAAACGGAGACGTTTTCACGGCAGAAGACGCAGCAAGGATTTTAAAATACACAGGATGCGACATGGCAATGATAGGCCGCGGTTCATTTGGCAACCCATGGCTCTTTCAACAGGCGAAAGCGCACCTCGCAGGAGAGGAAATCCCGCCGCTGCCGCCAATCAAGGAACGCGCAAAAACGGCAATGCGGCAGTTTGAAATTGCCGCGAAGCACAAAGGTGAGCACATAGCCTGCCTCGAAGCGAGGAAACACTACGCATGGTATCTAAAAGGAGTTCCCCATGCAGGATACTTCAAAGAACGGATTATCAAAACATCAACGCTTGAGGAGCTGCAAAAAATAACAGAAGGCATAGGGCGGGAATTGCAGGACACCAGAGGCAAAGATTGGTAGCGGACAAAAAAGCCGCAGCAGAAAACCGTCGCACAGCAAGAGCTTTGGAGGTGAGGCTTTGACCCCGGATGAAGAAATGACGACGATAAAAAAGGTTCTGGACGGCGATGTCGACGCCTTTGAGGAACTCGTATTGGCAAATCAAAAAAACGTGTACAACCTGGCCCTAAAGATGACTAAAAATGAAGAAGATGCTCTAGACATCTCGCAAGAAGCGTTCCTCAAAGCGTTTAGGCAGCTTGATGCATTCCGAGGCGAAAGCCGATTCTCAGTGTGGCTTTACAGGCTGACATACAACCTATGCATTGATTTCCTGCGCAAAAAAAACAAAGCACAAATCAGCTCGCTTAGCGCCTATCAGGACGAAAACGGAAACCCCCACGACGTGGAAATACCAGACATGAGGGAATTGCCCGAAGATAGGGTTTTTCGCAAGGAGCTGCGGAAAGAAATAGCAGAAAGCATTGGCAAGCTGAGCCAAAGTCATCGGGAAGTCCTCGTAATGCGAGAAATAAATGAAATGAGCTATGCAGAAATAGCCGGAACCCTAAGCATCAGCGAAGGAACGGTCAAATCCCGCCTAGCGCGCGCGCGGCTCAACTTGGCAAATATCCTTGTAGAAAAAGGAACTTTTGCGGAAAGCAATCGTCACAATAAACGAGGGGAGGTGGAGCAACATGATTAACTGCAATGAATGCCTAGAATTAATCAGCGCACATATTGATGGCGAGCTGCCGGAGCCGGACAGGCACGCCCTGAAAGAGCATTTAAGCACATGTGAAAGCTGCTCTGCCATCCAGGATTTATATCATGAAATCTCCAACGCAGCAGTCGAATCAAGCGTAGAGGCGCCGCAATCCCTCAGCTTGGGCGTTATGGATAAAGTCAAAAATAAAATGCGGGACACCGCTTCAGTTTGCGTCAAGGTGGATAAAAGCGGGGTTTCCCCAATTTTAAAATATCTTCCCGCAGTGGCCTGTTTGGCGCTCGCTTTATTAACGGTGCCCTGGCTCATAAACAATTTTGTCAGGCAGCATGACGAAACTAGCGTCTATGGCACCACCCAACTTGCGGCTCCCGGAATTGTGCAAAGAAGAGTCTTTGCCGACGGCGAGCCGGACACGGCGGACAGCGATGAGCAGAATCAGAACCGAGTGACTGCGGCAGGCGGAGTGCCAGGTAGTGCGCCGGCATCGCCGGAAGCTTTCGGGCAAACAGCCCTCCCAGGGGCAGTAAGCGAACACAGGGCGATTCAGGACAATGCGAATCCAGAAAATGAGGAAGCCCACCTTGAAACAGAACCCTGGGCAAGCCGCCATGCGGTTCCGCTAGAACTAAATGAGCTAAGCACACTAGGCGAGCTTTACGAGCTCATCGGCAAATCCTACCTATGGGTAGAACTGCATGGCGAACTGCCTGAAATGCTCTCAGCCCACGAAACACAGCTCCTGGGCGACTGGGCGGTTTGGGACAAAGTCGTCCAAATACCAAAATCAGAAGCCCTGGAGCTAATCGAAGAAATAAAAAACAGGGAAGGAACAAAAATAACAAAAGCAAACAGCGAAAGCAACTACGCCATAGTGCTACTTACAAGAGAGCGTCCCTGAGCAGGCTTCTCAATTGAACAACCATCATCTGTCCACATCGCTAATCCGGTACTCAAAGCGGTTCTTCTCTCCGGCGGCGGGCACCGGAAGCGGATAATCCCCGGTGAAACAACCGGTACAAAATTCTCTCATAGAGCCTTCAGCTATCTTTTCAACATCATCAAGGGAAAGATAATGGAGGCTGTCCGCATTGATATGCCTGCAAATCTCATCTACGCTCATCTTGTGGGCAATAAGAGTCCCACGATTGTCCACGTCGGTGCCGAAATAGCAGGGGTGGAGGTACGGCGGCGAGGCGACCAGCATATGAACCTCCTTTGCGCCGGCCTTACGCACAAGATTGACAATCCAGCTCGTCGTAGTCCCGCGCACAACAGAATCCTCAATGAGCACCACGCGCTTACCCTTTATCGTGGTGTCAATAGTGTTGAGCTTAATTCGTACGGAAAGCTCCCTCTCGCCCTGGGTAGGCTGAATGAAAGTGCGCCCAATATACCTGTTTTTTATAAAGCCCACGCCATAAGGAAGCCCCGATTGGCGAGAATACCCCAAAGCGGCGTCTATACCGGAATCGGGCACGCCGATAACAACATCGGCATCGATGGGATACGCCTTGGCAAGGAGCGCACCCGCCCTGAGCCGGGCGGAATGTACGCTAACGCCGTCAATTGTAGAGTCAGGCCGCGCAATATATATGAACTCGAATAGGCACAGCCCTGATTTGCGTTTCTTGCAATGTGTGGTGATGCTGCGAACTCCGTCCTTGTCGGCAACCACGATTTCCCCAGGCTCAATATCACGTACGAACTTAGCGCCAAGGCTGTCCAAAGCGCAGCTTTCCGAGGCAAAAATTATATCGCCATCAAGCTCGCCCATGCACAGCGGCCTGAAACCACAAGGGTCCCTGACGGCAAGCAGCTTTGTCGGCGACATTATTACGAGGGAATAGGCCCCCTGCATCTGCCCCATGGCGGTTTCGACAGCTTCCTCAATAGACGAAGCCGTAAGCCTAGCCTTGGTGATTATATAGGAGATAACCTCTGTATCGTTCGAGGAGTGGAAAATTGCACCTGCCAACTCAATTTCTTTGCGAAGAGCGACAGCATTTGTAAGGTTGCCGTTGTGAGCTATCGCCATTGCCCCCTTTATATGTCTTATTACAAGGGGCTGTGCGTTTGCACGGATGTTTGTGCCCATCGTTGAGTACCTGACATGACCTATAGAAATATTCCCGCTGCCGAGACTCTCCATAGTATCGCGAGAGAAAACGTCAGGAACAAGCCCAAGGTCGCAGTGGTGGCGTATCAGC
This sequence comes from Oscillospiraceae bacterium, assembly GCA_009787995.1. Classification (GTDB taxonomy): domain Bacteria; phylum Bacillota; class Clostridia; order Oscillospirales; family Oscillospiraceae; genus WRMH01. The sequence goes on from WQSH01000031.1 coordinate 8,659, forward strand.
CCATCATCGCACACGGCAATGCCGCAGCTCTCCTGTCCGCGGTGCTGCAGCGCAAAAAGCGCCAGATAAGCCTGTTGCGCTACGGCGGTGCCTGTATGCTTGGAGTATATGCCAAACACGCCGCACTCATCATTTACTTTATCTTTGTCAATATCAAACATATGGTTTAGTTTCCTTTCGCAAGCGTCAAAAAGACACCATATCGAAACTAGTATAACATAAACTCAGAGCAGCCGTCATTAATTTATTATAAAAGAATAATTTCGTTTGCGCCATGTCGACTCGCCTTTGACAGGAGCGGATGCGCCGCTTACAGAGCTTTTAATCAAGTGGTCATCCCGGTATAGACTTATATTGCAGAAAATGATAGTATGTCATCCACATACTTAAAATACCCCGGGTAAGTGAAATCAACTGAAAAGGTATTGGGATTTTGGAACATTCCGCTTTGCGGCGCCTCAGAAACGTTATAATAAGCGCCCTATCTAATCCTTATAATTTGATAGCTATTTCGCTGATTATTACACTTGGATATTTGATTGTCTATCCGATTGTCGATATGACTATCAGCACATTTCGCGTGGCGCAAGGAGATTTGCGCCGCATACCCGGCTCTCAGGTGGGCGATTTCACCCTGTTTCACTGGACAAGGCTCTTTTTCAGCCAAGTCAGCTCGGCATTGCTATTTACTCCGCTGCGAAACTCCATCATCGTCGGGGCAAGCGTTACCGTACTAAGCATTGCGTTCGGCTTCTCTATGGCATGGCTGATGGTGCGCTCCGATTTACCGCTAAAAAAGATCTTCTGGCTGCTACTGCTCGTCCCCTACATGCTGCCCTCGTGGACGATAGCTATGATGTGGATGACCATATTTCGTACCGGATATATGGGCGGACCTCCCGGATTTCTGGCTTGGCTCGGTTTTTCGCTACCTGATTGGGTGGCTTATGGGAAGCTTCCCATAATTATTGTGCTGTCTACAAGCAATTTTGCTTTCTCATATCTGCTTGTGTCGGGCGCTTTTTTATCTGTTAACAGTGAGATGGAGGAAATGGCATCGATAATGGGTGCAAGCAGACTGCGGATAATGCGCAAGGTGACTTTTCCGCTCGTTTTACCGGCGCTACTATCCGCCGCTATTTTAACATTTTCAAGAGCTTTAGGTGCCTTTAGCACTCCCGCACTTCTAGGCATGAGGGTGGATTACCATACTATATCGACCATGCTCTATTTCTCCATTCGAATCCGCGACCACAATGCGGGGTTTGCAATCACGCTAATTTTGATTTTTATAGTTTCTATAGCTGTTTACATGCATCAAAAGCTGCTCGGAGTGCGAAGGGGGTATGCAGCCCACGGCGGCAAGGGAAAATCCGCCGCTTTAGTGCCGCTTAACAAGTGGAAATATCCCATTTTAGTGCTGCTTATTGTATTTATGGCTTTTGCCGTTATCTTTCCACTTGCTATATTACTATTAGATACAGTAATGCTGATTCCCGGCAGATATGAGCTTTCAAATTTTACTTTACACTATTGGATTGGCGAGTTTGGCACGGCGGCAATTTTCAGGGGCATGGAGGGTGTGCTGCGCAATCCATGGTTTTGGGACAGCCTGCGCACCACAATGATACTCACTCTTGTTGTATCGACGATTGGTATGGTTTCTGGTCAGCTTATAGGATACATCACCTCAAGGGGACGCGGCAGGCTCACTGGCGAAATTTTAAATCATATGGCTTTTTTGCCCTACATGATTCCCTCAATAACACTCGGTGCGCTCTATCTGTCGATGTGGGCACAACCACGCTTGCTTATGCCTTCACTTTATGGCACATTTGCCCTGCTTGTCCTAATTTGCGTCGTTGACAACCTTCCCTTTTCCAGCCGCGCCGGCACATCAAACATGATGACAATTGGATATGAGCTGGAGGAAGCCGCAAGCATCGCCGGAGCTTCATTTTTTAGACGCTTTAGAAGGATTGTCTTGCCACTGGCACGCCCCGGCTTTCTTACCGGGTTTATACTCATCTTCATAAGCGTAATCAGAGACTTGGATTTGATTATTCTGCTGATGTCGCCGGGTACGACAACACTTTCATACATGGTGTTTACCTTTTCAAACAGCGGATACGATGTCCATGCTAATGTACTTTCCGCAATTGTATTCTTTATTGTTTTTGCGGCATTCATTATTGCGGGCAAAGTCGGCAAGGTGGACTTGACAGCAGGTTATGGCTCAGCTACAGACGGAGGCGGCGAGCGATGAATGCAATTGTGCTAAAGGGTATAAATAAATATTTTGGCTCAAATCATGTGTTAAGGGACTTGGATTTGACCATAAATGAAGGCGAGTTTATGACACTTCTCGGGCCGTCCGGCTGCGGCAAGACGACGACTTTACGCATAATAGCGGGGCTTGAGCAGCCGCAAAGCGGAAGTCTTTGTTTTGGAGAAAAGGAAGTCGTCAATGTCTCGCAGGGGCTTTTTATCTCACCTCGCAAGCGCGATTTGAGCATGGTTTTTCAAAGCTTTGCCCTCTGGCCTCACATGACGGTGTTTCAAAATGTGGCATTCGGACTCGAAGCTAAAAGACATACAAAAGCTCAAATCAGCGAAAAGGTTAAGGCTGTATTGGGACGGCTGCATATACATGAACTGTCAGGCAGATATCCTTCGGAGCTATCGGGCGGTCAGCAGCAGAGGGTGGCAATAGCAAGGGCGATTGTCACTGAGCCGAAGGTGCTGCTACTAGACGAGCCGCTGTCAAATTTAGACGCCAGACTCAGAATTGAGATGCGCTCGGAGCTAAAGCGGCTGCATCGCGAGCTTAAAACAACAATAATCTATGTCACCCACGACCAAACAGAGGCACTCACCCTGTCCACGCGCATCGCAGTGTTCTTTGACGGCGTGCTAACTCAGATTGACACTCCAAACGAGCTATATAAAAACCCCGGCACACTACAGGTATCGGAGCTAATTGGAAACCCCAGCAATAACTTTATAGATGCACTTGCCGAATGTAATCGCAATGAGCTGATTGTAAGTTCAGAGCTTGGCAGGATGGTCTTTAGCCGTGACACCCTGCTTGACTTACACCGGGAGCAAGGCGGCTTTCCTTGTGTGCTTGCTATCAGGCCCGAATATGTACTAATCAGCCCCGACAGCGGTTGTGAGGACTATGCCCACACCGGGCAAATATACACATCCATGCCCGCAGGCTCGGAGACTCTGCTGCATATCACGGTAGGAAATGTAAATCTGCTTTCGAAAAAACTTGGTCTGGTTGATTATGAGCAAAATCAGGAAGTAGGTGTGACGATTGTTCTGGACACAATAAACTTTTATGATAAAAGAACCGGGCTTCTTATCAAAAGGGCCAGCTATTAAGAGAAGGAGACTTACAAATGCAAAAGAAAAGACACTATCAGGTTTTAATCCCTATAATAATCCTAGTCGCCCTCACTGCCGGATGTGCGGGTAATCTCACATCGGAGGTATCCCCGCTTTCAGCCCTTCCCCAAAACCCAGGAAGCGATATGCCGCAAGTTGAGCATACGGAAACTCCGCCGGAACCTGATGCCTTAGCGCTGACATGGGCAGAGCGCTACATCGACAATTACCTGCCATTTGAGGTGATACTTGAGCGCGCCTTGCAGGAGGGTTCTGTTCTCTGGTACTCCTCATCAAGCCGCGCACCCGCTGTGGCACGGAGCTTTATGGAGCAGTATCCCGGCATTGATGTCCAGATTTTCCACATAAACACAGAGGCAATCCTTGAGCGGTTCCCCCGTGAACATGCTGCCGGAATACGCAATGTCGATATAATTGTAATGTCCGATTCAGAGGGTGTGGTGTACAAGGAGTTTGTGCAAAGAGGGCTGCTGCACAATTATTTTCCATATGACATAGTGCCGCACATCTATGACCCTTCGTTTATGGATTATTCGATGCCGATGTACATAACACTCAATGTCTGGTTTTATAATCCCACGCTCTTTCCCGACGGCTCCCCTATTTCTAGTTGGTGGGATGTCACTCTGCCTGAGTGGAATGGAAGAGTACTAGCCCACCATCCGCTACACAGCCCGCGCTATTTGGCGCAACTGGTCACCTTGGTCAGATACGCAGACGAGATGGCGGCAGACTATGAAAGGGTATTTGGCAGACCCATCCAGCTGCATCCCGGCTCACCAACGGCAGGGCATGAATTCATCAGACGCTTTCTGGCGAACAATCCTATTTTCATAACCTCAAGCTCCGAGGTTCACCGCACAGTAGGCGCACATGACCAGACGACCGCATTTATCGGCATGGGCTCATCTTCAGGGCTCAGGCGGATTGAGACAGAGGGCTTAAACCTCGCTATAGGCGACCTTACTCCCGCACTCTCGGCACCAGACATGGACTCTGTGTATATTGTAAATGAAGCGCCAAACCCCCACGCCGCAAAGCTTTTCGCACGCTGGCTGCTAGGCGAAGCAGACGGGCAGGGCTTAGGTATCGAGCCTTTTAATGTAGCCGGCTCCTGGCCGACACGCCGCGATATCCCCATACACCCCATAAACCCGCCGCTATCCGAGCTTACGCTCTTTAGACATGACGGCGAGTTTATCTACTATAATATATTCTCTGTTGTGGACTTTATACTTGCGCTGCCTTAGAAGACATTCCTGTCATGCGCTATCTTCTCTTTTTGCAATCCGGCCGTTTTCTAATACGAAAACCCTGTCGCAGTACTCCACTACCGATTCCTGCTGGGCTATTATTATCTTAGTCGCCTTTATTTCTCTGAGGTTTTTCATAATCATAGCACGCGATACATTGTCCAGTGATTTTGTCGCCTCGTCAAAAATAATGAATTTATATTCCTTGACAATAGCCCTTGCAATCAGCAGCCTCTGCTTTTCACCCTCGGAAAGAGCGCAGCTTTCCAGTTTGGTGTAAAGCCCGCTTGGCAGTGCTTTTACCATCTCATCAAGCCCAACCTTTTGCAGCGCCTGCATTACAGCCTGGGCGCTGATTGTATTGTCGTTATTTGTCACATTGGAATAAACATCGCCGACAGTGGGGCGGCCGTTTTGCAAAACGACACCCACTTGCTTTCGAAGATAGCGCAGGTCTATAGTCTCAAGGTCATATCCGCCGTAATAAATTTTACCTCCGGTCAAATCATACAGCCCCATCAGCACCTTAATGAGCGTTGTCTTACCGCCGCCGGACATGCCTAAGATGCCGACGCTCTCACCATCTTCAATCCGGAAGGAAACATCACTTAACACATTTTTGCCAAATTGTTCGTATCTGAAATCCAGATGATTTACCTCAAGCGTGCCGCCCATATCCTTCGGGATGATTTTTCGTGAGTCGTATTCAGGCGCTTCATCTAAAATAGGCTTGACATTGGTGCAAACAGAGATAAGCTCAGGTAGGATACCCAGTGCCTTGAGCAGCTTTCGCATGGACTTTTGGAAAATCAGAAACGCTGAAAGATATGCGATAAACGCACCTACTCCAACCCCCTCTGCTCCCGCAATAAGAAAGTAAACAACGGCAGTTGACGCAAAATCAAAGAAAATCTGAAATGCATTTACGCCATTACTAATGTTGTTAATCTTATTTCTAATCATCCTGCGCTGTGACTCAAAGGTGCTCCAAATATTAAAAATTCTCTCCTCGGCGCAGGAAACCTTAATTCGCTGCATACCCTTAGTACACTGGTGATTAAAGCTCATCTCCTTGTTTTCTAGGTCTGTATACTGCTTAAAAAGCTTGTACTTTTTCATACCGGCTACAATGTGAACCGCAAAGAGAATAACAAACATCGCAAGCACTGCCGGAGTTATCTGCGCAACAAAGGTAAACAGTGCGATTATGTAGACAAAAGCAAACAAATTAGTGAAAACCACTTGCAGAGCCTCCATCGACACCATGTCCTTCACCCGCTCTATGCTGCCGATTTTTGAAATCAGCTCACCAGTGGTGTATCGGTTGAAAAACGGAACCTTCAGGCTGAGCAGCCTGTCCCACAGAGCCGCCTGAACCGCCAGTCCGCCCTTTGTATGTATCCTCGCAACGCCAAGATTTACCATGATTGAAAATCCTGCATCGGCAAGCTGAAATGCGATGAGTATAAACACAACCTCAATCATCAGCACACGCATATTTCCCGGTACAATCACATCAAAAATCTGCTCAGATACAACAGCCGGGATCATTGCGATTATGCTTGCAAGAAAGCTACATAGCGCAATAATTGCGATTTCCTTATATATGTTCTCACCGAGTATAAAGCCCACTATATCTTTAAGCCCTATTTTCTTGTTTGATGAAAACGTTCTGAAAACAGCCGTAGCCTGCGGAATAATATTTGCCGCCATCTGTGCATCAACCTTACGGATGCCTCTGCTGCGCGGATTATATACCCTATAGCCCCGTAGCCTTCCCGGCAGCAGGGCAATCGGTGTGCCGTCAGTGAGGCGCCCTAGCATCGCACCGTTTCCGTGCCTCCACCAATCCTGCGGCAGTGACACATCCTTATGCCGAAGCCCCGACATATACAGGATTTCATCTGTCAGACTGGTAAATTTATCATGCGTGTCACTCGATGGCATATGGGGCTCAATTCTCAAGTAGTCGCACAGCACCCTACACACCTTTTCGTCTTCGTTGCAGGCTTCATCCCAAGATTTCTTCGATTTTGAGGAGTTAACAGCCGAAAGCCTGCTTACAGCTTCATCCAAAACACTAATGCGCTCTTTAGATTTTTTCAACTTATCTTCACCATCCCATCCTCCTGAAATAGTGCCAGATATTCCGGTGAAGAGCGCAGCAGCTCATCATGTGTACCTCTGTGTGAAACTTTACCCTTATTGAGCAGTATTATTTCATCATAATCCCCAAGACGCGATACATCATGTGTGACTACGACACAGGAACAGCCTCTTTCGACTATGCTCTGTTCGATATATCCGCGATTTTCCGAGTCAATCGCACTTGTCGCCTCATCGAGAAATATCACGGAAGGGTTGTTTAGAAACACTCTTGCCATTTCGATGCGCTGCTTTTGACCGCCGCTCAAATTGCCTCCGTTTTCGAACAGCAGGTAATCATATGCGCCGTCTAACAGGGCAATATAGTCATGAATGCAAGCATCGCTTGCCGCTATATAAATCTGCGCATCCGTAATACTTTCATCCCATAATGTGATATTATCACGCACCGACGCGGCAAAAACCGCAACCTCCTGATTTGCGCAGCCTATTGAATTTGCATACAACTCCTTGTCTAGCCGCGCAGGGTTAACACCGTCTATAGTAACCTCTCCCGCAATCGGCTCGTGCAGACCTTGCAGCAGCTTAAGCAGGGTCGTCTTGCCTGCGCCTGAATTGCCGACGATTGCAATGCGCTGCCCCGGCTTTACATTAAGGCTGATGCTTTGCAGCACAAGATTGTCCTCGTCATAAGCAAAGGATACGTCCTTCATCACAATATGACCATCCAGCTTATCCCCGGCATTTTCCGGAAGCTCGCTGCGCACAGGTATCTCTTCCTTTGAGTCTAGCTCCTTATAGAGCTTTTTAAGCCGCTTTTCGAATTTTCTAAATAACTCAGGGGCATTTAAAACTTCGCTCAGCGGCAGGAAAAATGCGGTCGCAAACGCCTGAAATGCCAGATATGTACCAATGCTAAAGCTCCTGTCCATAATGCGAAAGGCTGAAATAAGCAACAGTACATTAAAGAAAATGGCCTCCGGCAAGTCCCCCAGCGGCTCACAGGCCTCTTCATAGCTTTCTGCCTGGGTTGCATTTAACACGGCGATTTTAGAGCCTAGGATTTGCTGATAGAAAAATGATTCGGAGGCAGTAGCCTTAAATGTCTCGATATCCTCAAGCCCCAATGCGCTGGTTCTCTCGCTGTTAAGCTTAAGCTCAAACGGGTCGGGCGCATTCTCATCTTCCTTCGACAGCTTATCCGCAATAAAGTCCTTGAGCTTTATTGCAATAAATGTCAGCACAACAAGAGCTGCCACAATGCCAGTCATCAGCAAGTCAAGCCGCAGCATCATTATCAGATAAAAAACAACGCTGATAATGTTAAACAGAAGATTTAGCACATCTCTTGTCATAAGCTTAGATATACGCTTTGAAGCATCCGCCTGTGAAATCAGCAGATAGCTGTCCTTCTTGCTAAAAAGCGACAAGGGGGATGTAAGTAGTAGCCATATATACTTGCTGATGCCGGAAATTTCAATCTTATTAGAGAGCTTTTGCACACAAGCTTTTTGAAGCCATGTCACCGCTGACGCAAGTGTCGCTATACCGAACATCACGATAAGTAGTATAGGCATCCACTCAGTTACGCCGTCGCCGAGCACATAATCTGTAAACACCTGCTTAAACATAGGCGACATTGCTGCGGGAATCAGCAAGATTAGGTTCAAAACCAAAACATATCCGATTGCCTGTTTGTTTTGACCAAGTGTTGAAAACATGTTTTTATACTTCATACCATCACCACTTAACTAACCGAAGAGGAACACATCTATCGGTCGTAGCTCTTCTATAACGATAGACGCTTCACTAAGCGTGAGATTTCCAAAGCTCTTGTTCGGTCCGAGTGAGGTCGTCCACGCAAAGCCCGAAGCAGTCTCTTCAGAGGTCACAAGGACGACATAAATCTCATGAATAGCGCCTTCGCGCAAAAATTCATTAGCAAGTTCCTCACTGCCCAGAGTGTTATAGAGATATTGGAATGTGACTGGAAATTCGCTCACATAAAGTACAGTGCCCATCATGTTGCCGTAATTTCTGCGGCTCACGGACGCCGGAAATATATCTACCGACATTCCCCTTCGGATGTACTTTGCCTGACTGACCGGCACAAATAGTAGGCACTCAAGAGCGACGCTGCCTTGAGCCTCCCGCACGATTGTCGCGAGCCTGTCTCCCCGCCTTACAAAGTCTCCCGTGCGGGCAAAAACATCCACAACTCGCCCATAATCAAATGTTCTTATCTGGCTTCTCGCTATAAGCTCATCCTGCATTGCCTGAATTTCAAGTTCGGATGCGCCCTGTGCAATCTTCAAATTAATTTCGTTTACAAGATCTATCTGCTCAAGCCTTGCAACGACCTGGTCGCGCTCGACATGCTGATTGTGCTCTAAATTAAAGTCCAGAAGCACTACATCATAGGGCGAATAGATATTAAACACCCTGCCGCTTCTCACTAGCACACCACTGACGCTCTCAGTAAGCCTCATTGTCCCGAAAAATCCCCACAGCAAAGCGGCCACAAGAATAATTAATATTGTACCCAAGGCAATCCAAGCCTTGATGTCAATGACGGAGACCATTTTGTCTAAATGCAGAGGCGAAGCCTCCTGTTTTTCAACACTTTTATCATCCATTTCTATTCCCCCAAACTATAGACACCCAAAGCAAACCCGTCAAACTCTTGCGTTTGCGGATTATAAGTGAGCTTTCCAGCGACAGTCTCATGCTCATACAGCCCAGACAAAAATGCAGCTATCGCCGAACTATCTGTTGTGCCGGCGGCATTTATCGCCTGAGCAAGCAGCATCACCGCCGCATATCCGGAAACCGCAAAAACATCAGGCTCGTAGTCATGCTTTAGGCGAAATGCCTCCAGGAACTCCAAGTCCATCCTCTGCTCGGAGTAAGTGGCTTGATATAGCGCAACATTCTGATTTGCCAGCGCTTGTCTGAATGAGAGACTGGCGAAATTGTCGGCACCGAAAAACGACAGACCCTGCTTAACACTATTTATCAGTAGAATCGGCTCCGCACTCTCTGTGCCTGAATTTGCGATTATCACGGTATCACAGCCAAAAGCTCTCCACCTGTCTGTTATAGTCCTTACATTTGCGGAAGTTACACTGGTCACCCTGTCAATCACCGGGACATTATGCTTAGATAACGCAAGCTCCAAAAGCTGCGCAAAATCCCTGCCATACTCGTCGTCGCTAAATACAAGCGCCACGCGGGACAGGCCCTTTTGAGCAACCGCATCAGCAATTGCAATCGCAAAAACCTGATTATTCGGAATCATACGAAAAACAAACTCATGCTCATAGTCAAACACAAGTAGACCAGTCGCAGCAGGAGTCAGCATAATTACACCATTTTCCTCATATACATCCTTTACAAAGTAGCAGACACTGGTGCTCCAATGCCCAATTACTGCTGTAATACCCTGTTGATGAAATGTGTTTGCAATCTGCATAGCTCTGTGGGAATCACCCTCATCATCACGCAGCACTACATCCAGCGTTTTCCCCAAAACCCCTCCGGATTCATTGACTGTGCTCACCGCAAGCTCAACGCCCTTGAGAAATAAATTATCGGAAGTCACAAGCTCAAACGGAAATGCCGCCCCTATGTGAATCACATCGGACCCCTCATAGTTAAAAGCATACCCAGAATCTGAATCACTGCACCCAGACGCCGCCAATACCGCCAAGGCTAAACAAATTATTACCAAAAATGTCCTCACCTATATAGCCTCCCCCATTAAAGCCAAAAATAATGATTGCCTGGCAATCATTATATCTAAAACAAATGATAAAAGCTATGTTAATGTGAAGTTTTTTCAATGATTCATAAAACTATACCGCTCCTCGAAAATGGCCCTCAATACACCTAGGGTGTTTGACGCTACTTTGAAATCAAAACTCTCGATTTGCCTGATTAAGACTGCAGTTTCCGGAACCTTGCGAAGCTCGCTTAGCAAGCGCAGGCAATCGGCATTGTTTGTTGCTAAGAGAGGGTCAAGCCTATCAAACAAAGCCAGTGTTTTTGCCTTATCCAAGGTCTGGTGGCTAGGCAGAACAGCAGTTTTAGAAGCGCCAATCCCTTCAAGCACGCATTTTAACTCACGGTCAAAAGCGGACAGAAGCGCACTGTCCGGCACAATTTCGTCCTTTAGCGAGTCCTCGATGCGCCCCGCCACTTCTGATAAGGCAGTCTCCTTTATTAGCCCGGCTGAGCCTTTGAGGGTGTGGGCTAAAATGTGAGCGCCTTTGAAATCGTCTGAACCCAATGCTTGAGTTAAATCATCGAACGCATTCTTGTGAACCCTTGAGAAATCAGTCCGTAGTTCCTTCAAAAAATCACCATTGCTCTGGTAGTCGTCTATATGCCCTTGGACAGCGGGGAGGTTGCGTGACGCCCTTGCCGCCTCAACTACCTCAGGCAATTGTTTGTCCCTTATATACTTGACTAAAATGGAGTTTAAGTGCGTTGTCTGAATAGGTTTTGAAATAAAATCATCAAAACCGCTGCGAATGAACTCATCTGCCTGGCCAATTAAAGCGCTGGCTGTCAGTGTTATTATGGGGTTGGAGTACCCCATGTCCCTGATGGCGAGCATTGTCTCAGTGCCGTCAAAGTCGGGCATCATAGAGTCCATGAAAATAATATCATAAACATTGCCTTGCTTTATTTTCTCAATTGCCTCAAACCCGCTTTGGCAAGTTTCGACATTTAGGCCATAAAACGCAAGCAGGCCTTTTGCTACAAACAAATTGGCCTCTATATCATCTACAACCAGCACGCACCCATAAGGCATAGCCTCCGGCTTAAATTCGAACCTCCTAGCGACCCCCTCCCGCCCATCTACGTCAAAGCGCTGCAAGCCCTGCGCAACCTCCATGCCCAAAACCTCTGGCTCTGCAAGCTTTTGTAGGATGCTGGCAATAGCGGTGACGCCCTTGCCCTCCAGTGCTTGCGATTGCTTCACTAGGCGGGAAGCGAAAAACATTGTGACCGAGAGTAAAGCGATTAGTAAAGTCGCAAGCGAAAGCATGATAGGCGCAAGACTTTGGAAGACTTGTCTCTCTGTCACCTCTGAGGGGATTGCCACAGCGTTGTAAATCAGTTCTCTCACTACGGTGTTTGCGATGACATACATAACGGCAAGCCCCAACAATGATAGTGCTGTAATGCTCGCAACCAGCCTAGTGGTGAAGTTTGGCTTACCTTTTGGTTCTTTCTCCATCACATTTCCTCCGCCAAATGCACGCAATTTTTTCCTGTTCTTTTTGCACAGTACATTGCTTTGTCTGCAGCAGAGACAAAGTGGTCTAATGAACTATCGGAAGTTGGGACAAGGCTATTTACACCAATACTGGCAGTTACCGAGATGAGTGTGTTTTCAGCAATCAAAATTTCTGAGGACGCTATGGAGGCGCGTATACTTTCCGCAACAACTCTTGTGCCCTCCATGTCGGTGTCCGGTACAATTACAGCAAATTCCTCGCCGCCCCAACGAGAGGCTATGTCCGCAGCTCTTTTCAGGGCGCTCATTATGGTTTTGGCAACGGCTTTGAGTACCGTATCACCTTCTGCATGGCCATAATTGTCGTTTATCTTCTTGAAATTGTCGATATCCAACATAAAAAAGCCCAGAGGCGTTGCGGCGCGCATTGCTCTGTGCCATTCTTGCTGTAAACGCTCGTTAAAATGCCGCCTGTTTGTCATTTCAGTCAGGGTGTCGATAACGCTCAAGCGATGTATGGTGCGCATAGAGTTGATAACCTGCAGTTGGTTTCTGACACGCATGTCAACAATAGCCGGGCTAAAAGGTTTGATGATATAGTCTGCTGCGCCTAGCTTCAAGCCCTTTTCTTCGTTTTCCTGATTGCCGAGTCCTGTTATAAAAATGACAGGGATTTCGCAGGTGTCTTCATTCTCTTTCAAAGCCTCGATGACCGCATATCCGTCCATATCGGGCATGATAATATCCAGAAGTATAAGGTCCGGCTTTTGCGCCGCAGCCGTACTTACGGCATCTCGGCCGCGCTTTTCAATAAAAAGCGTATAGTCAGACCCCAGAATGCGTACAAGTTGAGTGACGTTCAAAGGCTCGTCATCTACGATAAGTATTGAATTTTTTTGATTGGTTGGAAAAATGCTTTCAGCCATCGTCCGCCCCTATTCCGGGATAGTACCCTCGCCTCGATATACGGATGTGTGCCTCGTAAAAAGGATAGCACAAATACGCCAAAAAGGCAATTGCTAATTGTGTTTTTATCGCTGCCAACTATTGCTACTGACCACTGTTATTGGGCATGCCCCTGCAAACCATCCGCTGATGCCGGTCAATTTACTGCGTTTGTTTCACTAGTACGGGTCTTGTCTCCCTGCTTACGCGAAAAAACACAGCAAACTGCCCGGCGTCAGCTACCCTTCCCGGGCCGACTGCAGGCACTGAACAGCCCAGCTTGCAGTCACGTTTGACAAAATAACCAAAAAACGGTCTGAAAAATTGTGACATTTTCAGGCATTATTTCAGCCAACAAATCCCAGTAATTGCCAAAAAACCTTGCAATTTGGTCCAGAATGTAATATAGTATTTTGGACTAGGCATCGCCATGCCCTTGGGTTGGTGCTGCAAAAAAGGCAAAAGAGCGCGCAGGCGAGCG
>WQSH01000032.1 GCA_009787995.1 Oscillospiraceae bacterium
AGTGCGGCGTCGTATTCAGCGGCGACTATCCTGCCGTCCTTGTCGCAAGCGAGACGTCCGTTTGCGAAGGCGGCGGAACGCTTGCCCGTCATACGGTTGAACTCTTCGTAGTTTAGCGTCAGCGTGCATGGAACATTCAAATTCTGCACCGCCGTTGCGACAAGACCGTATGTGTTTGCATTGACGGAATATCCGAACGAGCCTCCGGCGTGGTTCATGATTATGCGAATCTTTTCCTTGGGGATACCGCATCCGGCGCTCAGGCAGTCCCTAGCCTCGTCTATGGCCTGCGCCTTGCACAGCAACGTCAGCGTGCCATCAGCCTCATAGAATCCCTGCACAACATCAGGCTCAATCGGCAAATGCGGTTCATGCTGCGAATAGAAGCTGCCTTCAGCCACAAAAGCCGCATCGTCAAACATATCATCCGTAACCTCGCCTTTGAACAGAGGCTGAATCATGTAATAGTTCGGCATATTATCATGCAACTGCACTGCATTTGGCATGACCGCCTCGGGGAAAGTCATGTAAGCGGGCAGCACCTCTAAGTTCTGCTTGACCTTCTTTGCGGCTGCGCGAGCCTGTTCCTCTGTCTCAGCGGCTACGAGCGCAACACATTCTCCACGCTGTCGGATTTTTTCAGCAGCCATGATCGGCAGCTGAGCCATGCCTGCGCCCTTGACCCTCGGCGTGTGGTTCGGAACGTTAACGCCATTGCTGCCCTTAACGTCCTTTGCAGTCATAACCTTGATTACGCCGGGCATTTTCTCAGCCTCGGATGTGTCGATGTCGAGAATCTTGGCATGATGCACCTCAGACATGACGACTGCAAGGTGCAGAGTGCCTTCAGGCATTTGCAGCTTCACGTCGTCGCCATAATCCGCAAGCCCAGTAACCTTGGCCAGCGCAGACGGGCGGGGGTGGTTCGAGCCGTAGATGTCCTTTTCCCCATCGAAATCGTATGTGATGTCCTTTACCGTCTTTTCGCCGCGCATCACCGCCGCTGCCTCCATAACGGCGTCGACCAGCGGTTTATACCCCGTGCAGCGGCATATATTGCGGTGCTTCTGGAACCAGTTGCGCACATCGTCGCGCGATGGCGATGTGTTTTCCTTGAGCAAAGCGTAGGCCGATACAATAAAGCCCGGCGAGCAGAACCCGCACTGCACGCCGCCGTAAGTAATCCAAGCCTGTTGGAGCGGGTGCAGGTGCTGTGGAGTGCCTATGCCTTCCAACGTGGTTATCTCTGAGTATGCCTCTATGGTTTTCATTTTCCGCACGCAGGCGCGCACGACCTTGCCATCCAACAAAATGGAACATGCGCCACATACGCCTGTCCCACAACCGACCTTTACGCTGGTAAGCCCCATGCGCCGCAGCACAACTGCAAGGTTGTCATTCTCCGGGTCACAAACGGCCGTCCTATCCACTCCATTGATTTTTAACACAAGTCTTTTTAAATTCATACTCTCTCTCCTTAATAGTTTAAAAGTCACTATTATAACACTAGCACAATGAGCGATTTGTTACAATTGTCTCAAGTATGAAATAATTTTATGTATTATATGAGTAACAGGAATACAAATGGGCAAGAAAGTACAAATGTGTGCCGCAGACCCCGAAATGATAGTTTTCAGCTTTAGGCAGCCTGTTAAATACAAATAGCAGATATTCTTTTAGCTTAGTTGTTGCCCAACGGCGAAATAGTGTTGCGTTTACAGACTTTACTCGGTAGCCGACTAAAATAATCATATCCAAGTTGTAATTTGCAACTTTGCGCTTTACTGCTCGGAAACCCATGCTAGCACACATCCACGCACAATAACATATCGAGTTGTGAAAAAAATAACTTTCACAACTCGACATGTCGCTTTGCAGTCACGTTTTCATTTAGCAATAAAAACCGTCGCAACAGCCTTGTCAATCAAGCTCTCATCGATATATGCCGATATTTCAATCTCTGTCTCAGGCTTAATCGCTTCACGCACGGCGTTAAGTATCCTAATCGGGCTCTGAGCACTCATGAACGCAAAGTCAAAAGCGTCGTGGGATTCAACAGCTTCCGTTATCGCCCCAGAAGCAACCAGCACGAGAATACGACATTCTCCTAGCATCTCTTCCGCAGCTTCAGCAATGATTTCCCTAGCAATGTCATCCATCTTGTCCTGTCCCGAGGCGGCAGCCGAAAGCACGAAAACATTTTCGGCTCCGTCTAAATAATTGAGAAAACCATGGACAGGGTCATCCTCCGCAGGGGCGTAATTGATTTCACTTCGAATCGCAGCCTTGAGCAGCCGTTTGACGGCTACTGCGCCGGAAACGGAACCGATACTTTGGATAGTCATGCTAAAAAGTCCCCTTCCTCTAAATTAGAGCGTTGCAACACTCGAATCCATGTTAGCACACTTCCCCTCACAATAACATACCGAGTTGTGAAAAAAATAACTTTCACAACTCGATATGTTGCTTTGCCGTCAAGTTGGTATATAACTCGACTTTGACAGATCCAGCTCGACCAGTTCATTCGACACGACAAACGCATGAGTAAACAAAAAATTAACAATACTGCAAATACAGGCTTTGGGCGAAAAAGGCTCTACTCTCAATGTCGTTGAAATGCTTATTGAAATGGGTGTAGCATCCCCTCGTCCCTGGCGAGCTCTGTTCGAGCCGCAGCGAGTTAGCGAGCCCGGGGTTCCAAGGGGTGCCCCCTTGGCGTGTCTTTTGGTTACTTTTTTGCACGAGCAGAAAAGTGACCCGCCGGAGGCCGTTCCCCAAAAGACACCGCTCCCCCCTGTTTATAATTGCTCAGCACCCTTATCACCCTGCGCAAAGCCGCAGAAGAGGTAAGGGTGCTGAATAGCATTACAGCGAAAGCTATGGTCTTAATCCAAGAATTTGGGCAGTCTCGCAGTAATCATCAAGACCAATACCCAGACCAAGACCAAGACCTGCCGCATCCGGGTTCAGTAATCATTTTCATATCCCAGATTGTGCGGTAGATGCCACAACTTTCCTTTAGCCATAATACTAATGGGTGACTTTGACATCTCATGTTCTCATGGTAGCAGCCACCATTGAAAATGAGCCATTTTGGGGTTGATGAATACGAATCGAAAACATCAGGCACGCTTTCTGTGATTATCGTAATATCAACGTTTTCCAGTAGAAACTTTTCAAAGACTTCAGTATTTAAAAACCTAGTGGGCCTCCACTCAAAGTCAGCTGCAAAGCAACTGCCAACAACTCCATCCACAACTAGATTTCTAAACACAACTGTCTCAACCTCAGAATACAGGCTGTAGTGTATGCGGAGACTATATCGGACATGCGAAAGCCTGTGCTGATAACGCCCCCAATCGACTTCACGATAATTGGTAGCAAGCGAAACTCCACTAGTAGAACCACGAGAAGACGTAGGCGTACTCAGCGGGAACTCAACATATAGTGGGGGCAACCCAAACAGACACCCATGTCTACGCAGAGGAAAAGGTACCACCGTGTTTAATGCTTCTACATGAATCATGAGTTGGTTAGCATTTTCGCAAAAAAGCCAGCCTCGATCCCCATATAGAAAAAACGGGTCTTCATGCCTGTAGTGCAGTTTTTCCTCTCCGTTGTATGCAACACAATCAACCAATTGCGGGAAATAAGTCGCAAGCGTGCAGCCCTCTGCTTGCCCATTAAGACTTTCGGCGCATACCTCATATTCACCATTTGTACCAATGATAGTTACAGCAACAAAGAGCAGAAGCGATGAAGCTACAGCTACAATCATAGCTTTAATCATATTTAGCATATAATTTCTCCTTTTACTTCATCAAAATATGGCAATTTATGACATGAGTGTTGCAACACTTAAATCATGTTAGCACACTCCCCCCCCCCACAATACAATACCGAGTTGTGAAAAAACAAAAAGGCCCTCTATTCCCTACCCACTGTTGGAATCGGCGCTTTGCGGCCAAAACGTTAGACCCGCAACGGTGGCGTATGCTCTGGGGTCAGGCGTCCTTGCGTTTTCTTGATTCATTTCCAATCCAACCTCCTGCCAGCCAATAATGCCGCCGGGGCTCTCAATATTGTTCCACCTAACGTCAAGCGCACGCAACTCCAAATTATTTGAAACGTCCAGACCTGTCAGCCGATTGCCGGAAATGCGAAGCAAATCAAGCCTCGGATTATTTGACACATCCAGCTCGGACAACTGATTATCCCAGGCTCCAATCATAAATAAATTCGGATTGTTCGACACATCAAGTTCCGTCAACTGGTTGCCGGACAAAACGACCGACATTAAATTCGGATTGTTCGACAAATCCAGCTCTGTCAGCCGATTGTTCGCAACCTCAGTCCACAGCAAATTCACATTGCTGGACAAGTCCAATTCTGTCAGCCGGTTGTTGTCAAGCACCAGGGTTATCAAAATTGGCATGTTCGACACATTAATAGTCGTAATCCGATTGTCTTGTACCATAATTTGTGTCATCACAGGGCTGTAAGTTAAAATCAGCTCGGATAGCTCGTTGTTATAAGCATTGACTAGATATAAGTTATGTTTGTTTGATAAATCTAAGGCTGTCAGATTATTCCTTCCAACAGCTAAAGCACGCAAGCGTGAATTATTTGATAAGTCTAATTCTGTTAACAAGTTGTCTGCTGCGCTAAACCCCTCAAGGTAGGTGTTGTTCGACAAATCCAACGTAGTCAACTCATTATTGTTAACGTTAAAGTCAATCAGATAACGGTTACGTGATAAGTCCAGTGAAGTCAAAGCGTTGTAACTTGCCCTTAAAAACTGCAAATAGCGATTGCGTGACACATCCAGTTCAGTTAGCAGATTGTCGGTCACATCAAGCTCCAGCAATGCCGTGAAAAACTCGATGCCGGCTAGGCTCGTGATTTCATTAGTCCTTCGAACTATCAGCCTCTCGACATTTGCCACGTCCGCAGCATAAAGCGGACTGCCGGGCGGCCTTGGTATTGACCAATATACTTCATACAGGAAATGCGGACATTCAAAATAATGCGTAATCTCGGTCGCTCCAACTTCGGAATCCGGGCGCTCAGCACTATTGGCAATCCCGGCTGCTTCCGGCGCACCTGAGCCAACTACGCAGGACGTCAGCATCAGCAGGGACAACACAAGAACTGTGGCACACGCAACTAACCTTCTTTTCATAGCCTCCCCTTAGTAACCCTCGGGGCGTCGATAAGCGACGACGCCCCTGGTTTGTGCTTACGATAATATAAAATGACTGCTGCTTTGTTAAGATGCGGAGTCAATGAGGGTGGATATTCCGTTGCGCAATGCGCACAGAGCTTGATGCTACGGAAAAGACTGAGCCCGTGTTCCCCTGCCCAAGGAGCTCCCACCCGCTGCCGACTACTACTCCAGCCGGCTCGTTTGCGCTTGAGATGGCATGCACAATCCCGCCGCTGTCCCCCTGGATGCCTGTCATGCTCATAGCAAATTGATTCCTAAGATTGAGCCTTCCGTTAGGCCTTAAGGTGCCAACTATATGAACTGAGGAGCGTGTTATCTGCCCAGTCCTATATCCGGAAGAGTGCCCGGAAAATGCTATCGGCAACCCGGCAGTAGGCGTGATTGCCACTGTATTATGCCTTCTGCCTGTTGTATGCGCTATCTCGTTAGTCCGGTTCATATGGTATCCTTCAACAATGTGGGCGACATGAATAAAAGCAACATCTGCCTCCAGTGTGCCTGTTTGATTGGCATATGGGTTGGTGCTATATCGAACCTGTCCTAAACGATTAAATCTGCCATTGACACCTGGCACGTAAGCCCACTGGCCGGCAAATGTAAACACATGGCCTGACGCTGTGTACCCAACCTCCCCATTTCTAATAGCCCTGTATGCCAAGCTGCCATTTGGCCCTGCTGTTCCCGCACGCACGAGCTGGCCGGGTCTCACTGTTATTGTTGTTGGTTGAATGCTTAGAGCATCCAAACATTCATCTTGGGCTCCAATTTCGTCCGGCGTTTCCTGTATGGGTAGCTCTGCCACAAACTCATACGCAATCATTGCAGGGTCTATGCCTAACTGCCGAAAAAGGCCCGACGTGGCCGACTCGAACTGCCTGACCATATTTTCTTCGATAGATTCCATCATGTTCGACGAACGCATACTGTGCTGATTATCGACACGGATTCCAATGTAAATTCTGTTCTCAAAATCATCAAGACTAATTGTGCTGAGATAATCGCCAAACAAGGCGACATTATCCGACAGCACATCCAAAGTTCTGAGTATTTCTGCATGAGAATGCCTTACCTCCCTGAGAAGAACATCCGTATTTCCTGTAACTTCCATTATGTAGGACAGTATTGACCTGTTCAGATACGTCACCATGACAACCGCTCTAAAGTCTTGGTTAATGTACACCCCGCCATACCAATCAGGATATGCGGCATTGCCCTCCTCGTCCAGAAAACTGGCTCTGAGCAATTCAATTTCTGCGATAGCTCTTGACACAGTTTCCAAATCCGCTTCGCCTGGCGTTGCAGCGTTGAGAGTCCCCGGATTATTAAACAATGCGCGGGAAGCTACCTCTTCTTCGTCAGTTGCGTGAGTTGACATGCCCAGGTTCGTGACCAAAGCGACCATTAGCACCAACTATGACTATGCGGTATATTGTTTTCTTCATCTTCTTCCCTTTCCATAATTCATAAATTTAGTTTTTCCATATGTTGCAACACTTAAATCATGTTAGCACACTCCCCCCCCACAATACAATACCGAGTTGTGAAAAAAATAACTTTCACAACTCGATATGTCGCTTTGTCGTCAAGTTTGGTATATAATATGAAACATCAAATCTAATGAAATGAGGTATCCAAGTTATGAAAACTACAAACAAGGCTAAGAATCTCTGTCGCCGCACTGATTATTTGTTTCTCTCTCCCCTTACGGCAGATGCCAACCCTCCCACCGGCTGTGAAGTTATCAGTCTGTTTAACATTTTAGACTCTATAGGGATTGATGGCTAGCGAAACTCCAAGTTCAACCGCTTCTTGACATACGATGCAACCACGTCTACATGATGCGTCTCGTTAAACATTTTGGCACCATAGTATGCCTGTGCAAAATGTGGGACGCATCTTTCTTTTTCCCCAAGTTCCAGGAAGTCGCAAGCCTTGTTAACTGCTAATGAATACAGATTAGACAGCCTCCCGTGCTTGACACTTAAATTTTCCGCTTCCTTAATCACTTCCAGAGCTTCCGAATAGCTCCCTATTTTTCCAAGGTTTTTCGAATAGTTGTACAGCAGCGCAGTATACATCCTTACTTTTTCGGCCTCGTCAACATATGTCTTGCTCATGCTGCTGCAAAGCCGCTCAAGCAGCCTTGTCCCCCGCAGCATATCCCCTTTGTTAGAATAATGTACCGCAATCTGGTTAATTAGGATTATCTCATAGTACGTGAGCCGCCTATGCTCTACCAAACTCTCATCATAGTCGGGAAAAGTAATCCTGACCCCATCCAGAAGTATCTCCAGATATTCCTCGCAGTCCCCCCTGTCAATATTCAGCAGCGTAGCCTTTGCCATCTTGATAAACTGCAAATTGACGCCCTTCTTATACGGCTTCTTTGACTCGAGCTCCGCAACCAGCCCCGCTGCGCCCTCGCCCCGGTTGTGGATTAGGCGCGCGCTAATTTCATTGCGCAGCTGCTTGCTCTCAAATTCTTCCGCAGAGAGGAAAGTATTGGCATATAATTTTACATCCCTTCCCAAACGCTGCATGAAAGCTTCCAGGTAATAATACTGCACCTCGACCCCGCCTTTTTCAATCTTATGTAAAGTCGGCACGCTGCAAATGCCTACGCTCAGCTCTTTTAGCGTCATCCCTGCCTTTGCCCGCAGTGCGCCAATCAGCTCTCCAATTTCTTCATAATAAATTACCTCGCCGCGCCCCGCTCCCGAAACCGGCCCCGGGGCGTCATATGCAAGCATCTCCACACCATATGTCTCGATTTCTATCCCGAACATGCTTTTTGCGCGCTTGAGGACGTTTTCTGCTTTTATTTCCTTACGGAGCATCGTATATCCAAAATATGCTTGGTATAGCAGGCTCTCGCACTCTTCCGCCTGGCCTAGGCTAAAGAGGCAGACAGCCTTGTTATACAGGAAATCCGGGGCATTCTTACCATTCTCCCTTCTCACTGACGCCCTATTGCCCACCTCGCAAATTTCTAACGCTTCGGAATACTGCCCGGACTCTATGAGCAATTTTGACAACGAGAGAAGTATCTTCACCAGCTTCTTTTCTTTTTCATGGTCGTCCTCCGGCAATGCGTCAAGCCCGATTTTAATGTGATAGAGCAGCTTGATGGCCTTGGAGGCTTGCCCTATCCTGTTGTAAATTGCCGCCAAGGTGTGGAGCAGCTCGATTTCTTCCGAGAGCAGCATATCGCCTTCAAAATTGTCTTCCTCAAACTCAAGAAAAGTAATAGCAACCCCTTCCTTGACCATCTCTATGCTGCCTGATGCGTCTTCACCCTTAATTTCGAGGAGCCGGACTTTGCAGCTAATGAGGAATTGACGATTTCTTCCGAACTCAAATCCGCTCATGCTCTCTAGCGTTTCAACCATCGACTCAGCTGTTTCGCAGGCATCTGGATTGTCTTCGCAAGAGTCGATGCAATCGCTTAACCGGCGGCACAGCAGTATTGTCTCCATAGTTTGGTTTTCCAGAAATGGGCACAATAATAGTTCGATTGGCACCTGAAGCACGTTCATGAGCGACTTTAACATATCCTTGCCCGGCTTTTGACGACGGTTCTCAATGCGGGATAACGTTGCATCCGAGCACAAACTGTCATAAATCACCTTTGTCTGCTGCCACCTCTTCCGTTGCCGGATTTTTTTTACAATGTCGCTTGATGAATAACTTGGCATTTTTACGCCCACCTTTCAGCATTAAGTTGTCACCTGAGTCATCGTCAAAAAACGTAGCATACAAACTATATTAGCACACTTCTTACTAATGCGATACAGTCAAGTTAGAAAAACACTTTTTTCAAGCCTCGGATGCGGGGCTATGAGATAGCTCCCGCGCCGGGCGCACCCGACAAAAGGCACTTCCGGCTGGATGTGCCGCTGGATGTGCCGGAAGTGCCTTTTTTGACAGTTCCTAATATACCCTACTTATTAATAACAAGCATTTCAAACCTAAAGTCGTCTGTTTGGTTTTCAGAGCACGCCTCAGGCCAACCAAACCCAAGAACTCCTACTCCTGCAAGTTCTTCAACTTGCATAAGGGGCACTAAGGATATAGGGTCTTCCCTAACTTGCTCTTCCGTTCTATTATTTCGGTGAGTAACAATCTGGGCATCTGCTCCGCAAATAATATCTTCCCCTTCCGAAATAATCTTCTCCTTGATTTCATGTGGAGCTTCCCGCCCAGATGCTGATTCGCACAATACGGTCACTTCACGCACCCCTTCAAACAAAGTTCGGATTAAGTTTTCATTCTTTTTTGCCTCTGCCTCTTCAATTTGGAAATGCTCGGCAGTCGCTCTATACCTAGCTACCATTGCATTCACCATCATCTCTTTTAGAGCCTCTTCTCCGCCGCCAATTCCCTTAACAACCATGCCTATCAACCGAACAGAGCGATGCAGAAACTGCAACCTGTATTAGTGTTCCCACGCATTAATGTATACCTACTCATAAGCAAATTTTCCTTCCTAAAATTAAATTTGGTGTTACCATGCACCACGGTCATTCTAACACCCCACCTGTCTTAATACCATATCGAATTGTGAAAAATATTTTTTTCACAATTTGACATGTTGCCTTGCTGCCACGTTATTTTGGACAATAAAAATTTCTCAAATTCTCAAATTCTCAAATTCTCAAATTTTTGGGTCAAAAATTAATGAATTTGTGATATTATGTTTGCAAGAGGATAGCGGCAATGCTGTTCTGGCCAAACCCTTTATTTATATGAAGAAAGGTTGCGTTGAAATGTCAGAGAAAAAAGACGTTCTGGAACAAAAAAACAAATACAAGTGGCGGGATAACCCTCCTAAAGGCCTTACTCGCGAGGAAATGGTTGAGGCCTTTGCATGCGCTGCCGATGCGGACAATCTCAAATGCGATTGTTGGAACACCTCATGCCCTTACTTCGGAGATTGCAAGAAATGCCTTGTATTCCACCTGTGCTTGAAACAACTCCCGACCTGCCAAAGAGATCTGATAGAAGAACTGTACGTTGCAAAACCTCCTGAAAATACGGCTGGCTAGTTCGCTCCACTGCTGTTATACTTGCCGTAATGTGGAAATGAGAGGAGCGGAGGCTTATGGAGTATAGCCAAATAAAGTACTTCATCACAGCGGCTCAGACCCAAAATCTGACCAAAGCCGCACAGATTCTCAACATCACGCAGTCGGCGCTGTCAAAGAGCATATCCAACCTGGAGGATGAGCTTGGTGTCTTGTTATTTGACCGTACCGGAAAAAAAGTGACGCTCAACGAAAGCGGCAGGAAGTTCCTCAGCCATGCCATAAGCTCCGTGCGCGAGCTGGATTTGGCCGTGTCCGCCGCACAAGTGCGAGACGAACGCCCGGTGCTGCACATCGGGCTGTTTCACTATAGCGGGAAATTCATGCAGTGCCTAAAGGAATTTTCAAAAGCCCAGCCAAACGCCATAATCCGCTTGGATTATCTGGAGGTCAAAACCTTCAGCATCGACACCAACGAGTATGACATGCTCCTTTTTCCACAATCTCCACTGTTTCGCAGGTACAAGGCAAAAGTAGCATACTCAGAGCCGTACTTCCTCGCAGTGCATAACTCCCACCCATTGGCAGCCCGCAAGGATGTCTGTTTAAGTGACTTGTCGTCGCAAAAATTTATTTTCATTAAGCAGGGCGATGAACAACTCGACCTGCCTTACCATCTGTGTACAAGCCTGTATGCGCACGTGAAGGGCGATATATTTACGAACAGCTATGAAATGCAAAGATGGCTCATATCAAACAACCATGGCATAGGCTTCGTGCCGCAAGGCAGTGCGGAAGCATATGCGCTGGATCACCAAATAACGCTTTTGCCAATACAGGAGGAAGGCATGACCCAAGAAATCATGATAGGCTTCAAAAGGGGGAAGCACACCAGCAGCATTGGGAAGCTGCTTGCTGAGTTCGTCAGCGATTATTTCGACGGGCTTCCCCAAGACGATTTACCTAAGGAGCTGCTGATAAGGCGACACTAGTGCAACAGGCATTGAGAAACCTCTACGCTCATCGCAGAGAGGGAGTTCCGGCTACTGTCACGGAACTGTTCACTTATACAGAGGCAGGACATTCTGAGGTGCGATCCCTATCTCATAAGGTTCTTTGGGCATCCTGTCTTTCGGAAGTCTCCACCAAATGTCAGGTGAGTTCTCGTTTTGGTTTTCATAGCGAAATTGAAGAATGTACTCAAATGGCTCTTCCATCCGATCTGTAAAGCGCACAGGATAGCGGTTGTAGTTTGTCTTTGCATTAAAATAGTGCGCCCGTATCGCAACGGCACAAAGCTCATCCTTGAGCGGCAATGCCGTTGTAAGCTTTATGCCCCAATCTCGAACCATAAGCTCATGCTCGCCGATTTTTTTTGCATCGGCAATGTTTTTAACACCTGTCATAATTGCGACTTGGCGGCTTTCAGGGTTTGAAAACAGAGCTTTTGTGTCCTTTAGCGACAGAATTCCTCCATCGTCAATCAGTGCGATTCTATTGCAGAGCCGGTAAGCTTCGCTCCTGCTGTGCGTGACCATCAGCACGCTTTTGCCGAATTGCCTTAAAAGCTTTTGCATCTGTATCTGCAACTGGCCGCGCAGGTGGCTATCCAAGGCGCTAAACGGCTCGTCAAGCATGAGAATGTTTGGACTCCCGACCAGGATTCGCGCCAAAGCCACCCTCTGCTGCTGTCCGCCGGAAAGCTCGTGCGGGCGATGTTTTTCAAGCCCATGGAGCTGCAGCATATCAAGCATCTCGGCTAGTGCATCGTCCTTTAAAACGTTGCCGCTTTCGCCACGCAAGCCGCACAATATGTTTTGCCGGACGTTCATGTTTGGGAAGAGCGCATAGCTTTGGAAGAGATACCCGATTTTTCTTTTCTGTGGAGGCAAGTTTATGCGGGCTTCGGAGTCAAACAATGTAACGCCATCTAAAATGATTTTGCCTTTGTCCGGTTTTTCTATCCCTGCAATGCATTTTAATGTCATGCTTTTTCCGCATCCGGATGCGCCTAAAAGCCCCAGCACGCCATCGCTTGCCTCTAAACAGACGTCCAAGTGAAAGTCCCCGAGCTTTTTCTTGATATCAACAAAGAGGCTCATCGAATCACCGCCCTTCTGTGGCGGCGCTCCAGCATATTCACGGCGAGCAGTACAACGGCGCTGATGCAAAGATTAATCATCACCCATCTAAATGCCCCATGCTCATCGGAAACACGCCAGAGGTGAAAAACCGTCGTTGATATTGTCGCAGTCCTGCCTGGCGTATAGCCTATAAGCATGACCGTCGCCCCAAATTCCCCGAGGGCGCGGGCGAATGCCAGCACAAAGCCCGCCAAAATCCCCTGGCGGCAAAAGGGCATGCGGATGCGCCAGAAAATGTATGTGTTGCTCAAACCCAGGGTCTTTCCTGAATAGGCGAGCGTTTCGTCAAAGCTCTCAAAAGCGCCCCGGGCAGTCCGGTACATAAGCGGGAATGCGATTACCGACGCCGCCAGAACGCCGCCGTACCAGGTCATGACAAATCTAAAATCAAACTGAGCGAGAAAAACTCCGAGCGGCCTTCTTGCGCCGACCGTGATTAATAGAAAGTATCCGATTACCGTGGGGGGCAACACCAGCGGGAGCGTAAGAATAACATCAACGACGCCTTTTATAGTCCGGGGGAGCTTTGCCGCATAATATGCTGCAAGTATCCCTGTAAAAAATACGATAATGGAACTTAGCGCAGCTATGCGCAGCGAGTTCCAGAGGGGGAACATATCCATAATCCAAGTCCTTTCACAAATCCAAAAGCGCAGCAACAAGGGCACCGCCGCGATAGTACGCACTCGCAGCACTGCCTTTTGCTACTTATCTTTTAAGCGCAAGCTACACATAGGGAGTAAATCCCCATGCGGAAAAAATCTCCATAGCCTCATCTCCGGCAAGAAACTCTAGGAAGAACCTTGCCGCTTCGGAATTCCGGCTCTCATTTAATACGGCAGCAGGCAAAATAACCCGCCCGGACATGTCGGCGGTGGCATAGCCGACCACCGTTAGGCCATGGTCTACCGCATCTGTGAGATAGACGATTCCCATGTCAACACTTGCCTCGCGGACTTGCAGCGCAACTTCTCGGACGTTAGAGCCATAGCTTATCACGCCGGTACCGGCAAGCTCTGAGTGGTCAAGCCCAAAGTAATTAAGTATTTCCTGCGCATACCTGCCTGCGGGAACGTCCATGTTGCCCATTGCCATAAGCACATCACCGGCCACCAGGGCCTCGGCCATATCGCTAAAGCTCTCTATACCTCCGGGATTGCCAGGAGCCACAACAAGCACAACTTGGTTTTCAAGCAAATTAAGCCGTGTGCCATCAAGCAAAAAGCCCTGGCCCTCAAGTTGATCCATTTCCCTTTGGGCTGCAGAAATGAACAGGTCGGCTTGTGCGCCTTCTTGAATCTGCGTCCTCAACGTTCCGGATGAATCGAAATTGAAAACCAGATTCATGTTTGGATTTGCCTCTGAGTAAGTTCCGGCGATTTCGGCAAGGACTCCGGATAGTGACGCCGCAGCGAACACTATCAGCTCCGTTTCAGGGGCCAAATTCTGGCTGCTTGGATTCTGTGCCGGAGCAGAACTTCCGCAAGCAGCCAAGGCCAGAATCAGAACCAGTGCGAGAGTGATTTGGAAACCTTTTTTCATGTTTCTCAGTTCCTTTCTTATTTGGTATATCTATCACGGCAGGGCTGTTATCAAAGGCCTGCGCTGGATTTACAGCGCTTTCAACCGCGTACTCCGCCGAGGTAGGCTCTCACAAATTGGATGGTTCAGAAAGTTTTTTTGCACATACAAATCATACATTATTTCTTGCAAAAAGCAAGTGGGAAAAAAACAGCACCCGGTTTAGGTTTATCGGTTTGTCCTGCGTGCTTGATAAAGCTACGTCTATGATGTATAATAAGCCAAATACACCCCAATGGGAGAGGTGACAAAATGCTAAAAAGAGTGATTCTGACAATTAACGGCGTGGAACGCCCTGCGCTATGCAACCCTGAGAAGGACACGCTGGCGACCGTCGTGCGCAGGATTGGGCTCACGGGCACTAAGGTCGGCTGCGGAACCGGCGTATGCGGAGCCTGTTCCGTGCTCCTCAACGGCGATGTCGTGCGGGCATGTGTGCGCAAGATGAAAACAATTCCGGAATTCAGCACAATTAGAACCATCGAGGGCATCGGCACCCCGGAAAATCTGCACCCGCTCCAGCAAGCATGGATTACATACGGAGGCGTGCAATGCGGATTTTGCACCCCGGGCTTCATCGTCTCAGCCTATGCTCTCCTCACAGAAAACACAAAACCCACACGAGGCGACGTGCGCGAATGGTTTAGAAAGCACCGCAATATATGCCGCTGCACAGGATACAAGCCGCTGGTTGACGCCGTCATGGAAGCCGCCGCTGTAATGCGCGGCGAAAAAACGATGAAGGACATAACATATAACCCGTCAGCCGCTACAGAATTTTACGGAAAAAATTCCTACCTCCCCCGCCCCTTCGCCCTTGCGAAAGTCTGCGGCCTCTCAGACTTCGGCGACGACATCAAGCTTCAAATGCCGGAAGGCACTGCGCACCTCGTCCCGGTCATATCGGACATCACGCACGGCCTTATAAAAAGCATAGACTTCTCTGAGGCGGAGAAAATTCCAGGCGTATATAAAGTCATGACTGCAAATGACGTCAAGGGAACAAATCTGCACCCTGTGCCGCAAATCATCAAACGCATGAAAGGCAACGGCGTTCTAGAGTTCCCGATTATCTGCGGCAAGAAAGTGAACAAGCGCGGCGACTGCGTCGCTCTGGTTGCGGCTGACACCGAAGAGACTGCGCGTGAAGCCGCAAAAATGGTGAAAGTCGAATATGAAGCACTGCCGTCATATATGTCGTTCCCCGAGGCAGTCATGCCAAACGCAGTCCAAATCCAGGAAACATTGCCGAACTTCTACATGGAAAACCCGCTTCTAAAGGGCGAGGACACCGAAGGGATTTTTGAAAATGCGCCGATAGTCGCCGAGGGCAGCTTCCATTCGCCGCGCCAGACACATCTGCCTATTGAGCCAGATACCGTGCAAGCCTACTACGAGAGCGACGGCACACTCACAATACAATGCAAAGCTCAGTCGATGCATGACTCCCTGCACGAGATTTCCGCCGCCTGCGGCATCCCCGAGGACAAACTGAGGATAATCAACAATCCGGCAGGAGGCTCGTTCGGCTATGCAATAGCATCAAACACCTATGCGCTTGTCGCAACTGCCGTGCAGAACCTAGGCGTGCCTTGCACAATGACTCTCAAATACGACGAGTTTAACCACATGAGCGGAAAACGCGCCGCATCATATGCCAATGGGCGCATCGCCTGCGGCAAAGACGGCAAAATACTGGGCGTCGAATATGATATTGCGCTGGATCACGGCGCATATACCGTCGTCGCCAGCATCACCTTTGCCAATTACTTCTCAATCGGGTTTCATGGCTATAATATACCGAATATCAAAGCGCTTGCCCGCGCAGGCTCTTCAAACAATGGCTTCAACGTCGCTTACAGGGGCTTCGGAGCTCCGGAGATATACACCACATCGGAGGCTCTTATTGACATGGCTGCGGAAAAAGCAGGGATAGACCCACTTGAGTTCCGCTATATTAACCTCGCCAAGCCCGGCGACACCACGGTAAACTCCAGGCCATATCTGAATTATGAAAGCTACCGCAAGCTTTTGGATATGCTCAGGCCCTACTATGAGCTGTATTTAGGAGAAGCAAAAAAACTAAAGGAGAAAGGCAGGCATGTTGGCGTTGGCATTTCAATGGGCGGATTCCTCGTCACAAAAGGGCTCTTCGACGACTGCGAGCTGGACGTCGAGCTGGCGCCGGACGACACAATCATATGCTATAGCTGCTGGCAAGACGTCGGCCAGGGCGGCGACATCGGCGTGCTGGCCCACGCTCTCAAGGCATTTAAGCCTATAGACCTAAGTCCGGATAAGGTAAGGCTGGTCTTAAACGATACGGGCCGTGCCCCAGTCCACGGCCTTTCAGCCGCCAGCCGCTCGCACTATATGGCGGGCAACGCTATGATAGATGCGGCGAACAAGCTGATGGACGCAATGCGCAAACCCGACGGAACCTATCGCACATACGATGAAATGATTGCTGAAAAAATACCTACCAAGCACCGCGGGCACTACGACCAAATGCACCGCACCGACCTTGATCCGGAACTTGACCCAAACACCGGGCAAGGCGCCCGCAACGCCGAGTTCATGTATGCGGCAAATGTGGCTCAGGTAGAGGTTGATGTAGCGACAGGCAAAACTACAGTCCTGCGCTACACCTGTGCGGCGGATGTGGGAACTATCGGTAACCGCCTCTCCGTTGACGGCCAGGCCTATGGCGGGCTGTCCCACAGCATCGGCTTTGCTCTGTCGGAAGACTACAATGCCGAGGATAAGCACGGAAGCATGGTAGGCTGCGGAATCCCTACAGTAGACATGATTCCCGACGATTTTAATGTCGTCTATCTGGAAACTCCGCGCCCCCACGGCCCCCACGGCTCTTCCGGCTGTTCGGAAAACTTCCAAAGCTCCGGGCACATGGCAGTAATCAACGCCATAAATAATGCCTGCGGCGTGCGTATTTACGATTTGCCCGCAACTCCCGACAAAGTAAAGTCCGCATATGAGAAAAAGCAAAAGGGCGAAGACCTCACCCCTCCAAAGTATTACCTCGGCCCGGACTTTGAGGAAGAGCTCGAATTTATACGGAACAATCCTGTGTAGCAGCCGTTGAAGGAGGCTATGCCATATTATGGATTTTGATTTTGACAGAATGCTGAAATTGGTCGCACAAGGGTTTAAATGCGCTCAGATACCGATGATATATGCCCTTGAGTCCGAAGATGAAGAAAACCCCTCTCTTATCCGCGCTCTCGGTGGCCTTAACAAGGGCCTTTCAGACACAAGCGGGCCGTGCGGCGCCTTGACCGGCGGGNGTTGCTTCATATCATATTTTTCGGGAAAGGGCGATGAGCTTGAGATGGAAGACCCTGCTTATACGAGCATGTTATCCGAACTCACAGCCTGGTTCAGGGCAGCCTATGGCAGCCAGATTTGCACAGACCTGATTGATGGGGATATGGCAAACATGGTTGAGCGCTGCCCGAAAATCATGCAAGAGACTTATTTGAAGGCTCTTGAAATAATGCAAGTTAACGGTGTTGTTTAGATAACCCGAGGTTGGTATTATGTACGATTTTATTTATATGAATAATGCTGCTACTAGCTGGCCTAAGGCCCCCGGCGTTGCCGAGGCGGTCGCAAAGGCGCTGTCCGGCAGGCCGGGCGCCGCCAATAGGGGCGGCATAGAGCGTTTTGACGTGTTCGGCGAGGTGCGCAGGAAAATGGCGGCGCTGCTGGGCCTTGCGGCTCACGACCATATCGCACTTGGCGGAAATGCGACATGGTCGCTGAATTTAGCGTTGTTCGGCTACCCTCTCAAAGAGGGGGATGCCGTCGTCACCTCAAAGTCCGAGCACAACAGCGTCCTGCGCCCATTATATGAACTGGAGCGGCGCATCAAGATAAAAGCGGTCTTTCTCGATACTGACAAAGCGGGGCGCATCCCGACGGACAAATGGGAGGAAGCAATAAAGCAGTACAAGCCAAAGCTCGCCGTTTTCACCCATGCGTCCAATATTACCGGTGCTGTAAATGATGCCCAATCTCTATCAAAAGCGGCAAAAGCAGAGGGTGCGGATGTCCTGGTGGACGCCTCGCAGACCTGCGGCTGGGAGCCTATCTGCACAGACGCTTGGAATATCGACATGCTCGCATTTACGGGGCATAAATACCTGCTGGGCCCGCAAGGGACCGGCGGGCTGTACGTGCGCCCCGGGCTGACGCTCAGCCCACACCTCATCGGCGGAACCGGGTCACACAGCGACCTAAGAACTATGCCCGATGATATGCCGTCCCGATTAGAGGCAGGCACGGGCAACGAGCCGTCCTTCTGCGGGCTGTTGGCGGCACTGGAATGGGCGGAGCAAAACCCGCTTGACCGTGCGAAGCAGGATGATTTGCTGGCCGGTCTAAGGCAGAGGTTAACGCAGGCAGGCGCAGACGTGATAATCCCGAGTGGCGCATGCACGCCGACGGTCAGCTTCAACATCCCCGGACAGTCCCCCGCAGAGGTGGGATATATATTGGAAGAGAGCTATGACATATTATGCCGCACCGGCCTGCATTGCGCACCGATTCTGTTTGAGTGCCTTGGCCGGAATGAAGGCACGGTCAGGTTTTCAATGTCTCGTTTTACCACCATGGAGGAAATCGACGCAGTAGTCGATGCCGTAAAGGACATTGCCAATGCAGTTTGAAGTGACAAAAACAGAAAATTGCTTTGCCGACAGCCAGAGCTACGAATACCGCCTGACAATCGAGGGGCATAGCTTCATAGCATTGCTCGAAGGCTGGGAAATAAAAGAGCACCACAAATACCGCCGTCCGCTATTCACGGCAGACAGGAATGGCGTGAATGTCAAAGGACTCCTGAAAGCAGCGACCATAAAAGTAAGCTATCCATCAGACCGCTGGGAAAGCGAAAAAGCAAGCTTTGAAAGCTGGCTGTCCAACCAATAAAACTACAGCGGCGAGGTTGTTACCTCGCCGCTTTCATGAGCAAAACCAGTCTATTTGGAATTAAATATCTTAAATATAGTATCGAAGGGATCCTCCTCCGGCGGAGGCGGTGGTGGCGCAGGCGCCGGCTCTGCTGCCGCTGGCTTGAAGGTTTCGTCCAAATCCTTGTTTATTACTCTTTCAGTTAGAATTTCCGGCCTCCTCTCCATGCTGGGGGGAGGCGGGACGGCCTTTGCCTTGTCTTCAAACCTGGTAGCAATGACCACGACCCTAATCTCGTCTTCCATATCCTCATCGAACGAGGCGCCAAAAATTATATTCGCATCCGGATGCGCAGCTTCCGTCACCAAACTGGCGGCAGCGTCAACATCATCAAACCCAATATCCAGCGAACCAGTGATGCTTACAAGCACGCCTCGAGCACCGTCAATCGAGGTCTCCATCAAGGGACTGGTAATCGCGGCGCGAGCCGCCTCCTCTGCCTTGCCCTTCCCTGCCGCATGGCCAACGCCCATATGTGCATATCCTGCGTCCTTCATTATCGAAGTGACATCGGCAAAGTCAAGATTGATAAACCCGGTATTTTTGATTAACTCTGAAATGCTGACAACAGCCTGGTGCAACACACTGTCGGCAATCTCAAAGGCATTGGCAAACGTGAGTTTTTGCTCGGAAACATTTTTTAGCCTATCATTAGGAATCACAAGCAGCGAGTCAACCTTGCCAAGCAGATTCTTTATGCCCTCTTCTGCCTGCTCCATCCTGCGCTTGCCCTCAAAGCTAAAGGGCTTAGTGACCACACCTACGGTAAGCGCCCCGCCTTCGCGCGCAATATCGGCGACAACGGGTGATGCTCCAGTGCCCGTCCCACCGCCCATACCACCAGCGATAAAGACCATATCCGTACCTTCAATGCATTTTGCGATATTGTTGCGGCTTTCCTCCGCCGCTTTTTTGCCAATTTCCGGATTCGACCCGGCTCCCTGACCCAAAGTCAGCTTCTCCCCGATTTGGACCTTGATGTCCGCATTCGAAACCGATAGCGCAGGTTTGTCCGTGTTGACCGCAATGAACTCCACCCCCTGCGTACCTGCGGATACCATTCTATTGACAACGTTATTCCCTGCGCCCCCTACTCCGGCAACCTTGATTACCACAACATTGTCAGGACCGCTTTCCATTGAAAACGACATGTTCCAAACCCTCCGTTAAATAGAATTAAGCTGTAACTCCGCATATCACACTACATTGTATCCTTATTTTCCTCTCAGGTCAATAGTATATGTAATTTTTTGTAATTTTTTGATTTGCAGAGCGCACCCACCACTGGATATCTGAAAAATATTCAGCCTGGAATTTTATGAGGTCAAAATGAATCTTACGCCCTCTGCCGGATCGGATAGGTCTATGTCGCCCATGGCATTTTCTCCGAACCTTTCATTAATCCCTTCGGCTCCCTCAACAGCACCCAGCAACAAGGTAAGCTTTTGCCTCAAATTGCTCGGGCTGCCCAAAATAACCCTAAAACGCCCAAGATAACCAAAATTAATTTGAGCAATGTGCGTAACATCAAGATATGAAATATCATCAACTATATCTTCTCTAATAAATGCCGTAAGAACATCTCTCATGTGCTGAAGCTGGGTTTCCCCGCCTGGCGCAACTCGTAGCTGCCCCCCCTCGATACCTTCGATAGGGGTGATGCCTCTGACTACAATCAGGCCACTTGGCATGGAGTCTGTCCGCTCAAGAATTCTGCCAGCAGAATCAATTATATAGACGTCCCCCCTGGACTCGACCGCCGCTATAGGCGAACTTTCCACTACCTCAATTTTTATGCTATCCGGCAGCAAACGCGTAATAAACGCCTCGCTAATAAAAGGCATAGCAGTGGTTATCCTGCGCTCCGCTGTATCAGTATCTAAAAACATCAGGTTATCACCTGCAGAAATCCCTGACACAGAAATTATATCTTCTGCGGAATGCCTTATTGCCCCAACCACTTGAATATCCATGATTTGCAAGAAACTACTGATGCCAAGAAGAGTAAACAGAATAATTAGGAGCACGCCAATAGGAATATATATTGCAGCACTCTTGCTTATGCGCCTTTGTTTTCTGGATTCCATACCAACGTTCCCTTCTGTTAGAATTAATTATTGCAGAGTTCCAGAACTATATCGACAATTTTCTCTGCCGCATTTGGTGCAGCGAGGGATTTTTGTGCATATGCCATTCTAGTCAGCCTGTCCTTATCGCCTAGCAGCCCGGTCACAAGCTTAAACAAAACCTCTCCTGTGCAGTCCTTCTCCAGCATCATGACCGCACCGCCCGATTTGTGCAATTGCATTGCATTTGGCTCTTGATGATTATTTGTTACGTTGGGCGATGGCACCAGGATTGCAGGTTTGCCCAGCACAGTCAATTCGGCTATAGTGGATGCCCCCGCACGGCATAGAATCAGGTCTGCCGTCGCCATCGCTGTCGGCATATCCTCAATGTACTCCCTAATTTCTATGCCCTGCGGCAAGTCACCCTCCATGCCGATTCTCCGGAGACAACTCTTCATCCCCTCGACACCGCCAGATTTGCCCGTTGCATGAATGTGGTCAAATTCCTCACTTTTAGCATTTTTCAAAATCATTCCAGCAATCACCTCATTCATATGCGCCGCTCCCAGCGAGCCCCAAAAGGAAACGACCAGCGGCTTGCCGCTTTTGCTCGCACGCACTTGCTCGCCAAGAGAAAAATCAAACTCAGCCCTTACAGGTGTTCCGGTGAAAAACACCTTTTCCGGTTTTCTATATTGTTTTTCTACTCCTGGAAAGGACACAAGCACCTTATCAACTGTTGCACTTAGCATCTTTGTCGTAAGTCCCGGCACGGCGTCAGAACCATGAATTACCGTTGGTATTCCCATTTGAGCCGCTTTTTTCAAAATCGGGTAACAAATGTACCCGCCAGTTCCTATCACTGCGTCTGGCTTGAATCTGCGAACAAGTTTCTCTGCCTTGATTCCAGC